>JAUIFV010000003.1 GCA_030430155.1 Gammaproteobacteria bacterium
CGAGTCGCAGTTGCCTTCGACTACGGGGCCTTGGCTTACCCCGACACGGACCTCCACCGTGCTGTGTGTGTGCCCCTACGGGCGTACTAGGAGCCAGCCCTGCTGGCGATCGTGAGGCCGCGGCTTCCCGACTGGATCTTCAGTTGCGAAACACCACGGCAACGCGTGCAAGCACGCTCCGACACCAGAGCGAAGATTTCGGGCAAGGCTTGGGTAGGAGCTTGCTTGCAAGCGAGCGTGGATTCCGCATCCCACGTTGCGCCGCATTTATAACGCGACGCCCAGGCGCGGGGGACGGAGCTCAGTCCGCATACCCCGGGCTATGCCGATCCAGCATCCGCTTCAGCGCCGGCCAGGCCAGCTGGTTGGCCATCATCTTCGACAGCTCCGGATGGTTGCCCTGCGCTGCGGTCTTGGCCTCGATGCCGTCCATCACCGGATGCGGCTGTTCGCTACCCAGCGCTGACAGGGTCGCCACCTGCATGGCGCAGGCCCGTTCCAGGAAATAGATGCGCATGAAGGCCTCGGCGATGCTCGGACCCAGGGCCAGGGTGCCGTGATTCCACAGCAGCATCAGCTCCTTGTCGCCCAGATCGGCTTGCAGCCGCGGGCGCTCGTCATGATCAACAGCGACACCTTCGTACTCATGCCAAGCCAGCTGCTCGCGCACCAACAGCGCGGTCTGATTGAGCGGCAGCAGGCCACGCGGGTCAGTGGAGACCGCGGTGCCGGCGACCGTGTGCAGATGAATCACGCACTGCGCATCGTGGCGCACTTGGTGCACCGCCGAGTGGATGGTGAACCCGGCCGGATTGACCGGAAACGGCGACTCGTCGATCTTGTTGCCGGCCAGATCCACCTTGACCAGCGACGAGGCGGTGATTTCCTCAAACAGCATCCCGTAGGGATTGATCAGGAACTGATCTTCAGTCCCCGGCACCCGCGCCGAGATGTGGGTGAAGATCATGTCGTCCCAGCCGTAGTGGGCGACCAATCGGTAACAGGCGGCCAGATCAACGCGGACCTGACGCTCGGTTTCGGTCATTGCTTCAGCATTCATGCTTTCCTCCCGGGAGCTGCGATAGCGGTCAATAGCGCTATCTTCGCGCAGCGTGGGTCACGACGCAGTCACCTGGGTGACAGTCTTGGCTATGCTTGAATGCTTCTCACCGGGAGCGGCCATGGAAAAATCCGCGCTGGCAAAGCACTGGCGCCGCGCGCTGTACGCCAGCGAGGTGTTCACGCACCTGCCGCCTGAGGCTCAGGACGAGCTGATCGAGCGCGCCTCGCTGCGCTGGCTGGGCGATGGTGAATGCCTATTCCATCGCGGCGATGCCGCCGACGGCTGGTACTGCCTGCTCGAGGGCGCGCTGAAGATCAGTGCAATCAGCGCCGAGGGTCGCGAGCTGGCGCTGATCTATCTGGAGCCCGGCAGCTGGTTCGGCGAGATCTCGCTGTTCGACGGTATGCCGCGCACCCATGACAACTACGCCCACGGTGACTGCGTCCTGCTGCTGCTGCCCAAGGCGCAGTTTCGGCAGCTGCTCGCTCGCCACAGCAGCCTCTACGAGGCGCTGATGCAGATGCACTGCCAGCGCCTGCGGATGCTTTTTGCGGCCATCGAAGATCAGAGCCTGAGCAGCCTGGAGCAGCGCCTGGCCCGACAGCTATCGAATCTGGCACGCAGCTACGGCAGTACCGAAAGCGACGGCGTGCGCATCGACCTCAAGCTCAGCCAGGAAAGCCTGGCCCAGCTGGTTGGCGCATCGCGGCAGCGGGTCAATCAGGAGCTCAAGCGCCTGGAAGCGGCCGGCGTGCTGCTCCAGCGCGGCGGCTATATGGTCATCAAACGGCCCGAACTGCTCGCCAGCTGACCGTTCTCGCTCTCACCGCCGCGACGAGCTTGCTGGTAAGTTTGCGCGGTTGCTCACCAGGAGTCCGCTGATGCGCGCCTTTGTACTCAACCGCTACGGCGGACCGGATCGAGCCCGATTGACCGATTTGCGGCGGCCATCGCCCAAACGTGGCCAGCTGCTCATTCAGGTGCGCGCTGCCGGCCTGAACCCCGTCGACTACAAGATCCGCCAGGGCATGCTGCGGGCGATCAACCGCTACCCGCTGCCGGCGATCATGGGCAACGAGCTGGCAGGCGAGGTGGTGCAGCTGGGTGCCGGCGCCAGCGGCTACAGCAAGGGCGACCGGGTCTACGCGCGGGTGGCCAAGGAGCGCCTCGGCGCCTTCGCCGAGTTCGCCTGCGTGGAGACGGCATTGGTGGCGCCGATGCCGCACAGCCTCAGCTTCGAGCAGGCCGCCGGCGTACCACTGGCCGGCCTGACCGCGATGCAGTGCCTGCGCGATGAGCTGGGTGCGGCTGAGGGCATGAAGCTGCTGATTACCGGCGGCGCCGGTGGGGTGGGCTGTTTCGCCATACCGCTGGCCAAGTGGCTGGGCGCCACCGTGACCACCACCGCATCACCCCGCGGCGAGGCGCTGGTGCGCGAACTCGGTGCCGACGAGGTGATCGACTACACCACCGATTCGCTGACCAATCACCAACGCCGCTTCGACGCTGCCCTGGATCTGGTCGGCAGCGACATGGAAGCGGTGTTTGGCAGCGTGGCCAAGGGCGGCAAGGTGGTCAGCGTCGCCGCCATGCCCGAGCCGCAGACCGCGCGCGTGGATCTGGAGCGCGACTGGAAACTGCAGTCGCTGTTTTGGTTGATCAGCTATCGCTTGCGCGCCCAGGCCAAGGCGGCCGAAGTTAGCTACCGCTACAAATTCATGCACCCCAGCGGCGAGGAACTGCGCGAGCTGAGCCAGCTCATCGATGCCGGCACCCTGCCCGTCAAGATCGACCGCAGCATTCCCTTCGAGCAGATTGATCAGGCTTTCGCGTATTTGGAAGCGGGGCGTGCGAAGGGCAAAGTCGTGGTGAAGTTCTAGGTGAAACAGGGTTTTACGTTGTTACGTTTTACGTTTTACGTTTTACGAAAGAGCCAAGGCTCGGGCTTGCAGGATTGGCGCGGCGTGCACCGCTCTTGCTCTTTCGTAAAACGTAAAACGTAACAACGTAAAACCCCTGCCCCGTTCCCCTAAAACCCACCAGCCGCCCATCCGTGACATCAAACACCCCCCTCCGCAACATTCTGACCTACACCCGCCGCGCCCTTACACTGGTCTGGCAGACCAGTCGCGGGCTGACGCTTGGTCTGGGTGCGCTGACCGTGATCGCCGGGCTGCTGCCGGCGGCAATTGCCTTTGTCGGCGCCAAGCTGGTCGATGCGGTGGTGGCGGCGATCGCTAGACAAGGCCAGGGACTGGATGCGCAGTTTGAGAGCGTGCTTGGTTGGGTCTTGCTGGAAGGTGTCTTGGTCGCCGCACTGGCGGCGGCGCAGCGCGGTCTGAATCTGTGCCAGTCGCTGCTGCGCGCGCAGCTCGGTCAGCGCATCAACGCCTTGATCCTGGAGAAGGCGCTGACCTTGGATCTGGCTCAGTTCGAGGATTCGGACTTCTACGACAAGCTCACCCGGGCCCGCCGCGAGGCCTCGTCCAGGCCGCTGTCGCTGGTGATGCGCACCTTTGGATTGGCTCAGAACGCCATTGCCCTGATCAGCTTCGGCGGCCTGCTGATCCAGTTCTCGCCGCTGGCGGTGCTGGTGCTGGCGCTGGCCGGTATCCCCGCCTTCCTGGTCGAAGCGAAATTCTCCGGCGACGCCTTCCGGCTGTTCCGCTGGCGCTCGCCGGAAACGCGCATGCAGATGTATCTGGAAACGGTGCTGGCCCGGGAGGACCACGCCAAGGAGGTCAAGCTGTTTCAGCTCGGCCCGCTGCTGCTGCAGCGCTTCCGCGACATCTTCGCCAAGCTCTATCGCGAAGACCGTCGCCTGGCCCTGCGCCGCGACGGCTGGGGCTTCGTGCTTGGTCTGATCGGCACCGCGACCCTGTATGGCGCCTACATCTGGATCACCTGGAGCGCGGTGCACAGCCAGATCACCCTGGGCGAGATGACCATGTATCTGCTGCTGTTCCGGCAGGGCCAGGCGGCGCTGTCGGCCAGCCTGTCGGCGATCGGCGGGATGTACGAAGACAACCTCTATCTGTCCACGCTGTATGAATATCTGGACACGCCCAGCGGCGGCGCCGAACTGTCCGCAGGTGCCAGCAGCGGTCCGCTGCCTGGCGACGGCATTCGCTTCGAGGCGGTCAGCTTTCGCTATCCCGGTGCCGATAGCGACACCCTGAGCGAGATCAGCCTGCACCTGCGTCCCGGACAGTCGCTGGCGCTGGTCGGCGAGAACGGCTCCGGCAAAACCACCCTGATCAAGCTGCTCACCCGTCTGTACAGCCCGCGCAGCGGCCGCATCCTGCTCGACGGACTGGACCTGCAGGAATGGGACGCACTGGCACTGCGCCAGCGCATCGGGGTGATCTTCCAGGATTTCGCCCGCTATCAGTTGCCGGTAGGGGAGAACATTGGCGCCGGCGACGTGCGCGCCTTCGAAGATCGCGAGCGCTGGCGCAGCGCGGCTGACAAGGGCATGGCCAGCGACTTCATCGAGCAGCTTGCCGACGGCTACGACACCCAGTTGGGCAAATGGTTTGCGCAGGGTCGCGAGCTCAGCGGCGGACAGTGGCAGAAGATCGCCCTGGCGCGCGCCTTCATGCGCCACGGCGCCGACATCCTGGTCCTCGACGAGCCCACCGCGGCCATGGACGCCGCTGCCGAAGCCACCATCTTCGAGCACTTCCGCAAGCTCACCGTCGACCGCATCGCCATTTTGATCTCGCACCGCTTCTCCACCGTGCGCATGGCCGATCAGATTGTCGTCATCGACGGCGGCCGGATCATCGAACACGGTGATCACAGCGAGCTGATGGCAGCGGATGGGCATTATGCGCGGCTGTTTTCGCTGCAGGCCGCGGGGTATCAGTGAGGTCTGAGGGCCCAGGGCTCAGGGCTCAGGGCCCAGGAAAAGCGCGCCTCCGGGAGAGCCCCGCGCTTGCCCACTCGGCCCTGACCCCAAGGCCCACGAAAGCGGAAACGCCGCCCACCTGGAATGCCTCGTGCCTGCCTTTCTGGGCCCTGGGCCCTAAGCCCTGTGCCCTCGCTCTCTGAGCCCTGGGCCCTATGCCCTGGGCCCTCAGTCGGAATGCTTGAAATCCCGCGCCGTGCCCCTAGCTATAGCTCAGCAGCGGGACGCGCCCGCCAACCAGATAGCAGGAGTTACGACCATGACTTTCAATCGCATTTCGGTGCCGCAAAAGGGCAGCTTCCAAAGTGAGATTCAGCAGTTCTTCGACAAGTTCTTGAACAACGACGAGAACGATCAATCCAGCGTGGTCACCGCCCACTGGGCGCCGCGCGTGGACATCGCCGAAGAGCCGCAGCGCTTCGTCATCCATGCCGATATCCCGGGCGTCGATAGCAAGGACATCGAAATCCACATGGACAAGGGCGTGCTGACCATTCGCGGTGAGCGCCAGCAGGAGAACAAGGCCGAAGACGGCAAGTTCACCCGCATCGAGCGCCAGCACGGTGTCTTCTACCGTCGCTTCGCGCTGCCCGACAGCGCCGATGCCGAGGGCATCACCGCCAAGGGCAAGCACGGCGTGCTGGAGATCGTGATTCCCAAGCGGCCCGAATCCACGCCGCGCCGGATCAACGTCACCGAGTAATCCGCCACAGCGGGCCGTACCTTTGCCACCGGGCCCGCGGTAGTCGCCGCGGGCCTTGTTTCTTGCGTAGCGCGGTATTCATGCGCGCAGTGAAGAGTATTTGCGATCCATGCAGTTCAAGGACTACTACAAGATCCTCGGCGTCGAGCCGGGCGCAGATGCCAAGGCGATCAAAAGCGCCTACCGGCGGCTTGCGCGCAAATATCACCCCGACGTCAGCAAAGAGGCCGGCGCCGAAGACCGCTTCAAAGAGGTCAACGAGGCCTATGAGGTGCTTGGTGATGACAAGCGGCGCAGCGAGTACGAGCGGCTGCGCGCCGGCGGCTTCCGTTCCGGCGACGAGTTCACCCCGCCGCCCGGGTGGAGCGGCGGCGTAGATTTCGATTTTGCCGAGCAGGGCGGCGGCGACTTCAGCGATTTCTTCGAGAGCATGTTTGGACGCGGCCGGGCCGGCCGCGGCCGCCAGCCGCCGCGCCCCAGACGCGGCGCCGATGTCCGCGCCACCTTGGAAGTGGATCTGGAAACGGTCGCCGCCGGCGGCAAACAGCGCTTCCAGATCGGCGGCAGCAGCGGGCCGCGCACCTTGGAGGTGAGCATTCCAGTTGGCATCGGCAATGGACAAAGCATCCGCCTGTCCAAACAGGGCGAACCCGGCCCGGCCGGGCCGGGCGATCTGCTGCTGGAAATCCGATACCGGGCGCATCCGCGCTTTGAAGTCGATGGCAGCGATCTCAAGCAGCGGTTGGAAATCACCCCCTGGGACGCTGCGCTGGGCGGGCAGCTGGCGGTGCCCACCCTGCAGGGATCGGTGACCCTGAGCATCCCTGCGGGTTCGCGCAGCGGTCGTCGGCTACGCCTGAAGGGCAAGGGTCTGCCGGGCAAAACGCCGGGGGATCTCTACGTTGAACTGCTGATCCAGACCCCGCCGGTGCGCGACGATGACGACCGGCAGTGGTACGAGCAGATGCGCGAACGCTTCGCCAGTCGCGAGAACGCCCAGCAGTAGGGCGAACGCCCGAACGCGGTCTGACTCAGCGGGAAACTGAACCCGCAAACGGCTAAGGTCGCCGCCTTCCTGGTTCTTGGCAATGCGATGACCCGAAGCGAGGAGCAGCCTTTAGGTATCGCCATCGTCGGCGGCGGCACGTCCGGCTGGATGGCTGCCAGCGCCAGCCTGCTGGCGATTCGCTACTCTCGGGCTCAATGGACACTCCTCCGTAGGCCGATCGATACGATCGCCTGCAGGCAGGCGCCTACGGCAGAGCATCGCGCGGGTGCTCCCATAGGCCAATCGCGTGCGAGCACGCTCCTACGCAAAGCAAAAACGAAGCCGCCGCGGGTGCAAACCGCGGCGGATTCGGGAATACCTGGGGTAGAGCCTTCAGCCCGGTAGATGATCCTTGATCGTCTTCACCAGCTGACCCTCATTGATCGGCTTGGTGATGTAGCCCTTGGCGCCCTGGCGCATGCCCCAGACGCGATCGGTTTCCTGATCCTTGGTGGTCACCAGGATCACCGGAATGTGGCTGGTGGACTTGTCGCGGGAAATGGTGCGGGTGGCCTGGAAACCATTGAGGTTGGGCATCACCACGTCCATCAGGATCAGGTCGGGCAGATGCTGACGGGCCATTTCCACGCCCTGCTGGCCGTCCTCGGCGGTCACCGCCTCGTGCCCCATGCTCTCCACAATGCGACGCAAAACGAGCAGTTGGGAGGGGGAGTCATCAACGATCAGAACTCGGGCCATGGCTTCCTCGTCATCTTTAGGCTTATCTGGCTTGTACTTACCGATTCTACGCGCTCGCGAGCTATCGTCCCAGCCTGTCTACCGGGCTAGGGGCTGAGAATCGATCCAACCCGGTAAATTTGCGCAGCGTTTGCTCACTCTCCGCCGATTTTGACCAGGGTTCTACCAAAACTCTGTCCGGCCAGGATCTTGTCGAAGGTCGCGCCCAGCTGATCCAGTTCGACCTCGTCGGTCATGATCTCGGACAGATGTTGGGGCTTCCAATCAGAACTCAAATGCTGCCACAACTCGGCGCGTATCGGGTAAGGGGTGGCGGCTGAATTGATGCCCAGCAGCGACACCCCGCGGATGATGAAAGGCATCACCGTGGTGTGCAGCTCGGTGCCGCCAGCCAAACCGCAGCTGGCGATCGACCCCCACGGCTTGATCACCCGGGTCAGGCCGCCGAGCATGTCGCCGCCGACGTTATCGATGGCACCAGCCCAGCTGGTGCTCTCCAGGGGCCGCTGACCCCAGTACAGGCCCTCACGGGAAACGCACTGTTTGGCGCCGATGCTCTTTAAGAAATCGAAGTGCTGCGGCTTGCCGGTGATGGCGTGCATCTCGAAGCCATAGCGGGAGAAGATGTCCAGCGCCAGCATGCCCACGCCGCCGGTGGCGCCGGTCACCACCAGCGGCCCGGATTCCGGGCGTTGGCCGTTGGCCAGCATCCGCCACAGACTCAATGCCGCGGTGAAACCCGCGGTACCAATGCCCATCGCCTCACGCAGGGTCAGACCCTTGGGCAGCGGCACCGTCCAGTCGGCCTGGAGGCGGGCGTACTCGCTGTAGCCGCCGTCGCGCGTTTCCGACAAACCGCTGCCGGTGGCCAGCACCGCGTCGCCTTCGGAAAAGCGCTTGTCGCGACTGGCGACCACGTGGCCGGCGACGTCGATGCCGCCATTCATTGGAAAACTGCGGCAGATCCGTCCCTGCCCGCTGCCGGCCAGGGCGTCCTTGTAGTTGACCGACGAATAGGCCACGCGGATGTCCACCTCGCCGTTGCTGAGATCATCCCAGCCCATCGGCTCCAGCGTGGCGCGATAGCCCTTGTCGTCGTTGCGTATACGCAAGCCTTTGAAGCTGCTTTCAGTCATCGATCAGTGCGGTCCTGGTCTGGCGATGAATACTCAACCGGTGTGCCGGCCTAGTTGGCTCGGTGGATGGCGCGCTTGTCGACCGCCAGGGCGGCCTCATGCACCGCTTCGGAGAGTGTCGGATGGGCGTGGCAGATGCGCGCCAGATCCTCTGAACTGGCGTGGAACTCCATTGCCACCACGCACTCGGCGATCAGCTCGGAGACATTGGCGCCGACCATATGCACGCCGAGGATGCGATCGGTTTCGGCGTGGGCGATCACCTTGACCTGCCCCGCCGGCTCGGCCATCGCCAGCGCGCGGCCGGTAGCGGCAAAGGGGAAGCTGCCGGTCTTGATCGGCACGCCTTCGTCCTGCAGCTGCTTCTGGGTCTTGCCCACCCAGGCGATTTCCGGTTCGGTGTAGATCACCCACGGCACCGTGTCCAGATTCACATGGCCAGGCTTGCCGGCAATGATCTCGGCCACCGCAATGCCCTCTTCGCTGGCCTTGTGCGCCAGCATCGGCCCGCGCACGCAGTCGCCGATGGCGTAGACATTGTCGGCGCTGGTGCGGCAGTGCTCATCGACATCGATCATGCCGCGCTCGGTGAGCTTGACCCCGCACTCCTCGCTAAGCAGTTCGCCGGTATAGGCGCGCCTACCCACTGCTACCAGAAGCTTGTCGACGGTAATCTCGTGGTCGCCGTTACCGTCGGTATAGCGCACCGCAACGGTGCCGCCATTGGCTTCGGCGCCGGTCACCTTGGCGCCCATGCGGATATCCAGGCCCTGCTTTTTGAACTCGCGCTGGGCGACCCTGGCAATGTCGGCATCGGCGGCGGCAAGGAAGTCCGGCAGCGCCTCAAGTACCGTCACCTCGGCGCCCAGCCGCTTCCACACGCTGCCCAGTTCCAGTCCGATCACGCCGGCGCCGATCACCCCGAAGCGCTGCGGCACCTCATCGAAATCCAGCGCGCCAACGTTGTCGACAATGTACTCGCCGTCAAAGGCGACGTTGGGGATCTCGATGGGCCGCGAGCCGGTGGCCAGAATCACGTTTTCGGCTTCGATGATTTCCTCGGCACCGTCCTGGAAGCGCACCGCCACCTTGCGATCGCCTAGCAATCGACCGTGACCGGCAAAGGGCGTGATCTTGTTGGCCTTGAACAGCTGCGCGATACCGCCGGTGAGCTGCTTGACGATGCGATCCTTGCGCCCCTTCATCACCGCCACATCCACGCTCGGCTCTGCCGCGCTGATGCCGTGATCGGCGAACAGATGATTGAGGTTGTGGAACTGTCGGGACGAATCCAGCAGCGCCTTGGACGGGATGCATCCGACGTTCAGACAGGTGCCGCCCAGCGACGGCTTGCCGTCCTTGCCGACCATCTCGTCGACGCACGCGGTCCGCAAACCCAGCTGCGCCGCCCGTATCGCCGCCACATAGCCGCCCGGACCGGCGCCAATCACCACTACATCAAACTTGTCGCTCACGTTTGTTCCGCAATCAGTGTGAAGGTTGGGGATTCTACAGGAGCTTGGGGAGATAGGGCCCAGGGCATAGGGCCCAGGGCCCAGAAAGCCCAGGAGCCGCCGCCCTACTGGGCCCTGGGCCCTCTTCCTGGTCCGTACCACACGCGAATCGACCTCGCCGAAACGGGCAGTCGCTGGGCCCTGGGCCCTTTCCCCTGGGCCCTAAACGAAAGAGGCCCCACCGAAGCAGGGCCTCCCAACTCACTAAAAACGCAGTTCAGCGCAGAAAACTAAACCACACCCTGAGCAATCATCGCGTCAGCCACCTTGACGAAGCCGCCGATGTTGGCGCCCTTGACGTAGTCGACGTATTTGTCGCCGTCGTTGGCACCGAACTGCACGCAGCGGTCGTGGATGCCCTGCATGATGTCGCGCAGCAGCTTCTGCAGTTCCTCTTCCTTCCAGGTGATGCGCGCGGAGTTCTGGCTCATTTCCAGGCCGGAAACGCCGACGCCGCCGGCGTTGGCCGCCTTGCCGGGCGCGAACATGATCCGTGCGTCCTGGAACAGATGCACCGCTTCCAGCTCGGTGGGCATGTTGGCGCCCTCGGACACCGCGGTGATGCCGTTGCCGAGCATGGTCCGCGCGTCGTCGGCGTTGATCTCGTTCTGGGTTGCACAAGGCACCGCCAGCTGGCCAGGCACCGACCAGGGTCGAGCGCTGTTGCCGTGGAACTCGGCACCGAACTTGGTGGCATATTCCTCGATGCGACCGCGACGGTTGTTCTTCAGATCCTTGACGAAGTTCAGCTTCTCCTGGGTGATGCCTTCCTTGTCGTAGATGAAGCCCGACGAGTCGCTCATGGTCACCGGCTTGGCGCCGAGCTGGATCAGCTTCTCCACCGCGTGCTGGGCTACGTTGCCGGAGCCGGACACGATGGCGATGCGCCCCTCGGGTTCCTGGCCGACGTGCTTGAGCATGTCCTGCAGGAAGTACACTGCCCCGTAGCCGGTGGCCTCGGTGCGGATCGGGCTGCCGCCGTACTCCATGCCCTTGCCGGTGAGCACACCGACGTAGCGATTGGTGATCCGCTTGTACTGGCCGAACATGTAGCCGATCTCGCGACCGCCCACACCGATGTCGCCGGCCGGCACGTCGGTGTCTTCGCCCACATGCCGATACAGCTCGGTCATGAAGCTCTGGCAGAAACGCATGATTTCGGCCTGCGATTTGCCCTTCGGATTGAAGTTGGAGCCGCCCTTGCCGCCGCCCATGGGCAGTCCGGTGAGCGCGTTCTTGAAGGTCTGCTCAAAGGCCAGGAACTTCAAAATGCCCTGGTTCACCGACGGGTGAAAACGGATGCCGCCTTTGTAGGGGCCGATGGCGTTGTTGTTCTGGATGCGATAGCCGCGGTTGACTCGGACCTGCCCTTCGTCGTCGTACCAGCAGACCCGGAAGGACACCACCCGATCCGGCTCGGCCATGCGCTCGAGGATCTGGTGCTCGTGGTACTTGGGGTGATCCTTGATGTAGTCCAACACGCTGGCGGCCACTTCCTTCACCGCCTGGATGAACTCCGGCTGGCCCGGATTGCGCTTGTCTACGCCGTCAACGAATTCGTCTAAGGTTGGAACATGGTCTCGACTCATTTCCGTACTCCCCCGCGGTGAAAGCTGCTAGTTGTAGGCATTGCACATTGCCAGCCTGGCCGCCACGGCGAGTGCGGGGGCGCTGCGACCACCCTTCCGCACATCGGCACACGGCACGATCACTCCCCAGGCCGTTGCAAAAGCCAGTCGATCATACCCCGTTCACATTCGTCAGGCGCACGGCAAAGTCGGTCGCGGTGCGCTAAAGCGCATTCATATGACTTGAGGATCTCGACACCGGCCCAGTGTAGGGCGACACGCGCGAATCAAGCGCAGAATCTGCTCAGCTGCGGGCGGTTGGCGCCTTGCCCTTGCCGGCAAATCCGGAACGCCCCCAGCGCAGACACGGCGCCTCGATCAACCGCCAGGACAGCCAGGCCGCGACCAGGGTCAGCGCGCCGCCGATCAACAGCAGCATCGGCAAGGTGTAGGGCGTCGGCAGCGCCAGCCACGCCTGTTTGCCCAGCCATTGGATGATCAGCTGATGCCACAAATAGATGCTGTAGCTGATCGTGCCGAGGAAAACCATCGGCCGCCAGCGCAGCAGACGCAGATCGGGATGCTGATCGGAGCAGGCGCCGATAATGAAAGCGGTCACGCCGATGGACACCACCAGGTGGAAGCAGAACAGCAGCGGATGACCTTCCCAGTAGGTCATCACGTTCCAATGCAGCAGCGCCATCATCAGGATCACGATGGCCACGCCGATGATAGTCAGTGAGCGCGCCCGCCCGGCATCCAGGCTGCGCCCGTAGTCCGGCCGATGAGCTACCCAAACTGCCGCCAGCGACCCGAGCACGAACTGGTCGATGCGCCCCGGCAGCTGCTCCAACAGCAGCACCTTCTCGCCCACGCTCGCGCCTCGGGCCTCGGCCTGCAGGAACATCCCATAGCGATAGGCGACGGTAATGATGATCGCCCCTAGCAACAGCCACAGGCCGCGCTTAGGGGTCAGCAGCGGGGCCAGAAAGGGCAGCAGCAGGTAGTAGCCGACCTCGATCGGCAGCGTCCACCACACCCCAACCAGCGGCGGCACCGGCTGCGATCCCAGGTTCAGCCACAGCACCATGTGCGCGGCGATCGCCGATGGCGCAATCGCCAGCCGATCCTCCATCCACCAGACAAAGGCCAGCACCAGCGCCAGCTGCACATAGTAGGCCGGCATGATGCGCAGCACCCGGCGCTGGAAGTAGTCACGCAGGCGCGGCTTTGTTCGCCCTTCCCGGGACGCACTGACAAAGGGCAAAGCGAGCAGAAAAGCGCTCAGCGAGAAGAAGATGTCGACCCCGATCCAGCCCATCGAGAAGGCCGAAGTGATGTCCAGATCGGTAAAGCCCAGCGGCACCAGCATCAGCCGCGGCCCCGCCTCCACCCAGGCGTGATAGACCAGCACCCACAGCGCGGCGAAGCCACGCAGGGCGGTCAGACTGGGGTATTCGCGCAGGCTGCCGCTCATGCATACCGTCCGTGGAATCAAACAGCCGCGGAGTTTGGCAGAGTGGCCCGGTCAGGGCCACGCCCGGGGGAGAACCCTGCGATCAGTTGCGCCGATCAAAGGCGATCCCGCGCTCCACCTCGTCGATGGCCTCACGCACATGCGCCAGCGCCTTGACCCGATGCCCGCCCTTGTCGTGAGTCGCCCGCTCCAAGTTCTTCTCCGCCGACTTCAGCTTGGCCAGGGCCTTGTGCATCGCCGGCTGGTCGGCGTAGATCTGTCCAGCGTAAAAGCCCCCGCCCAGGGCCGCGGCGAACAGCATGGTGCCCAGTAGTTTCGCTTTCATGTTGGTCTCCGATGGTGATGGGCGAATGCCCGGTCCATGGATGATACGCATGGCGGGTGGATCGGTTGACTTGGGTGTGCCGGCCTGGGCATTGGCGAGGCTACGTTCAGGTTTCTCCGATCAGATGAAGCAAGCTCGCGTCTCCGCATGGAAGGATGACCCGAAGCGAGTAGCCTGGTTTCGCGCCAAACTCGGCTCGCTGAGCCACTTCATGCAGGCCCTGAACCAGTTCATCGCCAAGGCAGCCAATGCCGAGGACGGTTGCACCGGCAAGTTCTGGGAGGGGCGATTCAAGTGCCAGCGTCTGGAGGATGAGTCGGCGGTGCTGTCGGTGATGACCTATGTTGATCTGAACCCGATTCGGGCCAAACTGGCAGAGGATCTGCCCGGTTCCGATCACACTTCGGTGAAGCGGCGTATTGAGCGCATCGCCCACCGCCCACGCAAGCCCAAGTCGCGCCTCGGACGTGTGGTCGGCACCTGCCAGACGCCGTTGCTGGAAATCAGCGAATTGGCCTATGTGGAATTGGTCGATTGGACAGGCCGGCTTTTGCATCCAAAAAAGCGCGGCAAGATCGCTGCGGATAGGCCCCCGTGTTGAAGCAACTGGAACTCAGCGAACGCCGATGGACCGGTCAGGCCCGAGGCACCGAGAGCATCTACTGGCGCGCCGTCGGCAGCCTTGATTCGCTGTGTGAGCGCGCCGAGGCGCTCGGGCAACATTGGCTGCGGGGGATGCGCTCGGTGCGAGCGCTGGAGCCGCCCAAGTAAAAAGGGCTACGTCTGGGACGATTGCTCAGCAAGGAATGCTGAGCGGGCGGTCGTGGTTTGACGGCCGCAATTCGGCTGTCGTTCTGCGCAAGACCGGCCAACTGTGCCGATGTGCTAAGAATCACGCGCTTTCATGCCAGTCATCCACATTCTCGATCGCGTGTCGCCGCGCCGTCGATGCGGTTCAGTCGGGGCGGTTCAATGCGGCTCAAGCGATTTGTGTGTGTCCTATGTTGTTTTCCTATGTTGTTTGTGGTGTGTGTCCTATGTTGTTGTTTGGGTTTCGGCCTGGAAAGACGATCCTGATCGAATCGCCTGGTTTCGGGCTAAGCTCGGCAATCTGAGCTACTTCATGCGGGCGTTGAACCAGTTCATTGCCAAGGCCGCCAACGCCGAGGACAACTGCACCGGCAAGTTCTGGGAGGGGCGATTCAAGTGTCAGCGGCTGGAGGACGAGTCGGCGGTGCTGTCGGTGATGACCTATGTCGATCTGAATCCGATTCGTGCCAAACTGGCCGCGGATCTGCCCAGTTCCGATCACACCTCGGTTAAACGGCGGATTGAGCGCATCGCTGGCAGTCCACGCGAGGCCAAGTCGCGCCTTGGGCCGGTGGTCGGTACCAGCCAGACGCCGCTGCTGGAAATCAGCGAGTTGGCCTACGTGGAACTGGTCGACTGGACCGGGCGGCTGCTGCACCCGCAAAAGCGCGGCAAGATCGCTGCCGGTGCGCCGCCCATCTTGCGGCAGATGGGGATTAGCGAACGGCGTTGGCGTGGGCAGGTGCGCGGTACCGAAACCATCTATTGGCACGCAGTCGGCAGTTTCGACGCGCTCTGCGAGCGAGCGGACGCGTTGGGACAGCAGTGGCTGCGGGGGATGCGCTCGGTGCGGGCGTTGGAGCCGCCAAGGTAGTAGAGCGAAGAGTCGGACGATTGCTCAGCAAGGAGTGCTGAGCGGGCGGTCGTGGTTTGACCGCCAAAACTCGCGTTTCGTTCGGCGAAGGAACCGTCAATCATGTCGTCAGACAGCCAACTTCGAGCTTCCCGGAGTTCATTGTTGATCTGAAGTTGCGGATCGCCGCTTCGACAATTTGCTAACAATGGTTTCCGTGTGTCCCGTGTTTTGCCGAAGCTTTCCTCCAATTGCCTTCTCTGCATCAAGCACTTCATCAAGACCAGCTCGCGGGTCGCTCTCGATTAGCGTCCATTGAGGATTTACGCCCTCAGTTCTCTTGTACAGATGCAAGAAACTTATCCAGCGCTGCTGGTGATTATCCATTATTCTGAGAGTCGTGACCAATCCAACAGATCAATCTCACCGCTTTGGGTCATACGAATAAACTCATCTTCATCCGTATCAAAAACCGAGATCTCTTCGTTGCTCACGATAAGCAGCTCAAGGATGACAATCAATGGGTTTGAAGAGATAAGCTGCAGAGATTCGGGAAGCCAAACCCCAACACAGCATAGGGCCCAGACACTACCCTTATCCTTTGACGTCGGATTTTGAACTGCGAAACGACTCCCGTGACATAGCTCGCCACAGTTGAGCGCCTCGCTCTGAACCTGCTCAACGATGGATAGAGCCTCTGTTTCGTGCTTCAAAAGAACTGTCATCGACAGTTCGCACGACAGGAAACTACGTTTTCCGTAGCCCAGAATGAATCCTGAAAACCCGTTTGAGACGATGCAAACTCCGCCCTCCACGAGATCGATCAGTTTCATAAACTCGGAATATTCCGTTTTGCGGTTAAGACTTCTGAACGCATTGCCAGCGAAGAATTTCTTGGCCGCTCGGCCAGCCTTGCTTCCATACAGCAGTCTACTCAATACATTCATGGCTCAGTTCTTAAAAACATCCCACCAACGTTTTTTCTTCTTGTGAATCGCTATATGACAAGATTGACAAAGCCCTTCAAGATTCGGCAAAAAGTTGAAAAACTTCTTCTTCCAAGACTTCTTTCTGGCATCCGATATACACAACTTATTTATGAAATCCCGTCCTTTGGCCCAGTGTATGAACTTGTGATGAATCGGCCATCCTTTGGTTAACTTGTTGCCGCATACATTACAGTTTCCACCCTGCCTCTTAGTGATCGTCGGCCGAACGGAGCTCTGCCAATCTGGACGACGTTCGCTCGCCAACCCATAGTTGTCAAAAGCAAGAGTTGGCGAATTCCACCCATACCTGTATGAGTCTGAGTCTTCTTGGAATTCGGGGGATTCCGCCAGCGGATCACTCTGCAAATACCGCCCACTCCCCGCCTCATAATCCCGGAAGTAGTTGTAGTGACTCCCCGTCTCCCGGTCGTACTGCTGTCCCGGGAACCGCAGGTTGTGGGTATAGCTCGGTAATCCTCCGCTCGGCTGCTCGTCGGCTACTGTATCGCCGAAGGGGCCGGCGTCCCAGCGCCAGATTTCCTGGTTCTGGGCGTTGACCACCACCCGGGGCGTGTCCAGGTGGTCGGGGTGGAGGTAGTAGACATCGACGCCACCGGCTTGGGTGCCGCTCCAAACGGTTGCCGTGCCGCCGCCAGTGGGTCCGCCATTGGTTGACCCCGTCCGCCGCTGCAGCACTGCAATCGGCGTGTCATCCAGCCACACATACTCCACCGCCGGCGCGGTGATGCCGCCGACCGGGTACTCCCCAATCAGGTGGCCGTTCTCGTCATAGACGTACTCGATGCGATCGGTGCTGCTGGCGCAGGCCTGGCTGCTGTCAATCGCCTTGCACACCCGCTCCCCAAAGCCGTTGTGGGCGTAGGTGGTGCTCAACCCGGCGTTGGAGGTCTGGATCAGCCGGTTGCGCGGGCTGTAGGTGCTGGTGATGCCGTTGCCGTCGTTTAAGGTGTTGCCGACTTCGTCGTACTGACGGGCATTGGCGCCGACCTGCAGCAGGCGGTTGCTGTTGGGGTCGATGCTGTAGCTGAGCGGGGTGCCGGCGTTGGTCTGGCTGGTGCGGTTGCCGGTGGGGTCGTAGTCCCAGGCCAGGCTCGTTGCGGCGACCGGGCCTTGGGTTGCGGGGTTGTCGGCGCTGGTCAGGCGGTCCAGATCGTCGTAGCCGAAGCTCCAGTCGTGGCGGTCGCCGGCATTGTCGGCGATGGCGGTGATGCGGCTGGCCGGATCGAAGGCGATGCTGCGGCTGGCGCTGCCGGCGCTGTGTTCGCGTATTCGTCCGTCCTGATCGAATGCCCGTTGGTATTGTCCGGTTGTGGCGTAGTCCCAGCGGCGCACCTCGCCGAAGGCGTAGTAGTCGATCTCGCTGACGATCTCCACGCCGTTGACCGTGATACTGAGCACCCGGCCGTCGGCGCGGTAGCTGTAGCGGCACACCGCGCCGCTGGGGAGCACGTGGCCTTCGACTCGCCCGTTGGGCAGATAGCTGGTCTGCAGGGTGCGGGCGGTGCCATTGCCGACGGTCTGGGTCTTGGCGGTGATGCGGCCGTGGCGGTCGTAGGTTAAGGTGGTGTTGCCGGAGCCGTCAGCTATCGCGGTCAAACGCCCCTTGCCGGCGTTGCCGTTGCTGCTGTCGTCGTAGCTGAACGACAGGGTTTCGGCCGGCTGGCCGTTGTGGGCCGGGTAGTCGATCTGGGTCAGGCGGTTTTCGGCGTCGTATTGATAAGTGGCTTCGACTCCTCTGGCGTCGGTTCGGCTGAGCAGATTGCCGGCCGGGTCGTAGTCGTAGTCGGTGATGCCGGTGTCCGGGCTGGTCAGCCGGGTGAGTTCGTCGAAGCCGTTGTAGGCGTAGCTGGTGGTGACCTCGCGTGGGTCGCTGACTTGCGTCAGGTTGTCCTGGGCGTCATAGGCGAACTCGATCTCGCCCAGCAGCGGATTGATGGTTTGATCCAGGCGGTTGAGCGGGTCATAGCGGTGCTGGGTGAGCAGTTGGTTCGGATCGCGGACGCTGGTCTGGTTGTTGTTGGGGTCGTAGCCGTATTCGGTGAGCTGGTCTTCGGCGCCGTAGTGTTCCTTGAGCCGGCCAATGCCGTCATAGACCCGGCGCATCGTCTGCAGCAGATCGCCATTGCGGTCAAAGCGCTCCTCGACCGTGCGATTGCCCTGGCCGTCGAGCTGGTAGACCAGTCGGTGGCCCAGGTTGTCGCGCACTTCGCGAATGCGCTCGGCGTCGTCGAAGACGTATTCGATGTAGCTGGCATCGGGCAGGGTGATGCGGGTGAGATTGCCGGCGTCGTCATAGCCGAAGGCGGTGATCTCGTCGTCCTCATTGATCTCGAGCAGGCGCTGGCGGTCGTCATAGCGGTAGGTGGTGACCAGCCCGTTGGGATCGACCATCCGGCGCAGCTGGCCGTCGGCGTCGTAGTCGGTGTAGTCCCACTGGTTGCCGACCGCGTCGGTACGCGTGGCCAGGGTGCCGTCGGGGTGGTAGGTGTAGGCCATGGTGTCGGCCACGTCGGTGCGCGGTCCGTCGGCGCCGGTGCGTTGGCCGTTGGCGTTGTAGGTGAAGGTCCACTGGCGCACTTCGCCGGGCGTGGTGACGGTCTTGTCGGTGAGGTTGCCTTCAGGGTCGTAGACAAGTTCCGTGATCCGGGTGCCGCCGGTGATCGGGTCCTCCATCCGAGTCGGCAGGTAGTAGTCCGGGTGCCACTGCTTGCGGGTGATCCGCGACACCGGCGTGCCCACCGCCTCGGTCATCGTTTCGATCAGGCCGCGGCTGTTGCGGGTGTAGAGGGTCTGCGCATTGCGGAAATCGGTGCGACTGGCGATCAGGCCGCGGCTGTCGTAGGTGGTCTCGGCCACATCGCCGGCGCCACACACCGAGCAGGGCTGGGTGACCTGCTTGATGTAGGGGCGGTCGAAGATGGACTGGTATTCGTAGGTGCGCAACGTGCCCAGCGGATCGATGACGGTGGTCTGGTTCTTGGCGTACTCGAAGCTGTGCTGATCGACATCGCCAGCGCGGTGATAGCTGAGCACCCTGCCCTTGTGGTCGTACTCCCAGGTGGCGACGCGGATGTTGCGTTCGTCGGTGATGCCGGTGAGGCCGAAGCGGTTGGACAGGTCCTCGTAGTGGTAGGTGCGGGTGCTGTTGTCTTCGTAGCGAACCTGGGTCAGGTTGCCGAATTCATCATGTTGGTAATGGGTCACTCTGCCGACCGGGTCGGTCATGGTTTCCAGGTAGGCGGTGTCGTCGGAATAGGTGAAGTTGAGCTCGCGACCGTAGCTGTCGGTGACCTTGATCGGCCGCAGGAAAGCGTCCCGGCTGATCGTGTGGGTCAACCCGGCGCGATGGCGGATGGTCTCCAATCGGCCCTGGGCGTCGTAGTGCTCGACGGTGTCTTGTGGGGTGCGGTATTCCCAGCCTGTGGTGTTCCCACCCGAGCTCAGCCGTTCCAGGGTGCCCGGAATATTGGTGTCGGGCACGTAGGCGTTGCTGCGCCAGTCGAACTGGTAGTAGCTGCCGTCGGGGCGTCGCAGCAGCAAGCTGTCGGGACGCTCCTCGACCGGGAATGGCCCGCCGCCCACCGCTGGCGGCAGGCGGATGCTTTGGAAGTAGCTCGCGCTCCACTTCACGCCGACGAAATCGCCGCTCTTGGGCACCTGCGAGATGTAGGTCCGCACGAAACTCAGCGGGAAAGGTCCGGCGCCGTCGAAGTCGCGCTCGATCTGCCACTTGGCACCGGAGCCGACGGCGACCGGGTTGCCGACGGTCGGCCCGCCCATGCCGCGCTCGTCCTCGGTGCCCTGGGTCGGACCGCCAATTCCAAAGAAGTTGAGCGCTTCGCCGGCGAAGGGCATGCAGGGCGGTCCATAGGAGCAAGCGAGTTCGTTGATGGAATCGATTCCGAGTTCGATCAGCTCATCCTCGGTCAGCGTTTCCGATCCATCGATGATTCCGCGCACCCACCTGGTGACTTCAGCGACCGCCATAGCGATGCTGATGATGGTGACCACTGCCGCCAGGATGGGCAAGATCACCGCCGCAGCGGGGGCTACGGCCGCGAACAGTGCGCTGAGGCCGGCCACCGCAAGCGTCTGTGCGGCCAAGCGACCGGCCCATGCCGCCAGGAAACGTCCTGCAATTGCGAGAATCTTGGAGTTGCACAGCAGCTCAAGCGTTACGGCCCGCGCAATACAGCCAAACTCCAGACCACCGGCGAACCCCCCCTCGATTCGTTGAAGCGATGCCCCGGTGCTGGGCGAATAGATCACATAGCCGGCACCGCTCCAGTTGCGGTACTGCACCTCGCGTTCGTGGGCGACGACGATGAGGCCGTTGTTGACCGCGGATCGAATCTCGTTCTCGGCGTCCGACGAGAGCTGCAGTTCGGCCAAGGCCTGATTGACGTTGGCATTGGTAACCTGGAATAAGCGCTGGCCCTCGTCCATCGCCGCTTTCAGTAGAGTCGCAGTGGATGCGCCTAAGCCAATCCCACCAGTGCCGGCGAGCAGTGCCCAGGAGGCACTCTCCGACATGGATCCGGCGGCACCGATGTGCAGCGCCGTGGGCGCCAGATCGTCGGCGTTGGGCAGGGTCAGGGCGATACCCGCCGCTTTGACGTCGGTGATCTGTCCGGCAGTAAAGGCGGTTCTGGGCACGCCAAAGAAGTAGCGAACCTGTAGGTTGGTGGCGAAGCTGCCCACCGACGGAACCCGCAGCGCTCGACCGCCCACGGAGCGAGCCGCCTGATCGTCCAGGTGGTCATGCATCATCCAGTACAGGGTCCCGCCGAAGTAGAGGCCGTCGACCATCTCGAATCGTCCGAAATCCGGCAGGCCCTGATGCTCCCGTTCGACACGCTCGGCGCCCATGCCGCCCAAGTTGGCGACGAACACGATCTGGCTGCCGGCGGGGAAGCGGTAGGCCTCCGTATTGGTCTGATTGCCGTGGATGTCTCTGGTATCGGTCTTCCAGAAATGCAGCTGGCCCATGCGCCCTCCGCCCAGCTCGAACAGCAGCTCGTCACCCAGTCGCAGACGCGGTTTTACTCGCAGCTGGCCGAGCGGGATGGTGGTGGCGTTGTCGGTGACGTACTGGGCAATGGTCTGCGCATCGGCAGGCGTTGCCGGCGCGTAGTCGGCCTGTAGCCGATGGGTACCCAGTCGCACAGTTTCGATGTTGACCTGCCGAGTCGGCGAGTCGTAGTTGAGCGAGGTCTGGTCGGCGTAGAACTTCACGCTGAGCACGTGCCGGGCGCTGGCAGGAAGCTCGGAGTAGCGCAGCACCGTCGCCGAGCGCAGCGGAAACGGCAGCGTTCCAGCGATGATCAGGCTGTCGATTTCGCGGATCTCGCGCTGATCGTAGAAGTCTTCAATCTCGATATCCGGGTAGGCCACCGGTAGATCGATGGCCAGCTGCTCGGCAATGTTGGTGATGGACCGGTCGAATCGATTGAAGTCGAAGCCGCTCAGGCCGCCGGTGGCGTCCAAGGTGAGCTGATTGGCGAAGTCGACTACCGCGTTCTGCCGCGCATTCAAGGTCATCTGCCGCCACGGCACCGCTGGCTGGTAGTCGTACTGCTTGAAGGCGACGTCCAATGGCACCCACTGGTCGGGGACGCGGTTGAGGCGGGCGCGGCTGGGGATGAAGTCGACGTAGGCTTCGACCCAGACGTGCTCGAACTGGATCGCCTTGATCCGACTGGCGACGATCACCGCGCCGGCGGGGACGCCGCCCTTCTGCAGCAGATCCAGGGCCATTTGCGGGGTGGACAGATCGCCCAGCCAGTTCTGCACCTGCTCCACCGGCAGCTCGACCACGCTCTTGACGTAGCGGGCCGGTGTGCCGGCGCTGCGCAGCAGGGCGATGGTCAGGCTGGCGATGTCGTAGGCGTTGCCGCTGCGATTGAGCAGGGTCAGGTCGGCGCCCTGGATGGAGCCGAAGGTGGGTTGGAATTCGATGTGGTTGTAGACCCAGCTGCGGATCGCGACCGGATCGTTGTTCAGCTCGGCGGCCAGGGCCTGGATTGCCGGGGTGAACGGCGCGTCCAAGGTAGGTGCCAAATCGGCCGGGCCGGGCGGGTCGGTGAAGGCCTTGGCCGCGGCTGCCTTGTCGGCGTCGCTGACCGGCTCGACGCCGGGTGCGGGCGTGCGCGCGGCGTCGGCAAGCTGCAGCGGCAGCTGGGCGGCGTCGATGGCGCTGTAGCCGCGAGCCTGCTGCTGTGGATCGAACCATTCGGCCAGATCGATCAGCTGGCTGCTGGTGCCGGGCAGCGAGCGGCGCGCGACCTCGCTGCGTAATCCGGCGATGCGGGTGCGGAATTCGGTGGCACGGGCGCGCACCTCGGCGAGCAGTTCGGTCTGGCGATCAATCACAACGCCGGGAATGCCACGTTCGCGCATGGCCTGGGTTTCGGCGTTCCAGTCGGCTTCGATCTGCGCTTCGAAATCGCCCAGCTGATCGAATTCGGCGAGGATGTGCTCGGCGACGGTCAGTGGCGCACGCTCGCCGGTGAGCGCCTGAACGTCCTCGAGATTGGGCGTTTCGGTGCCCTGCGGGCGGATCCAGCGCAGCTGCTCGGCGATGTCTTCGAGACGGTCGGAAACGGCGGCGATGCGCGCGTCGCGCTCCAGCACCATCAGCTGCTCGTCGACGAAGGCCTGCACGTTGGCCTGGGCGGCGATGGCGCGGTGGGGAACCCAGTCGCTCGTGATGCTGATGATGACAACGGCGGCGCAGACTAGCAGCTGGGAGACCCAGCGAGTGTGGGTGTTGCGCGTGGTCATGTGGTTGTTGGCTTTGGTCATGAGGTCATGAATCGCGCGAGTGGGTTGAGCGCCGAGGGAAGTCCGGGGCTGCTTTGAGGGGCTTGGCCGTTTGGTTGCCAGCGGGGCTGGCGATGAGCTTGGTCGCGGTTAGCGGTGCTTGTCGGCGCGGTGTGGTTTCTGATCGCGTGCAAGCACGCTCCTACCCAGAGCTGGGGGATCGCTGCCGGTGCGTTTGAGCTCCACCGCGTTACGGTAGATCTGATCGCCAGCAATCTTGGCGCGTTACCACTTCTGATCGCGTGCAAGCACGCTCCTACCGAGAATTGGAGGATCACCGCAGGGGTCTTCGGCAGCGCCGGATTCTGGTCGATCTGATCGCCCGCAAGCTGGCTCCTACAGGTGAGGTGCGAGTCGCGCTGACCGACCGAACGGACCAAAGTCTTCAGTCGATTACTCATCACGGCTGACCTCGCTGATGAATGGCGAGCAGGCCGAGGGCGCTGATCAGCAGCAGCAGCCAGATCAGCTGCCGATTGGCCGGGATCGGGTAGAGGATCAGGGTCTCGCCGAGGTCGATGACGGTGACTTCGACCTCGTCGCTGCCGAGCGCGGCGTAGATCGGGTCTTCGGTCTGGATCGCGGCGATGCCGACGACGATGATCTGCTCGCCGTTTACCCTCTCGTTGTCGCTGGTTTGCAGCAGCAGCGGCTGCGGATCGTTCCAGCTATCGGGATTGAAGCTGAGCTGCAGCGGCTCCAGCACGAAGTCCAGCGCGTCGGGCTCGCCGGGCGGGGCGATCATCGCGGCGACGGTCAGCTGCACGGGCGCCACCGGCTCGGTGAGCAGGCGCAGACTCAGGTCGGTGCTCTCGCCTTCGGTGATCTGCGCCGGCCCGGTGAGCAACAGTTCGATGGCAGCCTCGTCGTCGTCGAGGTTGGTTGCTTGCAGCGTCTCGGCCAGGTCGGCGAAGTCAGGATCTTCGCTGCTGCCGACGACGATGTTCAGGTCCACGGTCTGGTCGCCATCGTCGACGCGGTCGTCGACGCCGCTGAGCAGCACCTCCTGCGGCGCGGTGCCGTTGTCGGCGTTGAATACCAGCTCCAGTGGTGCCAGGGTGATTTCGGCTTCGTTTGCGCTGCTGATCGCCAGCCGCACTTCGCCGCTGGGCGCGCGATTGAAGCGGATGCTGAAGCGCCCGCCGTCGCCACTCTCGCTGGTTTCCAGGTCAACAGGCTCGATCACCAAGGCCACATCGTCGTCGCGATTGAGCGCCGGCACGTCCGGCGGATCGATGCCGGCGAAGCGCTCGTCGTCACTCACCGCCGCGCCGATCACGATCAGATCGCTGATGTCGCCGTCGACCAGATCATCGTCAACGCCGGTCACGGTCAGACTTTGGCCGTCCTGCCAGTTGTCGCCGTCCAGCACCAGCTCGATCTGATCGAAACTCCACTCGCTGGGATCGGGATTGGTCAGCGGGAAGCGCACCGGCGCGCTGGGCTGGGTGCTCAGGCTGAGGGTGATCAGCGCGGTGCTGCCGCCTTCATCGGTTTCGATGCCATCGGTTGGAGTCAGGTTGACCTCGGCCGGCAGGTCATCGTCACGGTTGATCGCCGGCACATTCGCCGGATCCAGACCGTTGTAGACCGGATCGGCGCTGACCGCCGGAGCCAGGTCGATGACGCCGAGGACATCACCGTCGATCTCGAAATCGTTGACGCCGGTTACCACCACCACCTGCGGCGCGTTCCAGTTGTCGGTGCTGAAAATGATCTGATCCTGGCTCAGACTCCACTCGCTGCTATCGGGGTTGCTCAGGGCGATGGAGACCTCTGCCGCCGGCTGGGCGGTCAGACGCAGCTCGATATTGGCCGTGGTTCCGGTTTCAGACGTCTCCACGCTGCCGCTGGGCAGCACCACGACCTGGGCGACCTCGTTGTCCAGATTGGTGACCCGCACGTTGGGCGGATCGATGCCGGCGTAGCGGTTGTCGTCGCTGACCGCCGACTGCAGGTCGATGGCGCCCAACACGTTGCCGTCGGCGATCGCGTCATCCACGCCGGTGATGGTGACCACCACGGGCGCGGTGGCGCCGGCGGCGAAGACCACCTCGGTGACGTCCAGCGCGAATTCACTGGGATCCGGATTGACCAGCGACACGCTAACCGCAGCGATCGGCGCCTCGGTCAGACTGACGCTGAAGCTGGCGCTGGCGCCGCCTTCGTCGGTGATCAGGCCCTGCGTGGGCATGACCAGGATCTGCGCCGCATCGTTGTCCAGGTTGGTCAGCTGCACGTCCGGCGGGTCGATGCCGGCGTAGTTGGGGTCGGCGCTGGCGGCAGGCAATAGGGCCAAGAGGGCGGTCTGGTCGCCGTCCACCTGATTGTCGTCCACCGGCGTGACCACCACGCTGTATCCGGCCTGCCAGTTCCCGGCGTCCAGCACCACCTGCAGATCCAGAATCTGCCATTCGCTGCTGTCCACCGGCCCGATAGCGATGGTCACGGGCGCGCTGGGCGCGGCGCTCAGACGGACCACGAAATTCTCCGCGGTCCCACCCTCGGCGGTGATCAGGCTGGTCGGCTCGACGATGATCATCGGCGCTTCGTCGTCCAGATTGCGGGCGAAGACGTCGTCCGGATCGATGCCGGCGAAGCGCAGATCGGTGCTGTCCACCGGCGCCAGGATGATGCTGCCCTGGATGGTGCCGTCGAGTTCGCTGTCGTCGACGCCGGTGACCACCACGCTCTGCGCCTCGGTCCAGTTCAGTGCGTCGATGACCAACTCGGTCGGTTCGATGCTCCATTCGCTGCTGTCCGAGCTGAGCATCTCGATCAACAGCGGCGCGGTGGGCTCGGCATTGACCTGCACGGTGAAGGTAGCCGTGGTGCCGGTCTCGCTGGTCTCCACCAGCAGCGGGGTCACCCAGACCTGTGCCGGGTCGTCGTCCAGGTTCTCAATCAACACATCCGGGCCGTCCACTCCGTCAAAGTCCGGATCGGCGCTGGTCGCCGGCAGGACTTCGATGCTGCCCTGCTGGGTGCCGTCGACCAGGTCGTCATCCACGCCTTGCACGGTCACGGTGCGCGGCAGTTCCCAGTTGGCAGGGGTGAAGCTCAACGATGTCACCGGCAGCAACCATTCGCTGCTGTCGCTGGACTGCAGGTTGACGTTGACCTCAGCACTCGGCGCGCGCGAGAGGCGGACGCTGAACTCGGCGCTTTGGCCGGCCTCGGAGGTGATCAGGCCGAACAGCGGGGTGACGATGATCTCGGCCGGCGGCGGCCCGGTGACCACGAAGGGCTCGCTGTCCAAAAGACGCCAGCTGCCGTCGCTCTGCGCCACTTCCAGCAGACAGGCATGATCGCCGGCCAGGTAGCCGGAGGTACTCAGAAGCTGACTGCCGACGAAATCCGATCCCGGCTGCAGATCGATCGTCACCACCTGCTCAAAGTGCACCGTGGCGGTCTGCAGATCAACCGCCCGCTGCCGCAGCTGAACGCCCAGCAACGGTTGCGGGCCCAGGCTGCGTGCGGTGTACAGGCAAGTTTGCGGCTGGCCGGCGGCAATCTGGGCCAGCGCCACGTCGACCAGGCCCTGCACGGCGTCCCCGGCGTCCGCCACACGGGCGAAGCTGGCGCTGGCCTGGTCGTATTCGAAGCCGGTCAGTGCCGAGCGCAGGCGCGCAGTCGCGCTGTAGGCGCCGGCGGCGAAGGCGCCGTCGACGCTGATCTGGCCATCGACAAAGGCGCCGGCGAACAGGTCATTGAGTGCAATGGTCCGCTGCAGCGTGTAGCCGTCCGGGCCGTTGACGCTGATCAGAACCTCGGGTCGGCGTATAGACTCCGAATCCGACAGGTTCTGCGCACGGTAGGACAGCAGCGCCACTTCGCTGGGCCCGTACAGATCCTTGCTCGCCGCCAACGCAATGCTTCCCGCCGGACCACTGACGTCGCCAGCGATGCTGAAGTTGGCCATGGCCGTGTCGATCACCGCACCTTGCGCGTTGAGCAGGCGGCCAAACAGCACGTAGTTGCCGGCCAGACTCCCGGCGCTGGACCAGTCTCGGCTGCGCAGTTCGCTGCCGGCGGCGGGTATCGCGACGAAGCCTTCGGGATCGAAGCTGGCGGTGGTCTGGCCGGCGCCGTTGCGGATCGCCCACTCGACGACGTAGTCGGCGGTCAGTCCACCGGTATTGCTGACCTGAGCGCTGAGCTGCACCAGATCGCCGGGACGGTAGCTGACTCTATCGGTACTCAGCTGCAGATCGCCGCGCCCGTTGGTGGCGCTGAAGGGGATCACCCGACGATTGTTCTCCTCGCGGCACTCGCGAGCGCGAGCGCGCTGGTCGACGACGGCATAGAGATCCCCGCTACCGGCCAGATTCACCTCGCCCAGACTGACGATCTGGAAGCGGGCCGGACGCAACGTGTCCAGGCGGATTTCATTCAGCAGCGTGCCGCCGGCGTCGGGTTCGCCGCGATAGATGCCGATGTATGGCGGCTCGTGCGACTCCACCGGACCCGCGTTGCCGACCCGCACCTGCACCACCGGATTGTTGCCGGGGCCCTGGTCAATCAGGCGTAGATCGCCGACGCTGAAGTCGGGCATGCCCAGCGGATCGGGCAGCGGACTGCGCTGCACCCGGTAGGTGTTGTGAGTCAGCCAGGACGGAGTCTCCAACAGCGGAATAGTGCTGTCCTCGTTGATCTCATTGACATGGAAAGAGTGCGAGCCCCAAACCGAACCTGCATCCGCCCAGGCGCCGCCGGCGGCTTCGAAGACGCGAATCCCCTGGGTGTTTCCGGTCTGGAAATCGTTATCGCTGCTGACGACGATGAACTCAGCCTCCTTGTCGCCATCGACATCAGCAACCACCGGGTTTTCCAATACAGTGTTGGAATTGTTGCGCGTGCGGAAAAGCTGAGCGCCGGTGCGCGCATCCAGGATGCGGATGTCGGTATTGTCGACGTGCAGGACTTCATATAAACCGTCGTTTTCGAAGTCGAAGACTGTGGGCGTGGTAATGCCGCCAGCGTCGTCTATCGCCACGTCCCACTTGACCGTGCCGTCGGATTCGAAAACGGTCAGGCGCGTGGTTGAGGAGACCAGGATCTCCGGCAGTCCGTCGGCATCCAAATCGATCACCGCAGGGGAGCCCATGTAGTTGAAATCGGGAGCGGACTTGGGCCCCCAGATGGTCTCGCCGGTATGTTCAAGCAGGTAGAGATCGTCGTCTGCGACCAGGACGATCTCGGCAAAATCGTCCAAATCGAAGTTGCCCAGGGCGGTCATTGCTGAGCGCCCATACTCGGTGTCGTCGAAGTCGACACCCACCTCGGGATTGATGTCACCTCGATGCCAGATGGCACGCCCTTCAACGTCGTAGAGGGTGCGGCCGGCGAGCACATCAACCACGCCGTTGAGGTCGACGTCGGCGGCGATTGCGGCGACCGAATTGGCTATGCGGAGGGGGAAGGGTGTCGGCAGTCCGCCGATCAGGCCTCCGGCGTCGAACTCTCCAATCCAGAGTCGTTCGCCGTCAAAGCCACTGAATGCAGCCCGACCATAAATCACTTCGGCTTCGCTATCGCCTTCCAGATTGACAATCACTGGCTGATCGAACACATAGGGTTCAGGACCGATGAAGAAGTTCCCTATCCCCGGACCACCGGTGGGCTGTCGCCACTTGAGGGTTCCGTCGTTCTCGAAGGCGATGATTTCCTGCCGGTATCCCCTGACGACGACGATTTCGGCAATGCCGTCGTTGTCCAAATCGCCCACCGCGGGCGAGGAAAAATGCGAAAGGA
Source organism: Gammaproteobacteria bacterium (assembly GCA_030430155.1). Lineage (GTDB taxonomy): Bacteria > Pseudomonadota > Gammaproteobacteria > Xanthomonadales > SZUA-5 > SZUA-5. The sequence goes on from JAUIFV010000003.1 coordinate 28,693, forward strand.
CGATGTCAGTGCGCGACCACAGCTCACGGCCATCGTCACCACTCAGGGCAACCAAGGCGGTCCGTGACGGGTTGATGGCATTGCGCTGTCCGGCGACGAAGACGATATCCGGGATGTCGTACTGATTGATCACCCCGTCGCCGTTGTCATCGCTCAACTGCACCACCGAGGGCACCTGTACTACCGAGTTGATCTGCGGATCGCTGGACAATCCTTCCCAGTGCCAGGCCAACTGCACCGTGTCCTGAGCGATGAATGCCGGGGTCACCTGGCAGCCGAGCAGACTGGAGCCGGTGTTGTTGCTCTCCTCCTGTTCAGGAATCTCCAGTTCCGCATCGGCCCAAAAGGCCACCGGCGCGTCGCGGAAACTGAGCTGGGCGCGCACCGCGATATCGACGCTTGCGCTGCCGCCGACCGGCAGGTCTTCAGTGGCCCGCACCCGACCGACTTCGGGCTCGATGGCACTGTCAAAGATGCCGTTGCCATTGCCGTCGACAAAGGCGATCAGGGTGTAGTCCTGAGTCAGTGAGGCGCTGCCACGATTGGCAATCTCCACGGTGAACTGGCTGTCCAGGGCAAAGCTGTCCGGATCGGAGCTGGCCAGGGTGCTGTCGGTGACCACCAGATCGGGCAGATAGTATTGAATCCCAACTGGGCGCAAACCGACATCAACGATGTCGCGGGTCTCCAGCGGCAGCAGCGGGACCAGCAGATTCGCCGGCTCGAAGGCATCGGCACTGAATCGCAACTCGGTCAGCGGGCCGACCAGATTGCGCACCTCGAACAAGCCATCTTCATCGCTGCGAATGACCTGCTGACCGGAGGGATCGATCACGATCACCGTGGCGTTGAAAATGGGTGCGCGACTGCCCTGATTGATCACGCGTCCGCGAATCACCGAGCGATTGGCACCGACCGGCGAGGTGCCTTCCGGGTACATGGTCGGTGAGAACTGCAACACCTGACCGCCAATCAGCGGCGAACTGATGTCCACCGGGTCATAACCGCTCAAACCAGCCTGCAGGCTGACCAGTGCGCCTGGCTCGACGTTCAACGTGTAGCTGCCATCTGCTGCCGAGGTGGTGCTGACCAGCGGAGCGCCGCCGGTTACCGCGATGCTGACGCCAGCTAGCGGGGTGCCGCCGGGATGTTCGGTGACGATGCCGCGCACCAGGGCAGTACTCAGACCAGGGTCGGCAGAAAGCTCGAGCGAGAACTCAATAACGGTGCTCGGGGTCATCTCGAATTGCACCTGCCGGCTGGAATAACCGACCGCTGTGGCATTCACCACCACCGGACCCACGGGCACCTGCAGGAACTGGTAGCGGCCGGTGCTGTCGCTGATGACCGTGGTTGGCGGCGACTGCAGACTGATGGTCGCGCCAGCGATGGGCGCGCCGCCATCGGCGTCCGTCACCAGCCCGCGAATGATGCCGAACTGCGCGGTCGGACCGGTGTCCTGAGTCATGCGCAGATCGCCTAGCGCCAGCGTTGTGCCGTCAATCAGAGTGAATTCCAGCAGCAAGCTGCGCATTCCCAGGAAGGCCAGCTCGGCGCTGTAGGCTCCGGCGGGCAGCGAATTGGATTGCATTCGACCCATATTGTTGCTGACCAGCGTGGCGCTGGAAGCGCCGCTCAAGGTCAAGGTCGCGCCGGTAATCGGCAAGTCGGTATCTGCGGCCAGCACCCTGGCGGTCAGCCCCGATTGCGCCGGCGGCAGCTCGGGCTGCTCGTACAACCAGAGTGCGCGGAGCGCCGTGGCGGTGACGAATGCATCGCCAGCGAAACTGCCGTCGGCCTGCTGCATCGCCCATAGGGCGTCGGCGACCGGCTGCTGGCTGGCCCTGGTGACGTCCATGGTCAGCAAGGACTCCAAGGCCAGTGCGGTTTCGAAGTCGTCGCCATAGGCGTCGGCTGCACGTTGGGCGAGCAAGAAATCGCGCGCCATGTTGATCTGGGTGGCGATACCGAAGCGGTTGCGGTATGGCACCAGCTGGCGCGCCACTTGGCTGGTCACAAAGACCGACGGCAGATTGCCAGCCGCAGCCTGCCAGCCGCCACTGGCGGTCTGCGTGTTGAGCAGATAGTTCAGCGCCAATGACGCTTTCGCGCCGTTGCCCTGCCCGTTCCGATCCAGCACCGCCAGCGCCCAGGCTGTCGTCAGCGCCTCGCTTTGCAAACCCGGCAATGTTGCAAAGCCACCATCCAGGTTTTGCTGAGTCAAGAGTTCGGTGATCTGGCTCGCCGCGCTCTGCCCCTGATCCAGGCGGATCCAAGCCTGCCGAGCCAGAGACATATTGCTTTCGTCGCGCTCGCTGCGCGCCGCATCACGCAGCTGCGCAAAGTTGCTTTGAGCCGCCAGCGCACTGACGGTGAGCCAAGCCTCCGCGTTGGTGTCGGCAGCAGCTGCAATATCACTGGGCTGGTGGACGCCGGCCGCTGTCTGCCGCGCCTGCAGCCAGGCCATGCCGGAATCCAGATCGGCGGCGGCCAGCGCCGGCAGCAATAGCAGCAGGCTTGCGATGCAGGTACGCAGTTGGCGGGAGTAGGACCGGAGGCTCATGGGTTGAGTGACTCGTAACCGTTGGCAAAGATGGGATCGGGCGGTGGCGTGGCGTTCATCAACAGGTCCACCTGTGCCTCCGCTGCGGCGCCGCTGGGATCGGCAACGCGATAACGGAAGCTCTCCTGCGCCGGCCGTGGGTTGGGCGGCAGGTAGTTGAGCGAACCATCCAGACCCAGATTGAGCTGCCCTTGCGCAGGCGGCACCACAACGGTCGCCACCAGCGTGTCAGTGTCTGGATCGCTGTCATTGGTGAGCACGCCTTGGGCTGCCGCAACGGTCAGGTCCGCACCGTCTGGGACCACGTAGACGTCCGCATTGGCCGTCGGCGGGTCGTTCACCGGCTGCAGGGTGATTTCCACCTGCACCGGCAGAGAGCTCAACTCGCCATCGCTGACTTCATACTCAATGACGAAGCTGCCGTGGCTGTCCCGAGCCGGGGTATAGCGGACATGGCCACCGTCGAATTGCTCCAGTACGCCCAGGCTGGGCGCAGTCAGGATATGCAAAGTCAGCGGTTGTCCCTCGGGATCGAAATCGTTGGCCAGCAGACTGTCCAGATCTCGCGTATCAAGGACCGTATCTTCCGGCAGCAGGAACTGCTCACCGACCGCGACCGGTCGCTGATTGGGACTCTGCGTGACGTCGATTACCGCCCGGCCCAGCGTGGTGTCGGTGCCGTCGTCTGCCAGATAGGCGAATTCATCGCGACCATGGAACTGCGAATCCGGAAGGTAGTCGAAAGCGCCGTCAGGCTGCAGCGACAAGGTGCCGTGCGCGGTTGGCGCGGATAGCTGCGACGTCAGTAAATCACCCTCGATGTCGGAATCGTTGCTCAGCACGCCTTGCGCGGCCGGCACGCTCAACAATTGCCCCTGCACCAGCTGGTACATGTCGGTTTGCACCAAGGGTGGATCGTTGACCGGCATGATGGTGATCTCTGCCACCACCTCGTTGCTTTGCAGATCCCCATCGCTGACCCGGTAGCTGAACTGATCAGCACCGTGGTAATTCGCGCTTGGCTGGTAGTTGAACGCCTGAGCGTTGACGACTAGCGCACCGTTGACCGGGGCAACCGTAACAACGACCGACAGCGGGTCGCCGTCGGGATCACTGTCGTTGGCGGTCAGCGGACCCACCGCAGCGCTGCTCAGCTCCTGATCCTCGTTGATCTGGAAAGTCTCGCCCTGGGCCACCGGCGGCTGGTTGACCGCGGCATTGATCTGAATGGTGACCTCGGCCAGGTCCAGCGCCAGCTGGTCAGTCGCCGCGTAGCGGAAGCGGTCGGTGCCGGCGAATTCCGGCGCCGGCTGGTATTGGAAAGCGCCGTCTGGCTGCACCTGCACCTGACCGTGCAGCGGCGAGTCCACCAGTTCCACCTGCAGCGTATCGCCGTCAACGTCGCTGTCGTTGCTGAGCAGGCCGCTGTTGGCGTCGACAATCAGATTCTGCTGCGCTGGTCCCTGATAGAGATCGTCGCTGGCGACCGGCGGATCGTTCTGCGCGAAAACATTGATGGTCGCGGTCGCCGGCTGGGACAGCAACTGGCCGTCAGATACCCGATAGCTGAATTGATCGATGCCATTGAAGTTCTGATCGGGCGCATAGACGAACTCACCGTCACTCTGCACGCTGAGCTGGCCGTTGCTGACGTTAGTCTCCAGAATCAGGCTCAATACTGCGCCTTCGAAATCGCTATCGTTGGCCAGCAAGCCGCCAACGAAAGCCGAATCCAACACGCCGTCTTCAACCATGCCGAACTGCTCACCGTTGGCAATGGGCGGCAGATTGGCCACTGCGCGCACGTCCAGATCAACTCGCGCCAGTTCGCTGACGCCATCGGCGCTGGCGGCGTAGGTGAAGCCATCGGCACCACTGAAACCAGGGTTGGCGGTGTAGCTGAAGCCGCCATCAGCCGACAGATTGACGCTGCCGTGGCTGGGCGGCAGGACCAGCGAGGCGGTCAGGGCCGGCGCGCCGCTGACGCTGTCGTTGGCCAGCACGCCGGGAGCTGAAACGCTCACTCCGGGCGCATCGAAAGCGTAGAAATCGTCAGCCACGGTGACCGTCACCGTGCTGCCGACTTCCTCGACCACGATGCTGACGGTTGCCGAAGCGACCTCGCCCAGCCCGTCATCGACCTGATACTGGAACTGGTCCACACCGCTAAACAGCCCGTCGGGCTGATAGCTGAAGGCGCCATCCGGATCGAGTTGCACCAGGCCGTGCTGCGCCGGCCCGATCAAGGCGGCGATCAACGTCGGTCCGTCAACGTCGCTGTCGTTTGCCAGCACCCCTTCAGCGGCGCTGACGATCAGGCTCTGATCCTGGGATGTCTGGTAACTGTCGGGGTTGGCCTGCGGCGCATCGTTGACCGCTGTCAGCAGCACCTCGACCATCTCGTCCGTGAACAGATTTGACTCGTCGTAGACCCTGTATCCGAACTCATCGCGTCCATTGAAATCCGGATCCGGCGTGTAGGTGAAGGCCCCATCGACCTCAACCGAAACGCTGCCATGAGCCGCAGGAATCACCACCTGGGCGTTGGTCAGCTGTTCACCGTCGACTTCGCGGTCATTGCGGAGTATGCCTTGTGGGGTGAAAGCCACCAGAACCTCATCTTCCATACCCCGGTAGGTGTCGGGTTCAGTCACCGGCGCGTCGTTGACCGGCAGTACACTGATGGCCACCCGACCCACATTGATTCCTCCGAAGGGATCGGATACTCGATAGAAGAACTCGTCCTGACCGTTGAAATTCTCGTCCGGCGTGTACTCGAAGGCGCCGGATTGGAAGATGCTCACACTGCCAAAACAGGGCGCGCATCCTGAGCTTGACGATCCGGCGCGCAGCGTGTCGCCGTCCACGTCCAAGTCGTTGGCCAGCAAGCCTTCGGCCGCGGGGACGATCAGTGTGGTGTCTTCATTCACCACATAGGCATCGTCTACCGGTGTGGGCGGGGTGTTGACGCGAATCTGCGCGGTGACCGGATCACTGTAGCGGCCGGTGGCATCGAGGCCGCGGTAGGTGAAGGTATCCAAGCCGGAGTAGTCAGCATTCGGCGTGTAGGTGAAGGTGCCTAGCGCGGTGAACGACAGGCTGCCGTTGCTGGGCGGCGCGTTCAGCTCGGCGGTGATGGGAAGCAGGTCTATCCCGGTCGCTGCCGCCCAAGGGTTATGACCTGGGCCGGGTCGGGTATCCGGATCCCAATCATTGTTCAGAACGCCGTCAGCAGGGCTGCCGACCACGAGCTGCGTATTGCGTTGGGTCAGATACTTGTCCTGCAAGCCGCGAGGCGCATCTGGTACGCCGGCCACTTCGACGTCGATCCTTCCCTTTACCTGCAGCACGGTACCGTCGGTGATGTAGTACTCGATGTAAGCCGAGCCGTAGAAGTCTGACGTCGGCTCGAGCGTGGTCGTGGTCGGGTTCTGCCGGTCATCTACACGCAACCAAACGGGTCCATTGCGGCCGATGAAACGGTCGCTCGTGTAAGCAATCGGATCGCCGTCCGGATCCACATCATTGGCCAGCGGGGTCGGAATGGCGTCCTGCAGCGTATCTTCGGTCAAGTTGTAGAAATCATCCCCGGCCACCGGTGGACCATTGACGCGCAGGGTAACGATCGCGGTGTCGAAGATGCCGGTATCAACCTGCGTAACTCGGTAGACCACCTGATCCGTACCGGCAAAATTTTGTTGCGGTGTGTAGCGGAACCGTCCGGTCTGCGGATTGATCTCCGCAAATCCGAACTGGCCTTGCTGCTCGATGGAGAACTCGACCGGGAACTCAGGGTCGTATTCGTCGTTGAAGGAAACCTGGCTGCGAGCGCCCAGTGGCTCGAAAACGGTGTTTCTCAACACGCCGTAGAAATCGTCTTCGCACCGCACGCCATCGTTTACTGGCTCGACCGTCAAACTGACGATTGCGGCATTGCTGGCACTGGTGCCGTCAAAAACCTCATATATGAAGAAAGTCTCGCCGCTGAATCCCGGCCACGGGCGGAAGCTGAAACTACCGTCCAGGTTCAGGGTCACGTCGACTCCGCGATTGGTCAGCGGCTGGAAATCGACACCGACCAAGAATGCCTGCAACTGCTCTGGCGGCGTGTCGGCATCAGTGTCGTTTGCCAGCACACCTTCGCTGGCTGGTACGACGAGATCAGTATCCTCAAGCGCAATGTATTCATCCGGCTCGGCGCGCGGCAAGGAGGTAATGCCGATAGCCAGAGTGACCGTCCCGAAGTTGGACAACGATAGTCCGTCGCTGGCGCGGTAGGTAAAGACGTCCAGGCCTTGATAGCCCAGCTCTGGCACAAACAGGAAGGTGCCGTCCTCGTTCAAACTGAGCTGTCCGTGCGCCGGCGGTTCGACCAGCACAGCGGTCAGCGGGTCGCGTTCCGGCGCGTCGTGGTCGTTGATCAGCAGGCCCAGATCCGGGTCGGTGATTTCCAAGGGCGTATCGACATCGACCAGATAGACATCATTGGTGGCGGTCGGCGGCTGGGTGACATCGATCCGGACTTCGCCTTCGGCGCTTCCTCCGTCGCCGTCTTCCAGCGTGTAGCGGAAGGTGTCCAGCCCGCGGTAATTGACTTCCGGCACGTAGTTGAAACTGCCGTCCGTCCGCAGGGTCAGCAAGCCATGCTCAGGGGGCACGAGCAGCACGGCGGAGAGAACGTCACTATCCACATCCAGGTCATTGGCAAGGACGCCGGGCGCAACCACCACCAAATCGACGTTCTCATCGGTGAGATAGCGGTCGGTGGTGGCCAGCGGTGGATCGTTGACGGGCCTGACCAGGATCGTGACCAACGCCGAGGGCGAGGTCGTGACGTTGTCGCGCAGCTGATAGCTGAACTGATCGGTGCCGCTCCAGTCGGCGTTGACCGGCGTGTAGATGAAGCTGCCATCGTGGTCAGCAATCAGCGTGCCATGATCGGGAGCATCGCTGATCAGGATCTGGACTGCGCCCTGGGCCACGACGACATCGTTGGCGAGCAGACCCGGTGCATCAACGAATAGCACCTCGCCCTCATCCATGCTGTAGCTGTCGGCGACCGGCGCCAGCGAATCATTGACGTCGATGGTTACTATGGCTTGATCGACCAGACCTGAAGGATCGGCAATCTCGTAGGTGAAACTGGCAGTTCCGACGAATCCGGTCGGCGGCGTGTAGCTCAGCGCGCCGTCGCTACTGAGCGATAGGGAGCCTGCCGTCGGCGGGGCCAGTGCGCGCGCGATAAGGGGGTCACCATCAGGATCGCTGTCGTTGACAAGCACACCTGGCGCCGCCAGCTGCAGTGACGTATCACGCTCGATGACGTACTGGTCATCGACAGCTGCGGGCGGATCGTTGACGCCAATTACAGTGATCGTAACCGTCGCCGGCAGTGACGCCCCAACGTCACTTCGAATGCGGTAACGGAAGCTGTCAGTGCCTGCTGATCCGTTGGGCACGTAGCTGAACCCACCATCGGCTTGTAGCGCCAGCGTGCCAAGTGCCGGCATGCTGACAACTTCGGCCGATGCGCTGGACCCGGCATTGATGACGTCATTGGATAGCACGCCTGACAACCCATCGACCGTTAACGCCGCCGAATCCAGCGTCGAGTAGCTGTCGTCACGGGCGTCGTGTGGTTCGACCACGCTCAACGTGACGATGGTGGCCGCACCCACCTGTTGACCGGCGCCGGCGGAGTATTCAAATCGATCCTGGCCGGCGAAATCGGCATCGGGCTGATAGACAAAGGCACCATCGGCAGACAGGTTCAAGGTGCCGAACTGCGGCAGCGCGCGCAGCACGGCGAACAACGTCCCGCCCAGGGGGTCGATGTCATTGAGCAAAACACCTTCGGCGCTGCCCACCACCAGAGCGGCGTTGCTAACGCCTTGATAGCCGTCGGGATTGGCTATCGGTCCGTCCGGCTGGCCTTCCACGACCTCGATCAAGGCTTGAGCGGGATCGGCGAAGCGCACCGGCGTCGTTTCAGTCAAAAGCACCACTCGGCGCGGGCCCAGCGTCGCGTCGGCGGCGACGGTCAATTCAAAGGCAACGGACTCACCACTCGCTGCGACAGCAAGACCGTCTATCAACAATCCATCGTTGGATTCGACCTGCACCGCGTCCACAGACGCCAATCCGAAACCCGTCACCGTGACGGACACCACCTCGCCACGCGGGGCCGTTTCCGGAGCGACTTCAATCGCGCTGCTACCGCGCAGAATGCCGACAGCGGGACTCACAACGGTTCTCTCCGGTGCCGGCACCGATGCCTGTATAGTCACACCAAGCGGGGGCGCAAGGACGGGCGTAACTAGCTGAGTCCGGTCAACGATCTGCAGCGTATTCTCAGGGCTTGGAATGGCGCTGCTGCCTTCCGACAGCCCCTGCAGCTGCACGACTCGGGGCCCGAGCTGCGCGCCGGGGAGCGTACGCAGGCGCAGGTTCGCCGCAGTGTCTGAGAGCACCGTAAGCTCTTCGATTATCAGCTGGTCATCGGGAATCAGACGCGCACCCACCACTTGGCTGAAGTGCACGCCTTGAATGGCGATCGTCTGCGAGCTCTGATCCCGGAACAACCAATTGGGCGTCAGTGCGGTGACGATTGGTGGCTGCGAGCGCACCTCCAGCAGGTCGCGAGCGGCGACCACAATGCCACCGACCAACAGTTCGACCCGTCGCGACTCCAACGGGGCGTCCGCGGCTACGACTATATCCACCGAGGCACTGTTAGCGGTCGCGCTGAAGCTGGGAGCGACAATGCTGATGCCATCGTCGGGGATCAAGCGTAGCTCGGTCGCTTGGGTAAGCTGGTGACCGATGACCTCCAGGTTGAGCGACTGTCCTGGCTCAACGAATGTGGGGGTGAATCCGGTTATTGCCGGTCCGAGAACCACCTCCAACGGTGGGCTGAAGAGTTCGCTGACGCCGGGTGCCGCCTGACCGACCTGCACGCCAAGAGCGGCGGACACGAACGGTTCAAGGTATTGAATGCCACCGGCAACGATCTGCAGGGTGTTGTTGGCAGTGGTCTGCGGGGTTGACGCACCACTGGCGGTAACGACCTGTACCACTCGTGGACCTATAGCCGCACCGGCGCCAATGCCCAGCGGCACTCGAACCTCGGTACCCTCGTTGTTGGCCGCCGGGTTCGCACCAATATCCAAATCGTCTGCCGGATGAATGAGCACCTGCGGCTGTTCCGGCAGCATTCGACCGAAGGGCAGACCACGCAGATTGCGACCTCGAATCAGCAACTCGAGGGTATCGCCAACCGCAACGACCACAGGCTCAATGCTCTCGATCTGTGGCTGCTGATCCTCAATGAGCAACGCGCCCGCACCCGGACTACGTTCGGGGACGCGGCGACCGTCTGCGGCGACGAGCCTTAGCGAACGCAGGCCAGGTACGGCCTCAGAATCGACGTTGAGTTCGAAGCTGAGCGCCGTGCCGCCTGGATCAACGTTGACGCTGACGATGGTCAGACCGGCGGACGGCACGATACTGACCGATGTGTCGGCTTGCAGCCCGAAGCCATCGACCTGAACCGTCTGCGTCGTGCCGCGCATCACTCGATCTGGAACCACGGCATTCAGGCTCGGACCGATATGGATTCCCAGCATCGAGGCGCGAACGTCGAGGCTCTGGGTGCTTGCTGGTGGGCTGCGCAAAACACCAAGCGCCGGTGCGCGAACGTCTACCGGTGATGCACTGCTGGATCTCTCAATTCCCACGGGCGCGTTGACGAGTACATCGCCGGGCCGGAGCGTAAACGGCAAGCCCTTGGCTCGCTGGGCTGGGGACTGCTCCAGAGCTGGCTCGGCGGCGGCCACGCCCAAAGGCCCTGCGGCTGCCAGCCACAGGGCGCAGAACACGGTAGCGACGACTAAGCGCACGCCCGTACTCGTTCGGTTCGGCGACGGTCGCTACATCGTCACCCGTCGCCCGCTTTCGGTAATCAGCACTGTCTTTGAAGCGCCCTGCATGGATGCGGCGAGCTCAACCGCGACCACCAGTTCCCCTTCGGTAAATCGCGACAGCGCCAGCTGATTCTGTCCACTCACCGCGAAACTCAGCGTTGCCAGCAGCACGGTCGGTCCATCGACCAGATTGACCGATGCCGTTGCCGTGGCCAACTGCGGGGTGCCGGTCAGTGCGGTGGAGATGACGGTCAGCGGCGCGCCCTGCGGCGGGGTCACGATGACGCCCACAGTATTGCCGGCCGGGACATTGGTGGTCTCGACGATCACTTCAACCGGGTTTGGCGTGCCGCTGGGAAGGACGATGTCAGCACTGCCTGTAGGCTCCGCAGGCGCGGCGACGCCCGAGACGCTGGCCACGCGCAACGTCGGAACACCGGCAACTACGAGCGCACCTGGCGTCGCGCTGGAATAGGGCGGCATGGTTTGTGCCGTCCGCGTATTGGACTCGGCTTCCAGGCGGATGCGGCCCGCGCCGGCGGAGCCGCGCGATCCCACGTTTATGTAGCTACCGGTGCCAGCGCCAACTGCACTGATTGGACCGTTTCCGGTGATAGTTGTGGCTACGAGACGAATGCCTCCACCGCTGCCACCGCCGCCGACGCTGCCGGTACCAGCGGATCCAAAGGTCTGTCCGATATCTCCGCCGTGCCCGCCGTTTGCCAGTACCGAACCCGAAACTGTCAAAGTTCCGCTAACCGCCAGCAGCAACGCCCCGCCGCCGCCGCCGCCGCCGCTCCCGCCGAGGCCATCGGCGCCATTGCCCCCAGAGCCACCAGAACCACCCACCAAGGGCAGAAGGTCGACGTTTCCGTAGGTTGGGGCCGGCGTTGCGTTCCCGCATGAGGAACTTGGCGAAGCGCCAGCAGTTCCAAACGAGCCTCCGCCACCCCAGCAACCTGTGAGATTTGTCAATGCTCCAGTCTGCGGCCGTCCGCCGCCAGGCCCTATCCCGGCCATGCCCACCCGCGGGCTTCCCGCGGCAGTCGATGGACTGGGCTCACCACCCCGCCCACCCGGGAAACCGCCTGGACCACCCGAACCGGGCAAACCGTCGTCTGCCACGTTGCCGCTTCCGGCTCCAAAACTGTCTGCGGCATGCTCGCCGCTGAGATCGATGGTTCCGGCGATAGTGGCATCGCCGCTCACAAGCAGCGTGACGGGGGTATTCAACGGGTTGCGAGCAAACCGCACCGTGACGCCCGCTGGAATGTCGATCAAGGTGTAATTCAGCACCCCATCAGCAGGCAACGCGACCACAGTGTCGACGTTTGGCATCAGTGCGCCGTCGGCGCCCGTGCTGCCGCTATCAAAAGCAATGGCCGACGATCCAGCCAAGGAAACTGCAAGTAACGCGAACTGCCGCAGTGCCATCGCACGCCCCCATCCATTCGTTGCAGATCAGAGCTGCTCGTTCGCCTCCCTCCCCGAAGACAACTGCCGCTCACTAAACAAGAACCATCGAAAAGTCACATTCTGTAGTGATTCTCCGGGGCGGCGACGCTAGCAGCAGTCACACAATCACGCAATCATCACTTTCGTAAAGCGCAACGCCCAACTGCTGTCATGCGCACACCCGAACCCGGCGCACCTGCACTTGTCGCGGCTGCACCGCACTTCGCCGTCCAATCACCTTGAACGCGTCGGCGCCAGTTCCAGCACGAGTGCCTCCGATGCCGCCGGCCTGCCAAGCAGGGATCATTCACACGACGGCGAGAAAAACGAGACCGGTTGAAGCTCGCCGTCTTCGAATCCGCTCGTCAGCAGACGATCTACAGACGGAAACTCGGTGGGACCGATGACGTTCGCCGCAAACATGATCACGCCGGAGCTTAGCGGCCCACTTTGATTCGGGCAGCGCTGCTCAAAACCGGCCTCAAACGTAACCGGGAATACATCCAGACCATCCATCAAGACGTCGGTGACAACGAAGTTGCCATCTAGTGTGTTGCACCCCGCCCCACCGTAGCCAAAAGCCAGCCCGGCATCAGTCGCGGCTTGGAAGGGGTATCGAGTTGCGTTCGGATAGCTACCAACGGCGATCGGCACGTCCCCAGGCGCAGCGAAGTCCACATGCCAATTGACGTTTCCGGACCCAGGTGCCGGCCCGGCGTAGATGAAAGAAGCCCCATTGTCAAAGTTTCCGCGACCTATAGTGGTTTGGCGCGACAGTTGAAATGATGCCGATCCGCCAGGCACTCCGCCACCGACTGCGCCCGCTGCAGCATCGAAGGAGAAAACCCCTGATTGCGTAGTGACCGATTGGTGGTTTGGACCAGTTGTGGGAACGGCAGAGTTGAATCTGACTTTTCCTTGGACAGCTTTGCCGTATTGCTCACACTGGAGCGCAAAATCTACGGCCATGCTCGTTACGTCGCCTTCGAGATCCCTATCCACGTCAAGCACATTGAATCGCCCGAAGGCGTTGCTGCAACCAGAAGATCCGAAGGAAAAATCAATCTCAGGCCTCCCTTGATCCGCAAATCGCTTCGCCCGTTCATAGCAGCCTGCAACAAACGGAGCGTTCCCGGGCGGCCGCAGCGTCAATGACCACCTCGGGTTGATCCCGGATGGTGCGGAGAGCCGCACGCCGCTACCTGATGCTGTAGCAGTGATCTCCCCCGCAGAGTAGCTGAGCGATTGAGAAGTTGAGACTGGAGAAGCGCCCGGGTCTGCTTCGATCAGCAACGAGTTTTGAGCCAGCGTCTGAGAAGCGACAATCAGCAGCGGCAGGGCAATGTGCAAGGGTTGCATATAAGTCCTTAAGATTTGGATCGGTTTCAGTTGAATGCAGGCAATGCAACTATCGGCCGGATGGCACGAGTCTCGGTTTGGCTCAATCGACCAACCCAGACCGACAATTCCCCACCCCCAAAGTCATCAGAGACGGTCTGCAGTGCGGTTGGGTGGGTGTCGGGCAGCGGGAGGATGCTCGACCGAAAGCCGATGAGAGGCAGATCGACGTTCCGCTTCGCGAGCTTTGCCGCCAAGCGAATCGACGAAGCCGGAGGTGCGCTCTGTCCTGGCGCACTCGGCCATCAGCATGACTACAGGCAAGACCATCCCGCACCCCTCCTGGGGTGTTCATTATTCAGTGCTGGCCAAAGCCCCCGTTTGGCCGCCAAATCGGACTTCCCGTATCAGAAAGCCGCCCCTGGATGCAGTCTTTAACTCAGGCCGACTGATCACGCAATCAACAATACACAACATTCACATTACGTTCTGTAGGCGTTCTCCTCGCCGTTTGTAGGAATTCTTCCCGCCGTCATGTAGGCAGATTCCTACAGAGCTGTTCCGGAGTTGCCGGTCGTGCTGCCGTATCGGTCGAAACCGGCACGCCGGCACAGCAACTCCAGTTACCCAACCGACCGTTTGGCAACCGATCCACCGCCGCACTGACCATTGCATCGACCGCAAACCACCCCCACTTCCTTCCATCCTCCTGTCAGTAGCGCCTTGCTACGATGACGGGCTGATTGCATCGCACAGGGTTCTGTTTCATGGACACCATCTCCATCCGCGGCGCGCGTACCCACAATTTGCAGAACGTGGATGTGGATCTGCCGCGCGACAAGCTGATCGTGATCACCGGGCCGTCGGGCTCGGGCAAGTCGTCCCTGGCTTTCGACACGCTGTACGCCGAAGGGCAGCGCCGCTATGTGGAGTCGCTGTCGGCCTATGCGCGGCAGTTTTTGTCGATGATGCAAAAGCCCGATGTGGACCACATCGAGGGGCTGTCGCCGGCGATTTCCATTGAGCAGAAATCCACCTCGCACAATCCGCGCTCCACGGTGGGCACGATCACCGAAATCTACGACTACCTGCGCCTGCTTTACGCGCGCACCGGTACGCCGCGCTGTCCGGATCATAGTCACGAGCTGACCGCGCAGACGGTCAGTCAGATGGTCGATGCGGTGATCGCGCTGGATCCGGGTGACCGCTACATGCTGCTGGCGCCGGTGGTGCGCGAGCGCAAGGGCGAGCACCAGCAGATCTTCGACCAGCTGCGCAGCCAGGGCTTTCTGCGCGCCCGCGTTGATGGCGTGGTGCATGAGCTGGACGCCGTGCCGGAGTTGGCGCTGCGCAAGAAGCACACCATTGAGGTGGTGATCGACCGTTTCCGCCCGCGGCCGGATCTGAAGCAGCGACTGGCGGAGTCCTTTGAAACCGCGCTGAAGATGGCCGACGGGTTGGCCAGCGTGGTGCACATGGACGACCCCGAACGCGCCCCGCTGCTGTTCTCGGCCAAATTCTCCTGCCCGGTCTGCGACTACAGCCTGTCCGAGCTGGAGCCGCGGCTGTTTTCCTTCAACTCACCGATGGGCGCCTGCTCGCGCTGCGACGGGCTGGGGGTGATCGAGTTTTTTGATCCGGAGCGGCTGATCCTCAATCCGGAGGCCTCGCTGGCCGGCGGCGCGCTGCGCGGCTGGGACCGGCGCAATCCCTATTATTTCCAGCTGATTCAATCCCTTGCCAGGCACTACGGCTTTGATCTGGATACGCCCTGGAACGAGCTGCAGCCGGACCACCAGCACGCCCTGCTGTACGGCTCGGACGGCGAGAAGATCGAGTTCCGCTACGGCGCCGGCAACGTCAAGCGGATGATCCGCCAGCAGACCTTCGACGGGGTGCTGAAGATCCTCGAGCGCCGCTATCGCGAGGCGGAAAGCCCGACGGTGAAGGAGGAGCTGGCCCGCTACATCAGCGACAAGCCGTGTCCGGCCTGCGACGGTGCCCGCCTCAACCGCGCCGCGCGCAACGTGCTGGTTGCCGACAAGCCGCTGTCGGAGATCTGCGAATGGCCGGTGGCCGAGTCGCTGGCCTTTTTTGCCGAGATGGAACTGCCGGGCTGGCGCGGCGAGATCGCCAAGAAGATCGTCAAGGAGATCAGCGACCGGCTGACCTTCCTGGTCGACGTCGGCCTGGACTATCTGACGCTGCACCGCACCGCGCAGACCCTGTCCGGCGGCGAGGCGCAGCGGATACGCCTGGCCAGCCAGATCGGTGCCGGTCTGGTCGGGGTGATGTATGTGCTCGATGAGCCATCGATTGGCCTGCATCAGCGCGACAACGAGCGCCTGCTCGGCACCTTGAAGCGCCTGCGCGATCTGGGCAACACGGTGATCGTGGTGGAGCACGACGAGGACGCGATCCGCATGGCCGACCACATCGTCGATATCGGCCCGGCGGCCGGCGTGCACGGCGGCCGGATCATCGCCCAGGGCCAGCTCGAGGACGTCTACGCCAGCAGCGAATCGCTGACCGGGCAATACCTTTCCGGCGCCAAGCAGATCGAGATTCCCGAGCGCAACCCGCCGGACCCGGAGCGGATCCTCAAGCTCAACGGCTGCAGCGGCCACAATCTGCAGCAGGTGAATCTGGAGATTCCGGCCGGGCTGTTCGTCTGCGTCACCGGCGTATCCGGCTCGGGCAAGTCGACGCTGATCAACGACACCCTGTACCGGCTGGCCGCGCGCGAACTCAATCGGGCCAGCGCCCGCCCGGCGCCGCACAAGGATTTTTCCGGCCTGGATCTGTTCGACAAGGTGGTCGACATCGACCAGAGCCCCATCGGCCGCACCCCGCGCTCCAATCCGGCCACCTACACCGGGCTGTTCACGCCGATCCGCGATCTGTATTCGCAGGTGCCTGAATCACGCGCCCGCGGCTACAAGCCGGGCCGCTTCAGCTTCAACGTGCGCGGCGGTCGCTGCGAGGCCTGTCAGGGCGATGGCGTGATCAAGGTGGAGATGCACTTCCTGCCCGACGTCTATGTTTCCTGCGACGTCTGCCAGGGTCAGCGCTACAACCGTGAAACCCTGGAGGTGCAGTACAAGGGCAAGAATATCGCCGAGGTGCTGGCGCTGACCGTCGAAGACGCGATGGAGATGTTCAGCGCGGTGCCGCCGATTGCCCGGCGACTGGAAACCCTGCGCGATGTGGGCCTGGGCTACATCACCCTGGGCCAGGCGGCGACGACGCTGTCGGGCGGCGAGGCGCAGCGGGTCAAGCTGGCCACCGAGCTGGCCAAACGCGATACCGGCCGCACCCTGTACATCCTCGACGAGCCCACCACCGGCCTGCATTTTCATGATATCCATCAGCTGCTGGGGGTGCTGCATGCGCTGCGCGACAGGGGCAACACGGTGGTGGTGATTGAGCACAATCTGGACGTGATCAAGACCGCCGACTGGGTCATCGATCTGGGCCCCGAAGGCGGCAGCGGCGGTGGCGAGATCATCGCCACCGGTACTCCGGAAGCGCTGACCGAGCAGCCGCGCTCGCACACCGGGCGCTTTCTGGCCCGCATTCTGGGCAACCAGCGCAGCCAGGAGGCGGCTTGATGAGCATCGACGGCAAGCTGCTGATAGCGCACGAGCTGTCGGTGCGCTGGCGCGATCTGGATGCCTACAACCACGTCAACAATGCCAGCTATCTGACCTTCCTGGAGGAAGCGCGGATCCGCTGGTTCGACTCGCTGCCGCAGCCCTGGCGCGGGCCCGAATGGGAACCGCTGGTGGCGCGCATCGAGTGCTCCTTTAGAGCCGCGCTGAATCACCCGGCGCGGATTCGGGTGTCGCTGGCCGCCGCCCGGGTCGGCAACACCTCGCTGGTGGTCGGGCACCAGATCGAGGATCTGAGCGACGGCCGCCTGTGCGCCGACGGCGTGACCGTTCTGGTCTGGGTGGATCCGCGCACCCAGCGGCCGCGACCGCTGCCGGATTTTGTGCGTGAGGCGGCAGGCGGATGAGCCGCTTTGATCGCGCCGACGACGGGTTGATCGGTCAATCGCCCTGCTTTCTGGAGGTGCTGGATCAGGTTTCGCAGCTGGCGCGGCTGGACCGGCCGGCGCTGGTCATCGGCGAGCGCGGCACCGGCAAGGAGCAGATTGCCGCCCGGCTGCACTTTCTATCGCCGCGCTGGGATCGGCCGCTGATCAAGCTCAACTGTGCCGCGCTGGCGGAGAGTCTGCTGGAAACCGAGTTGTTCGGCCACGAAGCCGGCGCCTTCACCGGCGCCAGTCGCCGCCACAGCGGCCGCTTCGAGCTGGCCAACGAGGGCAGTCTGTTTCTGGACGAGGTGTCGTCCAGTTCGCAGCGGGTGCAGGAGAAGATCCTGCGGGTGATCGAATACGGCGAGTTCGAACGGGTCGGCGGCCGCGAGACCATCAAAACCGACGTGCGCATCGTCGCCGCAGCCAACCTGGATCTGCCCACCCTGGCTGCGCAGGGGCAGTTTCGACTGGATCTGCTCGATCGTTTGGCCTTCGACGTGATCACGCTGCCGCCGCTGCGCGCGCGGCAGGCCGACATCCTGCTGCTGGCCGAGCACTTCGCCACCCGGATGACCGCCGAACTGGGTCGCGAGTTCTTCGCCGGCTTCAGCAAGCAGGCGCGCGAGCAGATGCTTGATTACCCCTGGCCCGGCAACATTCGCGAGCTCAAGAACGTGGTCGAGCGTGCCGTGTACAGACTCGATGATCCGCAGGAGGAACTGGACACGCTGCAGTTCGACCCTTTCCAGTCACCCTATCGATTGAGCGAGGCGCCGCCGGCCGCGACTCCGCCCAGCGCCGCGGCGCCTAAGCCGCAAAGCCAACCCGCCAGCGTCAAAGCGGCCGCTGCCGAAGCGGACGACGAAACGGATCTGTCGCTGCCCGAGCGCGTTCAGAAGATGGAAATCGAGGCCATCGAGTCGGCCCTGGCCGAAGCCCGCTACAACCAACGCAAGACCGCCGAGTTGCTCGGGTTGAGCTATCACCAACTGCGTGGCTATCTGCGCAAGTACAAGCTGACCGGAAAGCCGGACTAGCGACCTTCGCCTTCGAGGCCCTTGGGCGTCCCGCGGTCCTGGGCGCGCCCAGTCTCTGGCTCTTCTGGCTACTGGAACTGGCTACTGGAACTGGTCTTGAGGACCGCGGATGCCTCGCCCGCATCGCTATTAGTCCAAAGCGCCAAGATAGACGCAGGCTACCCGTCCGACGACCGCGTCGCCGCGCCGGCGACAACCTTGGCCTCCAGGTCACGACCCAGCAGGGTCCCGGCCCGCACCGCGCGCAGCGCCCAGAGGTGATAGGCCACGCCCATCACGGTGAAGGTCAGCGCCATGCTCCACTGCGGCCATAGATACAGCGTGCCCAGCACCGCAACCGCGGCGCAGATCAGGGCAATGCTGCCCAGCATCAGCAGCGTGTGCAGCGGGCTGAAGCCGGCGCGCAGCAGCAGGTGGTGGACGTGGTTGTGGTCCGGACTGAACGGCGAGGTGCCGTCCTGAATGCGCCGCAGCATGACCGAAACGGTATCGATCAGCGGTATCGCGAACAGCCACAGGGCAGCCACCGGAGCAAAGGCGCGCAGCGAGCCCTGCGACAGGTCGACGAATAGAAAGCCCAGTACGGTACCCAGCGCGAGGCTGCCGCCGTTGCCCAGAAACACCGGCGCACCACCGCGACGCGGCCAGTTGAAGGCCAGGAAACCCACCAGCGCGCCGGCGACGATGGAGATCGCCAGCGAGGACGCCGAATGGCCGGCCAAGGCGGCCAGAAAGGCGGTCGCCACCAGGCTGACCAAAGCAATGGTCCCGGACAATCCGTCGAGCCCGTCAATCATGTTGAAGGCGTTGATCACGCCAACCACGCAGAACACCGTCACCGGTACTGCCAGCCAGCCCAGTTCAACCGCGCCTAGTCCGAACAGATTGCCGAAGCTGTCCAACCGGTGGCCGGCGGCGTAGATCAGCAGCAGCGCGACGCCGATCTGACAGGCGAAGCGCAGGCTGGCGCTGCGCGGCGAGAGATCATCGATGACGCCGAGTATCAGCATCGCCAGCACGGCGACCGCCCACGGCCACCCGGCCACGGAAACCACGCCAGCCAGGCTGGCGACCACGCCAACGGCAAGAAACACGCCGACGCCGCCGACCAGCGGCACCAGGCGTTGATGGGTCTTGTGTCCCTTGGGATGGTCGACCAGACCCACCCGGCGCGCCAGCGGCGCCAGCAACGGGATGGCCAAAGCGCAAAGCAACGTCGCGCAGCCCATCCACAGGAATTTTGGCATCCACTCAATCACCAACACGCGTCCCCTGACTTGGCGCTGTGAGCCGTGCCGCAATGCAGCAAAGGACAAAGTACCAGCAATTGCGCATTGCCGCACCCGGACGCGGCGAAGTTTTACGCGCATTGCGGGGTTGACCAGAGCGCCGCGAATAGCGTCCGATCACAGATCGGACCCACAACAGCGGATGGGAAGATCTGAGCAGACTTGTTAGCCCGCCAGCACCTCGACGATGCGCGGCGCAGCCTGACCGTCCCACAACGGCGGCACCTTGGTCTGGCCGCCGCCCTTATGTAGGGCACGCTGGAATTCGGTCGCCACCAGTTCCGGGTCGCGACCCACCAGGACGTTGGTGCCTTGGCTGCAGGTGATCGGCCGTTCGGTGTTGTCGCGCAGGGTCAAGCAGGGCACGCCGAGCACGGTGGTCTCCTCCTGCAGGCCGCCACTGTCGGTGAGCACCAGCCGCGCGTTCATGGTCAGACAGAGGAAATCCAGGTAGCCCTGCGGTTCGGTCACATACAGACCGGACACCGGACCATCGCCGGTCAGCAGATCGCCTAGCCCGAAGCCATCGATGCGCGCGCGGGTGCGCGGATGGATGGGGAACACGATGGGCAGGTCCGCCGCCAGCACATGCAGCTTGCGCAGCAGCGGCTCGAGCACGGCCGGGTCATCGACGGTCGCCGGCCGATGCAGGGTGAGCACCGCATACTCGCCGGCGGCGATCCCCAGATCGGCTAGTACCCGGCGCTGCGAGGCCAGCTGACGATGCTTGAGCAAGGTGTCGATCATCACGTTGCCGACCAGCTTGATGCGCTCCTCGGCGACCCCTTCGGCGCGCAGATTTTCGTCGGCCAGAGCGTCGGTGGTGAACAGCAGATCGCAGATCGCGTCGGTGCACAATCGATTGAGCTCTTCGGGCATGCTCATGTCGCGGGAGCGCAGGCCGGCCTCAACGTGGGCAACCGGGATGTCCATCTTGGTCGCCACCAGGGTCGCGGCCAGGGTGGAGTTGACGTCGCCCACGACCAACACGCGATCTGGCCTGTGGTGCAGGCAGACCTCTTCGAAGGCCATCATCACCTTGGCGGTTTGCTGGGCATGACTGCCCGAACCCACGCCCAAATCCATATCCGGCCGCGGCAGACCCAGTTCCTCGAAGAAGGTCTTGCTCATCCGCTCGTCATAGTGCTGACCGGTATGCACCAGCAGCGGTGCGAACTGCGCCGGCCGCGCCGCCATCGCCTCCAGTATCGGCGCCATCTTCATGAAGTTGGGGCGGGCGCCGACGACGCAGATGATCTTCTGAGCGGACATGCAGAGCGGTTCCTAGGCTGGATTTTTCATGAACGTTCGTAGCGAGGGTTTCGCAGGTGTGCTGTGGTGCGGATCGCGGACTGGAGATCGACGAAAGCGTACTCGACAGTACGTCGAGTCGATCGTAGGGAGCAAGCCGCGCCACAGTGCGCCTGCGGAAGCCGCAGTAGAAGGTTCATGAACAATCCAGCCTATGTGAGCGGGCGCAAAACGGTCGGCATGATAACCGGGAAGCCCGCGGCCTGGTTCATGAATAGTTCGGGCTACACGTCGCGCACGTCCACAACCGCGCCCGACTCCAATCCCCGCTCCGCCAGCGCCAGTACCTTCTGCGCCGCCTGATCTGCGCTCTGCAGCTGGCCGGCTGCATGCAGCTGGCGGAATTTGTCGACCTGCTGGAAATGCGCGGTGTCCTGGGCGCGAATGGTGGCCTGCATATTGGTTTCGATGACCCCGGGGCGGATGGCGATGATCCTGGTGGGCGGAGTGGTGTTGGCGTGTTCGAGGGCGACGCAGCGGGTGAAGGCTTCCAGGCCGGCCTTGCTGGCGCAGTACAGCGACCAGCCGTGATAGGGGTTGGAGGCGGCGCCGGAGGAGATGTTGATGACGCAGCGCGGGGCGTTTTGATGGGCGAAGTGGCGCAGGAACAGGCCGGTGGCGGCGATGCTGGCGCCTAGGTTGATGTGCAAATGAGTGAAAGACGCGGCGGGGTCGGTCTGCGCGATCGGACCGATAGGCTCCAGCGTGCCGGCGTTGTTGATCAGGCGCAGTTCGGACCAGGATTGCGCAGCCAGCTCGGCGAAACTGTGTGCCAGCACCTGCGCGCTGACGGCCGGGTCGGCAAAATCGCAGGCTATGTGATCGGCGCCGCTGCCGCTGCGCGAGTACTCGCGGACCTGCCAGCCCTGCTCGCGCTGCAGTCGCAGCAAGGCCGCGCCCAGGCCAGTCGATCCGCCGGTAATCAATGCCAGCTTGCTCATGGTCACTCCTTTGCTACATGTATGCGCGGGTCATCGACACTGCTGACGGACTCCTGTCAGCAATGGGCGGCCGCAACGGCCGCACAGGCGCATAATGATGCGATGGCGCTGCAGCGATTTCATCCGGCCCAGTTCCATCCGGCCGTAGCCGACTGGTTCCAAAGCCGCTTCGACGCACCAACCCCGGCGCAAAGCGCGGCGTGGGATGCGATCGCGCGGGGACGGCACACCCTGGTGGCGGCGCCGACCGGCTCGGGCAAGACCCTGGCCGCCTTTCTGCACGCCATTGATGCGCTGGTGCGTGACGCGGCGGCGGGGCGACTCAGCGAGCAGACCCAGGTCCTCTATGTCTCGCCGCTGAAGGCGCTGTCCAACGACATCAACCTCAATTTGATCGCGCCGCTGGAGGGCGTGGTCGAGCGGCTCAAAGAAAGCGGTCTGGGCGAGGTGGCGCTGCGCTCGGCGGTGCGCACCGGAGATACGCCGCAGTCTGAACGCGCGGCGATGCGCAAGCGACCGCCGCACATCCTGGTCACCACCCCCGAGTCGCTGTACATCCTGCTCGGTTCGGCCTCCGGCCGGCAGATGTTGGCCAGCGTGCGCAGCGTGATCGTCGACGAGATCCACGCCCTGGTCAGCAACAAGCGCGGCGCCCACCTGGCGCTGTCATTGGCCCGGCTGGAAGCGCTGTGCCAGCGGCAATTGCTGCGCATCGGGCTGTCGGCAACGCAGAGTCCGATCGTCGAGGTGGCGCGTTTTCTGGTCGGCAGCGCTGCGGTCGCCGAGGACGGTACGCCGGACGCGGAGATCGTCGACAGTGGCCACATTCGGGATCGCGATCTGGCCCTGGGTCTGGGCCAGATTCCGCTGGCGCCGGTGCTTTCCAGCGCGGCCTGGGACGAGATCTACGATCAGCTGGCCGACTACGCGGGCAGCCATCGCACCACGCTGGTCTTCGTCAATACCCGGCGCCTGGTGGAGCGGGTCAGCCGGCAGCTCAGTGAGCGGCTGGGTCGCGAGGCGGTAGCGGCGCATCACGGCAGCATGGCCAAGGAGCTGCGCCTGAGCGCCGAACAGCGCCTCAAGGCGGGTGAGCTGCGGGTGCTGGTGGCGACCGCCTCGCTGGAGCTGGGCATCGACATCGGCGAGGTGGATCTGGTTTGCCAGATCGGGTCGCCGCGAGCCATATCGGCCTTCCTGCAGCGGGTCGGGCGTTCCGGCCACGCCGTTGGCGCCACCCCCAAGGGACGGCTGTTTCCGACCTCGCGCGACGACCTGGTCGAATGCGCCGCGCTGCTCGACTGCGTGCGCCGCGGTGAGCTGGATCAGCTGCAGCTGATCGACGCCGCGCAGGACGTGCTGGCGCAGCAGATCGTCGCCGAAGTGGCGGCGGCCGAATGCAGCGAAGAACACCTGTATGCCGTTATTCGCAGCGCATGGCCCTATCGCGAATACACCCGCGAGCAGTTCGAGGCGGTGCTGAAGATGATCAGCGGCGGCTACACCCCGCGCCGTGGGCCGCGCGCGGCCTATCTGCATCGCGATGCGGTCAACGGCGAGCTGCGTGCCCGCCGCGGGGCGCGGCTGACCGCGATCAGCTCCGGCGGTGCGATTCCCGACAACGCCGACTACCAGGTCGTGCTGGAGCCGGATTCGCTGATCGTCGGCAGCGTGCACGAGGATTTCGCCGTCGAATCGATGAGCGGCGACGTCTTCCAGCTGGGCAATACCAGCTACCGGGTGCTGCGGGTGGAACAGGGCAAGCTGCGAGTCGAGAGCGCCGCCGGGTTGCCGCCCAGCGTGCCGTTCTGGCTGGGCGAGGCGCCGGGGCGCAGCGATGCGTTGTCGCAGGCGGTGTCGCGGCTGCGCACAAACGCCCAGGCACAGTTGGAAAGCGGCCAAATCAATGCGCTGCACCTCTGGCTGAGCGAGGAACTGCAGCTGGATGAGGCGGCCGTCAGCCAGCTGGCCGAGTATCTGGCCGCCACCCATCAAGCGCTGGGCTTGCTGCCGACCCGGCAGGCGCTGGTGATGGAACGCTTCTTCGATGAAAGCGGCGGCACCCAGCTGGTGATCCACTCGCCCTACGGCAGTCGGCTGAATCGGGCCTGGGGTCTGGCCCTGCGCAAGCGCTTCTGCCGCCGCTTCAACTTCGAGCTGCAGGCGGCGGCGAGCGAAGACGCCATTGTTATTTCGCTATCGACCAGCCACAGCTTCCCGCTGGCCGATGTGGGCCACTATCTGCATTCCTCAAGCGTGGAGCCGGTGCTGACCCAGGCCCTGCTGGATGCGCCGATGTTCGAAGTGCGCTGGCGCTGGAATGCGACCACCGCGCTGGCCCTGCCGCGCATGGTCGGCGGCAAGAAGGTGGCTCCGCCGCTGCAGCGGATGCGCGCCGAAGACCTGGTCGCAGCGGTCTTTCCCGATCAGATCGCCTGCGCGGAGAATCTGGCCGGTGAGCGCGAGATTCCCGATCACCCGCTGGTCACGCAGACCCTGCACGACTGCCTGCACGAGGCGATGGACGTCAGCGGGCTGATCGATTTGTTGGTGCAACTGGAGTCCGGCCAGGCGCGCATCGAGTGTCGCGAGCTGACCTCGCCCTCGCCGCTGGCCGCGGAAATCCTCTCCGCCCGCCCCTACACCTTCCTCGATGATGCCCCGTTGGAGGAGCGCCGCACCCAGGCGGTGCAGTCGCGGCGCTGGCGCGGCGGCGAGGTCGAAGGCGAGGACTACGGCGCCCTGGATGCTGCAGCGATCGACGGCGTGCGCGAGGAGGCCTGGCCGATCGCTCGCGACGCCGACGAGATGCACGATGCGCTGTTCAATCTGGGTTGGCTGAGCGCTGAGGATCTGGCCGAGCGGCCGGACTGGTCGGCGCTGCTGCTGGCCCTGGCCGAGCGCGGTCGGGCGACGCAGCTGAGCGCCGGCCACGCCGCGCCAATCTGGGTCACCGCCGAGCGACTGCTGCAGTTTGCACAGGTCTTTGTCGATCCCGAACTGCAGCCGGCGATCAGCGCCCCGGCCGCGGCCGAAGCACCTGGAGCCGATCGCGCCGCAGCGTTGGTGGAAATCATTCGCGGCCGGCTGTGTGCGCTGGGACCGGTGCAGGCAGCGGATCTGGCGGCGAGTCTGGGAGTGCACGTGGCGGACATCGACCTAGCCCTGCTGGCCCTGGAAGGCGAGGGTTTTGTGATGCGCGGTCAGTTCAGCCCGGGGCTGGCGGCGGGCACCGAACAGTGGTGCGAGCGCCATTTGCTGGCGCGCATCCATCGCTACACCATCGGCCGACTGCGCCGCGAAATCGAACCGGTGCAGCCGCGCGACTATCTGCGCTTCGTGCTGCAGTGGCAGCGACTCGGCGTCGATCGGGCCAGCGGCCCGGATGCGCTGGCCGCGATCCTGCATCAGCTGGAGGGCTTTGAGGCGCCGGCGGCGGCCTGGGAGGCCGAGATCCTGCCGGCACGACTGCACAACTACGATCCCAGCTGGCTGGATGAGCTGTGTCTGGCCGGGCGGGTACTGTGGTCCAGGCTGCGCGCGACGGCCTCCAGCGGTATCCGCAGCACCGTGCGCAATACACCCATCGTGCTGCTGCAGCGGCGCAACCTTAGCCTGTGGAACAGCCTGCGCGAGGCGCCAGTCGAAACTGAGGCGGGAAGCGGGGCCGCTGAGAAGCTCGCTGCGGTGCTGGCCGAGCACGGCGCGCTGTTCTTCGACGAGATGGTCGATCTCAGCGGTCTGCTGGAAGCCCAGGTGGAACAGGCGCTGGCCGAACTGGTGGGCAGCGGCCGGGTGCACTGCGACAGCTATGCCGGACTGCGCGCGCTGCTGATGCCGGCCGCCAAGCGGGCCCGTATCAGCCGCCGCGGCCGTGGCGTGCAGCCCTGGTCGGGACTGCACAGCGCCGGGCGCTGGGCGCTGCTCAGACGCGCAGGGGCCAGCGACGTCGACCCCGTTGATCAGGTCGAGCGCGTTGCCCGTATCCTGCTGCGCCGCTACGGCGTGCTGTGCTGGCAGCTGCTACGCCGCGAAGCCAGCTGGCTGCCGCCGTGGCGCTTGCTGGTGCGCGCCTGCCAGCGCCTGGAGGCCCGCGGCGAGCTGCGCGGTGGCCGCTTCATCGACGGACTGACCGGCGAGCAGTTCGCCCTTCCCGAGGCGGTGGCGCAGCTGCGTAGCGCGCGCAAGGCCGAGCTCAGCGGCGCCAGCATCTGCATCAGCGCCGCTGACCCGCTGAACCTGGTCGGCACTGTGCTCGCCGGTGAGCGCATCGGCGCGATCGCTGGCCACCGATTGCTGATCCGCGACGGCCTGCCCATCGCCGCGCTGGTGGGTGACGAGGCCAAGGCGCTGGTGAGCATGAGCAAGGGCGAGCTGTGGCAGGCACGGCTGCAGCTGTTGCGAAACGGAGCGGAATCGACCGACGCTCCAATCGATGCGCCGGGGCGACGCAGCTGGATGCCCTCGCGCTAGCTAGGTTGCCCGCACACCAGACGACAAGGCCCGCGCCGACGCGCCGCTAAGCGGGCCCGGCACTCGGCGATGGCCCTGGATGCTGGCGAGGCTGAACTGTCCCGAGCGCCGCCATTCACCGTTTTGAACTGGCTTGCGCACAATCCTTTGCCGGCTGCGGCACCGAGAACAAAAACCCCTGACCGATACTGCAATCCAACTTCTGCAGCGCGTCGCGCTGCGCTGCGGTTTCGATGCCTTCGGCGATCACCTCCATGCCCAGCGAGCCCGCCAGCGCGCGTATTGCCCGCACCACCGCGGCGCTGCTGCCGCTCAAGTCGGGTTTGAGTTCGGCGACGAAGGAGCGATCGATCTTCAGCGCGTGCAGCGGGAAACGATGCAGATAGGACAGCGAGGAGTAGCCGGTGCCGAAATCGTCCAGCGAAGTGAGGATGCCGGCATCACGCAGCGCCAGCATGGTGGCGCTGGCCTGCTCGGGATTGTGTAGCAGAGCGCCCTCGGTCACCTCGATGCGCACCCGCCACGGCGGTACCTGGTAGGCGGCGAGCATCTCCAGCAGGGTGGCGGTGAGATTGGCCGAGCGGAAATGCCGCGCGGAGACGTTGATGCCGACGTAGGTCTGCTCCGAAGCCAACTCCGGAATCGCGCGGAAAACCTGTTCATAGATCTGCCAGTCGATTTGCTCGACGTTGCCCGATTCCTCGGCGACAGCAAGAAAATCGGCCGGCAGCAGCAGTCCGCGAGAGGCGTGGCGCCAGCGCAGCAGCGCCTCGTAGCCCAGTACGCTGGCATCGTCCAGACGCACGATGGGCTGCAGAAAGGGCTCAAATTCGCGCCGGGTCAGCGCCCGTCGCATATCGCTCTCCAGATCGAGCATGTTCAGCGCTTCCAGGCGCAGCTGTTCGTCGAACAGCTCGAAGCGCTGCCGCCCGTGAGCTTTGGCTCTGTACATGGCCACGTCGGCATCGCGCAGCAGCTCTTCGGGATGCCGGTAGCGCGGATGGGCCAGGGCGATACCCACGCTGGCCGAGGTGTAGATCTCCTTGTCACCCAGACGAATGGGATCGACCAGCGCGGCCAGCACTCGCTTGGCCACCGCACAGGCTTCGTCGGCGCTGTGGATGTGCTCAAGCAGGATGGTGAATTCGTCGCCGCCCAGACGCGCCACCGAATCCGGCTCGCGCACGCAGCTGGCGATGCGCCGGCCGGCCTCGATGAGCAACTCGTCGCCGAGCAAATGACCCACCGAATCATTGACCACCTTGAAGCGGTCCAGATCCAGAAACAGCACCGCGAACAGATCACCGGGCCGCTCACGCAGCCGGCTGAGCAGGAAGCTCAGGCGCTGCAGCAGCGCGGCTCGATTGGGCAGCCCGGTCAGCGCGTCGTGGAAGGCCTCGTGCTTGAGCTGCGATTCGACCCGCTCGCGGACCACGATCTCCTCGCGCAGATCCTCGTTGGCCAGGCGCAGCGCCTCGGTGCGCTCTTCCACCCGCCGTTCCAGCTCCTGATGCGCCAGGCGCAATCGCTCCTGATTCTGTTTGCGCTCCAGCGCCGAGGCGATGTGGAAGGATGCGAACTGCAGCACTTCCTGCTCCACCGGACCGTAGTCCTGCTCGCTGCGATAGCTCTGTACCACCATTGCCCCCAGCACCTGCTCATCGAGCAGCAGCGGTACACCCAGCCAGCACTGCGGCCGGGTGCCGAACAGCACCACATCGCCCTGCTCGATAAGCCCCGCCAGCTGGGTCGCAGTGGCCAGCAACGGCGCCTTGCGGCTGAGCACCAGCTCGGTCAGTCCCTTGCTCTTGAGTCGACGCGGCATCAGATCGTCGTGTTGATCGACGTAGTAGGGAAACTCCAGCCCGGCGCCGTCGGGGCTGAGCAGACCGATAAAGAAGTTGTTGGCGTTGAGCAGTTCGGAGACCACTTGATGGACGCCGCGATAGAAGGCGTTCATGCCGGTGCGCTCGCTGGCGAACTCGGCGATCCTGTACATCGCCGACTGCAGCTTCTGCGCGCGCTGCCGTTCATTGACCTCGGCGCGCAGGCTGACGTTGGCCTGGGCCAGTTCGGCGGTGCGCCGCTGCACCGCCTCTTCCAGCTGATCCTGCTGCTGCTTGCGCAGCACCACCGAGAGCACGTGCTGGGCGACGAAGCTGAGCAGATCGCGATCATGGGTGCTGTAGCGGCGCGCCTCGTCGTAGCTCTGGATCACCACTGCGCCGCGTACCCGCTCGCCCTGCAGCATCGGCACCCCCAGCCAGTCCACGCAATCCGGGCCCAGCCGTTCATCGTCGGCCAGGCCGAGCTGACGACGCAGTCCAGCGCTGGAGCCCATCAACGACTGCCCACTATGCAGCACAGCGAAGGTCAGGCTGGAGGGATAGTCGGCGGCGGCGCGCTCGGCGCCGGTTTCGGTGGTCGGGTCGTCGCTATCGGCGTGATAGGGGAAGTACATCACGTCGCGGACGTCGTCATACAGCGCCACGTAAAGGTTCTCGGCGTAGGTCAGGCCACGAATCACGCCGTGCACGCGTGACAGCATCTGCGCCAGATCGATGTCGGAGAAAGCCAGGTCGGCGATCTCGTAGAGTGCCCGCTGCAGATGTTCGTTGTCCCTGGCCGCAGCCAGCTCGTTCTGCAGCTGGCGCAGATCCAAGAGCTCGCCGAGGCGCTGATCCAGATAGTCCTGCCAGGGCAGCGCGTAGCGGTCTGCAGCGGCATCCGGGTGCAGCTTGATGAGCAGCTGCGCCCGACACTGGGCCAGATCGAGGCGCACTTCGTCCGCTGCAGCAACCTGCACGGCTGGTGCAGTGCCGATCTGCAGCTTGGCGCCTACGCAATCGCCCCGCGAGGCAATCAGGCGCTCGACCTCGGCGACAAACTGGTCCAGATCGACGCTGCCCGTAGCCAGCGTCCAGACCGCGCTCAACCCGTCGGGACCCGGTCCCCGTGTGGGTCGTTGTGCGGCACTGGCGGCGGCATGGTGTGGCAATTGAGTACCCCCCGTTGCAGCTGACACTACTCCTGCATTTGGGCGACGAATAGCAGCCGCTGCGCGGCCGCGCCCAGCCATGACAACTCTTAACAAATCAGTCACAAAGCGATGCTTGATTGACCAGTGAGGAAGGCCCGAGGGATACGGACCGTTCGGCAGGAGGCATTGGGTAGAATGGCAGCGACTGGAAACGGAGCCAGCCGCCTTGAGCGCATTCCTGGACGAACTCAAGCGCCGCGGCGTGATGCGCGCGGCGGCGCTGTATGCGGTGGTGGCATGGGCGATCATCGAATCCTCGGCGACCATCCTGCCGGCCCTGGGCATCCCGGAATGGACGGTGACGGCAATCATCGTGATCGCACTGGCCGGCTTTCCCTTCTGTCTGGTCGGCGCCTGGATCTTCGATTTCACCCGCGGCGGCATCGTGCGCACGCCGCAGCGGGCGCAGCTGGACGCCAGCGAACTGCAGCGCGTAGGTCGCGGCAGGCTGATCGATTTCGTGATTATTGCGGTGCTGGGCGTGGCGGTGGTCTGGCTGGGTTGGGAGCGGCTGCAGCGCGATGATAGCGCTGACCCCGTTGCCGCGGCTGGGCAGAGCCTGGATTCCATCGCCGTGCTGCCCTTCGCCAACATCTCCGACGACCCTGCCAACGAATACTTCGGCGACGGGCTGGCCGAGGAACTGCTCAACGTGCTGGTCAAGATCGACGGCCTGCGAGTCACCGCGCGCACCTCCTCGTTTCAGTATCGCGGGCAGAATCTGGACATCCGCGAGATCGGCCGCGCGCTGGGGGTGGCGACCGTGCTGGAAGGCAGCGTGCGCAAGTTCGGCGACAAGATCCGGGTCACCGCGCAGCTGATCCGGGCCGACGATGGCTTTCATCTGTGGTCGGAAACCTACGACAGCGATCTGGCCGACATCTTCGCGGTGCAGGACCGGATCTCCCTGGCCATTGCCGAGGCTCTGCGCGGCACTTTGAGCCCGAGCCAGGGCGCGGAGCTGACCGAGAGCAAGCGGCAAACGGTGAACGTGGCCGCCTTCGAGGCGTATTTGCGAGGGCGCTTTGCAATGAACAAGCGCACCGCCGATGGTCTGGCCGAGGCGGTCGAAGACTTTAGGCAGGCGATCGCGCTGGACCCCAACTACGCGGCGGCCTTTTCCGGGCTTTCCGACACCTACATGCTGCAGGCCAGCTATGCCGATCGCGATCAGCGTGAGGCGCTGCGACTGGCCGAGCCGATGATGCAGCAGGCCATCACTCTGGACCCGAATCTGGCCGAGGCCCAGGCTTCCAAGGGTTTTGTGCTCGGCGACCAGGGTGATCACGAAGGCGCAATCGCGGCCTTCAAGCGCGCCATCGAGCTCAATCCCTCCTACAGTCCCGCCTACCACTGGCTGGCGCTGCGCTACCAGAACGACGCCCGCTTCAACGAGGCCAAGCGGGCGCTGCAGGACTGCCTGCGGGTCGATCCGGGATACACCACCGGCAAGCGGGTGCTGCTGGGGTTGCTGCGCTCCACCGGTGAGGACGAACAAGCCAACGCCCTGGCCGAGCAGATGGCATCAGACCACGCCAATGACAGCTTGGTGCTGTACACCTTGAGCGAGGACGCGGTGGAACAGAACCAGCTGGTGGATGCGGTGCGCTTTGGCGTGGAGGCCGTGAAACTGCAGCCCGAGTCGGCACTGCTTCGCGTCAGTCTGGCCCAGGCCCTGGCCGTTGCCGGCGACACCGCTCGTGCCGAGGCGCAGATCGAGGTCGCGCGGGAATTGGCACCGGACAACCCCAATCTCGCCCAATGGCCGATGCTCAAGGCGCTGGCCGAGGGTGATTTCGAGGCGCTGGAGCGGCTCCGCGCGGCGACCGCGAGCGATCCGGGCAGCATTCAAAACTGGCCGCACATGAACTGTATGCTGGCGGCTCGGGTGAGGCGAGTGCAAAGCATCATCGAGGCCTGCGGGGCGATACTGAAAAGCGCCCAATGGCAACCCGATCAGCCGCTTCCCGACCCGCTGCAGGACAACGTCGCTGCGCTGCTTAGCGCCTATGATGCGATTGGAGACGAGGAGGCCGCCGAGCAGTTGGCTGCAGCAGTGGACGCTGAGTTGGATCGACTGGAGGCCAACGGCATGGGTAGCCAGCGGGTGGCCTTCTATCGCGCCCATATGGCGATGTACCGCGGCGACCCAGAGGCGCTGCTGGAACGACTGCCGCACTGGCTGGACTCCAACAACATCTCCGCCGCCTCGCTGCGCACCGAGTTGGTCTGGGACTCGATACGTGACGATCCCCGCTTCCAGACGCTAATCACCCGTACCGAACGGCGCCAGGCCGAAATCCTGGCCGAGGTGAAGGCAATCGCAGTGCCGTGAGCACCTGGGTTTACGCCTGCTTGGAACGTCTTACCGACCAGGGCTGGGAGTTGGCCCAGCCGCTACGACCAAACCCGGAGTTCGATGGCGACCTGGTCCCGGTCAATGTCGCTCCCGAAAGCTGGGGCAAAGGCAATTTCGCCCACTACTACGCCATTTCCGGAGAGCGCGACCTACCCGGGGACTTGAGCGAGGCGCTGCGCCGTTTTCTGGACCAGCATTGGGACGTGGTCAATCGCCCCTCGTGGATGAGCCTGGCCGAGATCGCCGCGCATGAGCGCGCTGATGTGAACGGCGCACACGCCCATCTCAATGCCGACGATTTGCGCACCGGGGACTACGCCGACGATCGGCTCAGGGTGGTGTTTTGGGCCGACCAGTAGGCACGACCCGCATACTTCATGAGTCTTCTAGTGTGGTGTCCCCAAAGTAAGTTGAATCTAGTTCAGATGGAATTTGGTCTGAGACTAGGCGCGACGAGCAAGGCATAGCGTTGCCTATGGCTGCGACGAGCAACGACGTATCAGGGACGGCTCACTAGCGCTGTGAGATCAAGTTAGTTTGGGAACACCACACTAGCCTGCAATTTCAAAAGTGACCTACAGGGCGTATTCGCGTTCCAAATAGTCGACGATCTGCGCCGACTCGAACATCGCCGTCTGCGTGTTGGGGTCTTCCAGGTAGGGCACCTGCACTCGCCCGTGTTGCTGCCAAAAGGCGTGCCGTTTGCCACCTGCGCTGGGCACGTAGGGTCCGGGACGCAGCCGGCGCACCGCCGGGCCCAGTTCGTCCCAATGCTCCTTGCCCAGGTTGTGCAGGTGGTAGGGCAGCTCCAACTCGCTCAGCACTTCCCGGACCGGGCGCGAGTAGGGGCTGGATTCGAAACTCCACAGCGCCAACGGCTGCTTCGGCCGTCGCGAGGGCCGCGCCCGACTGCCACGTCCCAGGCGCAGCGCGCTGGCTGCTTTGCCGAGCAGGCCCTGGCCGGGTAGCGCCCTGTACATCGCCGGCACTGCGATCTGCCCGTAGTGCTCAAACAGGTGCGCGATGATCGCCCGCGGCTCGCTGTAAACCTGACCGAGGTTGCGATCATCCAGCACCGGCACAGTGGCGCCACTGCTGCTCTTGGCAAGCTGCGCGGCAGAGCGCTTGCCGCCGATGGGACAGGGTCGTACCAGCGCGTCCAGATGCAGCGCGGTGAGCGCCTCACGCACCGCCCGACACTCGGGACTGGCTTCGCAGTCGTAAAGAATCAGTGCTTTGGGCGGCTGTACCGCCGCTTTGACCACCAACGTACCGCGCCACAGCGCCAGGCTGGAGGCGGCGCTGGCGGTGGCCAAATTGGCAAATCCGGTCATCGGCAGCTCACACGGCGGTTGCAATCAGCATCTTCGCACGCCCGAAGTCATGAACGGCGACGGCAATCCTTGTGCTCGGAGCACGAAGCGCTCGACATCCACGCGCGGCTGTGATGGCATGGGCGCGCACGGGAAGGGAGCGTTGATGGGCCGAAATGGGTTTGTAGTGGGCCTCAGTCTGCTGCTGGCGGTGGCGCTGCCGGTGCGCGCGCTTGCGCCAATGACGCCCGATCACCACAGCAACACCGTCCCCTCTACGATTTGCCACTCCCAGCTAGGCGGCGCTGACGTCGACGACAACGTAGCTCCCTGGTGGCTGAGCGAGAATGCGCTGTGGGCGCTGGCCGGTGTGGGCGTACTGCTGGTGCTGCTGACCGTGGTCGGCCTGGACAAGCGTCGCCGTCAGCGTCGTGACTATGTTGACGCCCTGCGCCAGCGTGAGGATCGGCTCAAGCTGAGTCTGTGGGGCAGCGGCGACGGTTTCTGGGACTGGGACATTGCCAGCAACGAGATCCATCGCGAGGGCCTGGACCGGGTCCTGGGCATGACCGATTCCAGCGAAGTGATGGACTTGAGCGACTGGAAGGCCGGGCAGGTGCATCCGGACGATTTGCAGGCGGTCAACGACCGGATCTACAAGCACGTCAACGGGCATACCGACTACTACGAATCCGAACACCGGCTGCGCAGCGCCAACGGCAGCTGGGTCTGGGTGGTTGCCCGCGGCAAGGTGGTGGAAAGAGACAAGAACGGGGCGCCGCTGCGAGTGGCTGGTACGGTGCGCAACATCGAGAACGAACGCCGTCAGCAGCACGACGCGCGGGTTTCCACCGAGGTCATCCGCAACATGAGCGAGGCCGTTGCGGTACTCGACGACAAGCAGCGCTTCCGTCAGGTCAACCCGGCCTTCGAGCAGGCCAACGGCTACCGCAGCGGTGATTTGATCGGCCAGCCGTGGTCGATGCTCAACAGCCCGCGCAACGATGAGGAGCTGTATCGCGACCGCAACCAGGCGTTGGAGCAGGGCCGGCGTTGGCGCGGCGACTGCTGGCAGCGCGGCCGTTCCGGAGTGGATCTGCTGTTTGCCACCAACATCGTCCAGGCCCGCGATCACGACAGCGAAGCGCCCTACTACGTGGTGGTGCAAAACGACATCACCGAGCGCTATCGCACTGAGCAGGAACTGCGCTTTCTGGCCAACTACGACCCGCTCACCGGACTGGCCAATCGCACCCAGCTGATGCAGCGCATCGCCGCCGCGCTGCCGGAAGCGGCGCGCAACGGGCAGCGGCTGGCGCTACTGTTCATGGATCTGGATCGCTTCAAGCAGATCAATGATGCCCTGGGCCACACCGTCGGCGATGAGCTGCTCAAGGCGGTGGGCGACCGGATGCGCTCGAACCTGCCTGAGCACGCCTTTCTGGCCCGCCAGGGCGGTGACGAATTCACCATCCTGCTTGAAGAGCCCTGCAGCGAAGCCGACTGCGAGCAGATCGCCGGCGGCCTGATCGTGGCCTTCGCCGAACCCATCCTGGTCCGCGGCAACGAGGTCCCGGTCACCCCCAGCATCGGCATCGCGCTATTTCCCGATCACGCCGACAATCCGGCCGATTTGCTGCGCTTTGCCGACGGCGCGATGTACGCGGCCAAGGCGGCCGGGCGCAACGCCTTCCGCTTCTTTCGCAAGGAAATGTCCAGCGGCAGCCGCCTCGGTATCGCGCTGGAGCAGAGCGCGCGGCACAGCGACGGACTGGGCGATTTCCATCTGCACTATCAGCCCATCTACGCGGTCCCGGAGATGCGCCCGGTGGCGGTGGAGGCGCTACTGCGCTGGTCGCACCCGGAGTTGGGCCATGTCGCCCCGGACGTATTCATCCCGCTGTTGGAAGAAAGCGGATCGATCGTTGATGTGGGCCGCAACGTCATTCGCCAGGCCCTGAATCAGCTCGCTCGGTGGCGCGCCGACGGCCTGCCGGAGCTGCGCGTGGCGGTGAACCTGTCGACCCTGCAGCTGCTGCGGCTGGAACTATGCGCCGACATCCGCGCCGCCCTGGCCGAGGCCAACCTGCCCGGGAACGCCCTGGAGCTGGAACTCACCGAAACCCTGGTAATGAGCAATCCCGAACAGGCCATCCGCACCTTGAGCGAGCTGAAGAGCCTGGGCGTGGTGATCGCCATCGATGATTTCGGCACCGGCTATTCATCGCTGAGCTATCTCAAGCGGCTGCCCATCGACAAGCTGAAGATCGACCGCGAGTTCATCGGCGATCTGCAGGACGACCCGGAGGATGCGGTGATCGTGCGCACCATGCTGGCGATGGCCAAGGCGCTGAACATACGAGCCACCGCCGAAGGCGTCGAAGAGCAGGCCCAGCTGCGCTTCCTGCAGGATCACCAGTGCGAAGAGGCGCAGGGTTTCCTACTCTGCCGACCGCTGCCGGCGACAGCCTGTTTCAACGCCCTCGCGCCGGCACAGCAACAGCAAGCGGCAGCGGCGCCGGAATCCCGACTGGACTATTCCTGATCCGCCGCCGGCTTCTCGCTCCGAGTCGCCAGCTCGGCCTTGATGAACGGGCGGTAGTCGACAAAATCGGTGTGCGCCGCGACCTTGCCGTCGACCACCCGCAGCATCACGATCATCGGCACTTTGGAATGAATCTCGCGACCGGGTAGGCGCAGATCCCAAGCCAACGTGCCCTCATAGAATGCGTACTCGCCCGAATACATGCTGCGCAGGCTGTCAAAGCGCATCTGCAGCGCCGCATAGTCGCGCCTGAAGCTTTGCATCAGCACCGCCTTGCCGCTACGCGGCGGCGGCTCACCAAACACCGGCAGCGCGGTGGGATCGCTGAAATGTATCGCCTCGTCAGCCAGCGTCTCCAAGGTCTCCCAGTCCTTATCGAAATAGGCCTGCGCATAGCGGTCGGCAATGGCCTGGGTCGCTGCGGTGTGGTCGGTGTAGCCCTGCTTGGCGCTGGCCACGCTGGCTAGCAGCATCAGGCAGACCGCGCCGATGGCGCGGGCCGGGTGGATCAGGTCGGTCATCTTCATCAGCATACTCAGCGTCTTGATGGCGACCAGCCTAGAACCAGCCGCCGCCTTGCGCTGCGGATTGGGATCAAACCCGGCTCTGCGGTGAGCAAAGGGCGTGACGAGGTGAGCGATATTGCCGAGCATTCGCGCTAGCGGGATGGCATCCTGCCCGCGTCCAGCTCGGTTCTGGGCCGGGGATCAGGTGCAATGCCGGCGAGACGCCGGCGGTCCTAGCCTGAGCCCTGGGCCCTGAGCCCGCCCTGAGCCCTGGGCCCTCGCTCCCAGCCCTATCCCGAAGCTGCCGTCGCCATCCCATCAGTGCTGGCATCAGCCAAACCCACGGCCACCTGGTTGCGTCCGCTGGCCTTGGCCCGGTACAGCGCCTTGTCGGCACGCGAGAGCGCCTTCTCAATGGCGCTGGCTTCGTTCTCTACTGCCGCCACGCCGATGCTGATAGTGGTCTTGATGGCCTGCTCGGCCACCGTCACGGTCAACCCAGCAACATCGGTGCAGAGCC
Source organism: Gammaproteobacteria bacterium (assembly GCA_030430155.1). Classification (GTDB taxonomy): domain Bacteria; phylum Pseudomonadota; class Gammaproteobacteria; order Xanthomonadales; family SZUA-5; genus SZUA-5. The sequence continues at coordinate 65,347 of JAUIFV010000003.1, forward strand.
GATTGGCGACCTGTTCGGCCTGCTGCACATTGCAACCGACCAGCAGCATGGCGTACTCCTCGCCGCCCAGACGGCCGAGCACGTCGGCCTGGCGCAGATCGCGATTCAGCGCCGCGCTGACCGCCTTGATCACCTCGTCGCCAGCGGCGTGGCCGTAGCGATCGTTGATCTGCTTGAAGCTGTCGATATCCATCATCAGCATGCTCATCGCATCACCCAGGCTTTGATGCAGCTCCAAGGTGGACCCGGCCAGCGCCATGAACTGGCGACGGTTGTACAAACCGCTGAGACTGTCGGTGGTAGCCAGGTCATAGAGCTGTTTGTTGAGCTGCTCCAACTCCAGATTGGCGCGGGTGCGCAGCGCGTTCAGGCGCATCAGGAAGAAGGCGGCAGTCAACAGCACCAGCATCACGCCGGTGATCAGCCACATCGATTCGCGCTGCGCGTCGATGGTCTGATTCTTGGTCTGCAGCATGCTGCGCTGGCGCTCGATTTCTTCCAGCTGCTGTTGCAATACCGCCTTGCCGTCCGCGATATCGCCTTCCAGCTCGGCTATCTGCGCCTCGCCCTGGCGCACCTGTGCCTCCTGCTCTGCCAGCTCCTGCTGCTTGGCAGCGAACTCACGCTGCTGCTCGCTCAGCTGAGCCTGGAAGCGTTCGGATTCCACGCTGGCCGTGGCGATGTCGTCGCCGAGCCTGTCCAGCTGCTGCTGGGTATGCGCCAGCGCGCGCTGGTCCCGCTGTAGCGCAGTGGTGGCCTCGCGCAGACTTTCGGCATTGCGCGCCAGCTGCTGATCCAGCTCCAGCAAACGCTGCTCCTTGCTCGCCACTTCTTCCAGCAGCCCCTGCAGCCGCGACTGTTTCAGGCGCAGCTCGTCGGACAGATCCTCGCGCGTACCGGCAAACTCGAGCAGGGCGATGGATGGGATGAATCCACGGCTGATCAAGTTCTCACGATTCAGCCGCATCTCCACCTGGCCGCCGACCTCCACCATGCTCACCATCTGGGTCTCGCGCGGCACATTGCCGTCGACCACGATCAGCGTCTGCGGCGCCTGCTCGTTCCACTGCGCATGCAGGCTGCGAAATTCCTCGCCCAGGTAGACCGCCGCATAGGCCGCCGGATCGATCTCGGCGCTGCTGAAATAGCTCAAGCGCAGCGGCTTGCCCGCCACGCTCGTCTCACCGAGCCGCTCAAAAGCGCGCCGGGTGGCGCGGCGACTGCTGACGACGGCAATCCGGTACTGATCCAGATCGACGCCATCGGGCCAGCTCACATGGCGGACCACCTCGACCAGATAGCGCGCCTTGGCGTCGTCCAGGGTGAGGGTTTGGGCAAGAATCTGGCTGCTTAACCACACCGCGAGCACTGCCACAGCCGAGACCAGTTGCCGGCTTATACCGATACGACTTGGCGGTTTGCGGACGCGGCGCGACATATCGCCATGATATCCGCTCCGGGCAGCGCCCATCCGCTAGTGTGGTGAACCGCAACGTTTAACACTTTCCGATGGATTTTTTCCTGAGGCAAGGCGCGAGGAGGAGGCATAGCAGGGCTATGGCGACGACGAGCAACGCCGCAGTCAGGAACGGCTCACTAGCGCGGTGAGATCAAGGTGTGCGGTTCACCACACTAGTGTGCTGTCCACTCTCTAGCGGCTGCGAGCCGTACTACTGACATGGCACCCCGAGCAGCCCTTCAACCAACCGGACGTAGCTGTAGCTGCCGCTTTCACCGTCGTTGCTGCTCCAATCGAAACTGATTTCCGTACAGGAGAGAAAGCGGAAGGTTGCACTACCCCAGGGAATGTACTGGACGTCGGCTGGATTGAAGGCTGAGCCGAAATTGGCTCCAGCCGTGATCAGCAGCGGTACCGTTACGCTGGTGTCGTCGGCGGCGAAATCGACGTTGCCGATGATCCAGCGCTGCATGCCGTTGATATAGGTGTACCAGCTGACGAAAAGGACCCGACGATCGCCGACGCGACCGATTTCGATGAACAGCCCTTCGCCAGGACGGGCCGCATCGTAGTAGCTACCGCTCAAATTGCCGCTGGGACTGCGAAACTGACCGCCGCCCGGATAGAGGCTGGGATCATAGGCGGCGACGCTGAGCATCAGGTCCGGCGTGGGACTGTCCTGCTCGTAGGTGAACACAAAAGCCAGGTCGTCATCAAAGTTGAATGCGCCGTCGACCTCACGAATCAGCACCGAAGTGGCCGCGCTGATCGGTCCGCACAGGGTGGCCCCGTTGCCGTTGGCGTCGGTACTCAGGAAGAAGTCGTCGCTGGTCACTCCGCCTTGGGTGATCTCCATGTCATTGGCGCAGATCTGCGGACTGCCGGCCAGCGGGGTGAAGGTCAGGATCAACTGCCCATCGTTGCCGGAGCACGGCCGGCGCCAGATCACCATACGGAAGCGCTCGCCGGCTACGCGCTGGATCTCGGCAGTCACTTCGGGCCCGCTGGGGGTGGTCGGCAACGGATTGGCCAGACAGCCCGGGGTGATCTCCTTTGCCGACGCCGACGATGGCGTCGCGGCCTGCAGGTTGCCCGCCGACACCAGCATCAGCGCAATCGCCGCTACCCCGACTCGCCATGTGCTCCCGCTCATTCCCGCCTCCTTCGTGCACCCATCGCGCAACCCAGTATTAGCACGATGAGAGCACAAAAGTGACTCCGCGGTTGCGAGCTAGTTCTTTACCCTCAGCTTCCCTGGGCGGATATCCCTACTTTCAGTTGGCCAATCCCTGGCCACGCGTTTCATTGAATAGTTGCGGGCTCGGCTGCCCTTTAGTTCGGGCTAGAACTGCCAACTCACCTGCACTCGAGCGGTGCGCGGCGCGCCGACGGTGACCTGGTGGGTGCTGTGCGCGTTGGGGAAGTACAGCTCGTCGGTCAGATTCTCCACGTTCAACTGCAGGCGCAGCGCGTCGCTGACGTCGTAGTAGGCGGCCGCGTCTACCCGGGTGTAGTCGGGCAGTTCGGCGGTGTTGCCATTGTTGATGAAGCTGTCGTCCTGATAGGTCAGCCCCAAGCCCAGCCCGAAGCGCTCCGTGGCCTGGAAGTGGTTCCAGATTGCAAACATGTGCTCCGGGAGTTCCGCTGGACGCAGGCCAGTCGGCCCCGAGCGATCAACCTGTTCGCCGTCCAAGTGACTGTAACCGGCGGTCATGAACCAGCGCTCGGTCAGATTGCCCTTGAGCTGCAGCTCAAAGCCGTCGATCTCCGAATCGATCACGTCCAGCGTTGCCGGATCATTGTCGGCCACTTGCGGCGAGCTCTGCTCGATCTCAAACAGGCTGGCGGTCAGGCTTAGCCCTTGGGCGAAATCCCACTTCAGGCCAATCTCGCGGTTCTTGAAAGTGTTGGGATCGAGCGCATTGTTGTTGCCGTTGATGTTGGCGAACTGCTCGCCGCTGCGCGGCTCGAAGGATTCGCTGTAGCTGGCGTACACGGAGATGTTCTCTTGCGGCTTGAAGATCAGGCCGGCGCGCGGAGAGACCTCGTCGTCCTCGCGGCTCCGGGTCTCGTTGGCGGGGACATTGAAGACCTCGATATCAAAGCTGTCGAAGCGCGCACCCAGAATCACCTGCAGCCAGTCATTGACCCGGATTTCGTCCTGCAGATAGACCGAGAACACGTCGATATCGACTCGGGTGTCGTCATTCAAGTCGGCCGTGAAGTCATTGCGGGTGGGCATCCCGGAGGCATTTACGCCGACCCCGCCACGCAGCTGCAGCGGCCGGGCGATACTGAAGATCTCATTGTCGTCCGAGGTGGTGTCCCAGAAGGAATTGAAGCGATCCTGATCCGAGGAGGTGTCGATAAACTCCACGCCGCCGATCAGTGTGTGCTTCATCTGGCCGGTGGCAAACTCGCCGATCAAATTCGCCGACAGGATCAGATTCTCGCGCTGAGTGGTGTCTACATAGCCATCCAGCGTGACCACGTCCGGGGTGCTGGCCTGGTTGTAGCCGGAAACGTAGAAGTTCTGATAGAGCTTGTCGTAGTCGCCGTAGAATGCGCTGAAATTGCCCTTCAGGCTGGAGGAGAACTCATGCTGCAGGGTGGCTCGCAGCAGATGCGCCTCCAGCTCGGTGGTGTTGAGCTCCGGGTCGGCGAAGACTATGTTCTCGAAGGCCTCTACGGGGCGGCCATCACTACCAGTGGGGATGCCTCTGTCGATAAAGCGCTGGTGATCCACGTACTCGTAGGACAGATCCAGTGTCGTCGCCGAGCTGATCGCCAGCTTCGCGGTCGGATTGAAGCCTATGCGGTCGCCGTCGTAGAAATCGCGGTGGTTGTCCAGGCTCTCGTACATGGCATTGAGGCGGAAGGCGTAGCGATCGCCATCGGAATAGTTGCCGTCGTACTGAATGCCGAACTCGCCGAACTCGTCGCCGCGCACCTGCAAACCGTTGAAGGTCTCGCCCAGCACCCCCTTCTTGGTCACCCGGTTAAGGATGCCGCCGGTGCCACCGCGACCGAACAGCAGCGCGTTGGGGCCGCGCAGGATCTCCACCTGCTCCAGGTTGTATAGCGGCCGGTAGTACTGCACGTCGTCGCGCATGCCGTCGATGAAGAAATCGGCGGTGGAGCGCACGCCGCGAAACACCACCGCGTCGCGATGCCCTTCGCCCTGCGTGGTATTGACGCCCGGCGTGTAATCGATGATGTCGCCGATGCTGGTCCATCCGCGCACTTCGATTTCGTCGGCGGTGACGATGGACAGACTCTGCGGCACGTTGATGATTGGCGTCGGGGTCCGCAGCGCATTGATCTGATCGCTGTAGAGCACCTGACCGACGACCTCCACGCGATCCAACCGACTGGCCTCGGAGTCGCTCGTGCCGGCGCTGTCCTGTGCCGCGGCGGTGGTTGTGACGAAGGCAAACGCCATCGCAGCCGTGCCGAATTGGCGGGCAGTATTTGCTGTCATTGAGAGGGACTCGGGTGTTAAGAATTTGTGTGGAGATGCTAGCTGAAATGCGAATGCACATCAATCACGTTGGTTGTTGCGGCGGCAATGAGCTGGACGGAACCAAAGAAGCTTGCCGGCATGATGCCGGCGCCCCTTGAGAGCGGACCGGGCTAGATCCCTGCCCCGGCGCCAGTGACGCTGCAGCTCGCATCAGTGCCGACGGCCGAAACGCGCCGACTCTCGCCGGCGTCACTCCAGTCCCGGCATTCTCGCTGCACCATCAGCCGCTTGGCACCACCATCAAGTCGCGCCGTTCGGCGGCTTCGTGGATGCGCAGGCGCAGATCCTCGGCACCTAGGGGGCCGTAGCTGGGCGCCGACAGCACGCGCGCGCTGACGCTGTGCGGGGTGGCCAGGCAGAAGGCGGCAAAGCCGCTGACGCTGTCGGCACGAGGCTCCCCGTGATAGCCACCCACCACCGCGCCGCCCTGAAAGCCGCCGCCCGGACGGTCCAGGAAGCTGGTGTTCACGGCGAAATAGAACTGCCCTTCGGGCGCGCCGCCGATCTCGCCATCGAGCACGCTGACGCTGGTTTCATAATAGCCCGGAGTCAACTCCAGTGCGCTTTCGAAGGCTTGGGCCAGAGTCACGCTGATAGTGCTCTCGAAAACGACTTCCACGCCGCTTTCATCCCGCCGCGCCACCCGCAGCAGTACCGGTAGCGAGCCCTGCTCGTCGGTCCAGGGGTTGCCAGTCAGCATCAGCGTTACACGCTGCGCCTCAGCGCTCGGGTTGGCGATGTTGAAACCGGCGAATCCGGGCTGGCTACGATCGATCAGCCCGCCAAAATTCAAGCCGCCCTGCAGCAAGCGGTCACCCGATTCGTCGAGCAGCAGTTCCATGCCAAAGCTGCCGCTGTGTATACCGGCTGCCGGACCGTCATCGACCAGCGCCGCGTAGTATCCGGCCGGACAGTTGGGGTTGGCCGGCAGCGGCGTCGGCAACTGGAATGCGCTCAGCGACGGTTCGGCCATTGGTCCTATGGCAGCGTTGGGACTCTGCGCGCCAAGCTGCACGGTGAAGGCATCCAGCGTCTCCGGACTATCGCCAGCGGCCAGATTGTCGGCGATGGAAACGAAAGCCACGGTCGATCCATCACCGGACAGATGGGGGCGCAGACTGTTGCCGTTGGGCTGGTTGCCATCAACGCCACGTGCAACCCGCAGCAGCTGACCGGTGCGCATGGACTTCACCAGGATGTCACCTTGATTTCCATCCAGGGCGACCAGATCGACGCCAAAGTTGTCGAAAACGATGGTCTGTCCATCGTCCGAGATGCTTGGGCGATCGCTGTTGCTGCGGCTGACTTTCCCCTCCAACGGCAGCGACACATGAACCAACTCCGTTATCGATCGGTTCTCAATCTCAAAGCGAAAGACGTCCACGCTGTTGTTGCTGTCCGCATCATAGAAGCCAGCGCCACCCAAACCGTTCTCGCGTGTCGTGAACACGCCGTAGCGGCCGTCCGGGGTGAGCTCGGCGACGGCGCCGGTGCTGCCCAGGTACTGCACCCGCCGACCGAACTCGTCGTCAATCACCAGTACCAACTGCGGGTCCGGCCCGGGGATGGCGACCGGCTCCTCGGCCAGATTGGTCGCGTAGGTGGAGAAGACCACGCGGCGCCCGTCGGCGCTGGCGGCGGCGCTGAAGCTGTCGCCGTTGGCTGCCAAGCCGTCGACGGTGTAGGAAACCAGCCGAATCTCACCGGATTGCACGTTTTTGATATAGACGTTGCGCCGACCGGTGGAGCCGTTGAGACCAGGGACCAGGTTGGTGGCGTCGGTATCGAACAGCACCAGCGACCCATAGCCCAATACCTTCGGTGCGCGGGCGATGGAATTGGCCGGCTGGCCGCTGGCGCTCGCACTCAAAAGCTTGACCTTGCCGCGCTGTGCCACATACAGCCGCCCCTGGATGTCGGAAAAGGCGACGGTATCGCCATCGGCGGAGAGTGACGGCCGATTGAAGTGCAGCTCAGGGTCATCGGGCACTCCCGAGCCGGGCGCGGTGATGTGTACGACATCGCCACTGATTCGGTCACGAATGAAGATGTCGCGTTGCTCGTCAGGTTCCGACTCGAATGCGCTGGAGGTCGTGCTGTAGACGATCTTGGACCCGAACTGGCTGAGCTCAACGGGCTCCACGCCGACGCCGCCTGCGGGCTCGCCTGCGTGCGTCCGAGACTGCAGCTCCGGCAGCTGGGATTGCGCCAGGCTGGCGCCGGTCACCAACACGAAGGGGTTGTCTTGCACAGCCAGCGCCTTGACCTGCTGAGGTTGCGCTCGCAAGCCCAAGCCCCACCACTCTTCGCCGTCCCAGACTGCCATGCCGTTGGCCGACTGGCCGCCGGCGCTGTTGAAAAACCCGCCGACATACAGAATCGTATTTCTGGCGATCAGGGTGTAGACCGTGTGCAGACTCGATGGGTCGCCTACGCCATTGCTATCACCATCACCCAATGCACGCCATTCAGCGCCATTCCACGCGGCGATGCCGTGGGCCGGTGCGCCGTCGCCGGTTGCGTCAAAACGGCCGCCCGCGTAGAGGATCCCGTTTTGCGCGTCCAGTGCCCGGACGCTGCCGCGCAGGCCTGTGGCCAGTGCGGACCACCGCTGGCCGTCCCAAAGGGCAATGTTGGTCGCGCTGACGCCACCAGCGCTGCTAAAGAAACCGCCCACGTACAAACCGCTACCGACCACGTCCATCGCATAGACCAGGCCGTCGATGCCGTTGACTTCCGGGCTGCCCAACGCCGACCAGCTGCTGCCGTTCCAGTACGCGATACTGGACGCTGCCGTGCTTCCGGCCCGACTGAAGCTGCCGCCCACGTAGACGCCTGCGCCGTCCGATGCCAGGCTGTAAACGCTGCCACCGCTGGTGTTGGTATACACCCCAGGCGCTTCCTCGGCTCCGGTTGCCAGCGGCAACCAGCCTTCCCCATCCCAGCGAACGATTCCGCTGCTCTCCAAGCCACCGGCTACAGTGAAGCCGCCGCCGACGTAGAGCATCCCGTCAACCGCGCTCAGGGCCCAGACCGCCCCGTTCAATCCAACACCTCCGGGACCCGCCAAGGCTGACCAGCTGGCCCCGTTCCAGCGCACGATGTGGTTGACGACCTGACCACCGGCAGTGAAGAACTCACCGCCCAGGTAGAGCTGCTCGCCTATCGCAGCGATAGCCCGGATCTCGCCGTCTATACCGCTGCCACCCGGATCACCCAATGCCTCCCAGGCGCCGCGCAGCCGGGCGACATTGCGTATGGGCTGTCCATCGAAGGTCGTAAAGAACCCCGCGACATAGGCCTCCCCGTCGACCACCTGCAGATCAAATGGGTCACTACCGTTGGCCGGACCGCCCAGGGATTCCCAGGCATCACCATCCCAGCTGGAAATGCTGGACACTCGTTCCCCTGCCAACACCGATACCAGCAGCGCATAGAGCCGATCGCCCGATACGAAGACTCGCCTGGCGACGCCCTCACTACCGGCGTAGGGCACGTCCGGAATGGCTGACCACTGCGCACCGCTCCGGCGCACGACGCCTTGGGCTTGGACTTCGTCGACACCGCCAAAACGCCCGCCCACGTACAGTTCGTCGCCCCGGCTGCTGAGGCTGAGCACCTCCACAGGTCCGTTGCTGGGAGCGAATTGGCCCAGCGAGGACCAGGCGACACCATCCCATTGCGCCAGACCGGCCGTTGCTATCGCCCCGCCGACCTCGCTGAAGCGCCCGCCAACGATCAGCTTGTCTTCGAACCAGAGCAGATCGTTGACCGTGCCGTTGACGCCGGCGCCCAGTGGATTCCAGCCCGTCCCGTCCCAACGCGCCACGCGGCTCACCAGCGTGCTTGCTGAGCTAACGAACAAGCCGCCCGCATAAACATCGTTACCCTGGACCTCGATCGCGTTGACCTGTGCACTCAGACCCGACCCCAACGGCGACCAACTCTGGCCATCCCAGCGCGCAATATGGTTGGCGGGAGTTCCTCCCGCTGCTCGAAATGCTCCGCCGATGTACAGCGACGAGCCGGCCACGGTCATCGTCACGACGTAGCCATCAACGCCTTCTGCGCCAGGGGCACCGAGCGCTGTGAACTCACGCGTGCCAGGGTCGTAAGCGGCCACGCCGCTGGCTTCAATCTGTCCGCAGTAGCTGAAACCGCCACCCAGATAGACTGTTCCGTCGGCGCCAACGGCAAGCGCGCGAACGCCGCCATCGCAGCCGCCACTGGCACCAAACAGCTTGCTCGCATCGCCTTGCTCTGAGCGGAAAAACCGCAGCTGCCCGTTTATCGTCTGCACCGAATCGAAGCCGGCGGGATTCAGCGCGCCCACGAAATCAGTCGGCAGCTGCAGCTGGCCGTCCGCAGCGAGGTAATCCGACAGCGATGGCGGATCGGCTGCCGCCGCCGTGGAACTACAGAGCAGCTGCACCAGCGCCAACGTGGTGCCTACAGCGGCGCTCGGAAATCGCCAAGAAGATTCGAACATCTGCACCTCGCAAAAGTGGATTGGCCGCCCTGTGTACCGGCAGCGGAGGGACTAGAGAGCCCGCGAACGCGTGTACTCCGCGGACTATTGACGTGGCGCGCCGATCACGCAAGTCACTCCTTTGATAGTGCTTGGGTCCCTACCCTTGGACACACCTCGCAAGCTTGATTGCCCACAGACCCGCCTTGCCATCCATTCGTTCAACGGACCGCAGTGATTCATTGATTTGCAATTTGTTCACAATTTATTTACAAGCAGTTGCGCTTTGTTCTGCAGGTCCCGCTGCAGACGGTGAACCGATGGAGATACCGATGAGATCCCGACCACGATTCCAGCTGCGGCTGCTGCCGGCGATGCTGATTGCCGCCCTGCCGCTCACCGCTGTCCAAGCCCAGGACGATGCTGCCCGCCAGCTCGACCGCGTTGAAGTCACCGGCTCGCGCATCAAGAGCGCGGCGATTGAAGGGCAAACCCCGATCCAGGTGATTTCCCGCGAGGATATCCAGCGCAGCGGTCTGACCTCGGCCGCCGACATCCTGCAGCAGCTGACCGCCTCCGGTTCGGCGCTGAATACCAAGTTCAACTCCAGCGGCAACTTCGGCTTCCCGCCGGACGGCAGCGGCGTGGGCGCCGGTTCGGCGACCATCGATCTGCGCCACTTGGGCTCCAAGCGGGTGCTGGTGCTGGTCGACGGAATCCGCTGGGTCAACGAGGCCTCGGCCTCGGGCGTGTCGGCCTCCACCGATTTGAACACCATTCCGGTCAACATCATCGAGTCCATCGAGATCCTTGAAGACGGCGCGTCCTCGATCTACGGCTCCGACGCCATCGCCGGCGTGGTCAACATCATCACCCGACGCAATTTCGACGGCGCGGCGGTGTCGGCCAGCTACGGCGAGTACGACGAAGGCGACGGCCAGCGCACCACGGCCGAGGTCAGCATTGGCAAGTCCGGTGACGGCTTCAGCTTCTTCTTCGGCGCCAGCTACCAAGATCAGGATCCGGTGGAGTCCAAGGACCGCGCCATCTCAGCCTTTCCCAAGCCCAATCTGGGTCTGGCCTTCGGCTCCTCAGCGACGCCCTTCGGTCGTTTCGTGTTCACCGACCCGCGCACCGGCGCCTTTGCCAATATCGCGCTGGACGGCACCTTCGCCAATGGCCTACCGGTGTACAACCCCAACAATCCCGGCGTGGATGATGATTTCCACCCCTTCACCAGCGCCGATCGCTTCAACTTCGCGCAGTTCAACTATCTGCTCACGCCCAACGAGCGCAAGAGCATCTTCACCCAGACCCGCTTCGATTTCAGCGAGTCGGTGAGCTGGTACATGCGCGCGCTGTTCAACCAGCGTCGCTCGGAAAACCGCGCTGCGCCGGAGCCGATCTTCTTGGGCCCCGATGCCGGTACCGGCAATCCGCTGGCCGACAACATCTTCATTTCTGCCCGCAACCCCTTCAATCCCTTCGGCATCGACTTCGACGACAGCGGCGACAACATCATCTTCTTTGGTCGCCGACCGATCGAAGGCGGCCCGCGGCGCTTCTTCCAGGACGTCGACACCTGGTACTTCGCCACCGGTCTGGAAGGCGTGTTCGATCTGGGTGACAAGCAGTTCTACTGGGACCTGAACTACGTCCGCAGCGCCAATGAGGCCGAGCAGACCAACTTTGGCAGCTACAACATCCGCCGCATCGCCACGGCGCTGGGCACCCCGGAAACCTGCGCCGCCGACCCGGCCTGCGTGCCGCTGAACATCTTCGGCGGTCCGGGCACCATCACCCCGGCGATGCTGGCCTACATCCAGCCGATCATTCGCGATCGCAGCGAGAACAATCTGCAGCTGTTCTCGGCCAACATCAGCGGTGACGTCGCCGATCTGTGGGCCGGCCCGCTGGCCATCGCGGCCGGCTTTGAACATCGCGACCTGGACGGCTCCTATCTGCCCGACGCGCTCACCGTGGCCGGCGAATACAACGGCGTGCCCTCGCAGCCGACCTCGGGTGAGTACGACGTCGACGAGTTCTTTGTCGAGGCCAATCTGCCGATCTACGACAACGACTCGTCGCGGTTGAATCTGTCCGCCGCGCTGCGCTACTCGGATTACTCCACCTCCGGCGGCGAGAGCACCGGCAAGCTGGGCTTCCGCTGGCAGCTGGGCGAGCAGTTCCTGATTCGCGGCTCCTTCGCCGAAGGCTTCCGCGCGCCGTCCATTGGCGAGCTGTTCGGCTCGGCCGCACGCTTCGACGCCGAGCTGACCGACCCCTGCCTGATCGGCATCAACGGCGCCCCGCCCACCGGGCCGTCCTCGGTGTGCTCGCAGTTCGGCATTCCGGCCGGCGCGCAGCAGGCCAACCCGCAGATCTCGGTGACCACCGGCGGCAACGACGCGCTGCAGCCAGAAACCTCCGACAGCTACTCGCTGGGCTTTGTGTGGAGCCCGTCCTTCATGGTCGACAACGGCTGGGCCGAGCGCTTCGATGTCGAGTTCACCTGGTACCAGCACGAAATCGACGGCGCCATCCAGGCCATCGACGCGCAGACCCAGCTCGACATCTGCTCCGGCTTGGCTCCGAACGTTGATCCCGGCGGTCCCAACTCGCCGTTCTGTCAGGGCATCACCCGCGCGGTCACCGGCGGTATCAACGGCTTCAACAACCGCCTGCAGAACTTCGGCCAGATCGACACCGATGGCTTCGACATCGACATGTTCTGGACCTTCCCGCAGACCGACTTCGGTGTCTTCCGCGCCGGCTGGCGCAACACCTTTGTCAACGACTACGAGGCGGTCGACGCGCTGGGCAGCGCGCAGCCGCAGGGCGAAGGCGTCGAGGTCAACGACAGCGGCATCCCGGAGTGGAGCTCCAACTTCACCCTGGACTGGGCCTACAACGACTGGTCGGCGAGCTGGAGCGTGCGCCATCTGTCCGACCTCACCGAAGACTGCAGCGATTTCGTCGGTCTGGGCGTGTGCTCGGATGACGCCGGCGGCACCAATTCGCTGGGCAGCACCACCTACCACGACCTGCAGGTCAGCCTGGCCACCAAGTGGGTCGGCGACATGCGCCTGACCGGCGGCGTCAACAACGTCACCGACAAGGACGCGCCGTTCTGCTACAGCTGCTCGCTGAACGGCTACGACGCCTCCAACTACGATCTGCCGGGACGGTTTTACTACGTGCGGGTGGATTTCAAGTTCTAGGTTGGTAGCCCGGGGCGACTCTCCCCAGGCTGAATCAAAGACGCCCGCTGGAGTGATTCGGCGGGCGTCTTCTTTTTAGGGCCCAGGGCCCAGGGCTCAGGGCCCAGAAGAGCGGAGCGTCGCCGGCTGTTGCTTTTCTGGGCCCTGGGCCCTGAGCCCTGGGCCCTAACCTTTTTCAACTCGCAGCCGAGACATCAATGGTCCACAATCCCAACGGCCGCACCCAGAACCCCTTGCGATGACCGCCCTGCACAGCCAAACGACCCTATCGGCCGACGACCCCGGGTGCGCGGATGCGCTGCGGCTGGTGCAGCGGCTGAACGCCCTGCTCGATCGGCTCTGCACCAAGGGGCTGCGAGCGCTGAGCAGCGAAGACCTGTCCGGGCTGCGCGCGCAGGTGCAGGAACTGGAAGTCATCGGAGCGACAACTCTGGCCGAGCAGCTTGCCGCTCTGGCCGATCAGATCGGCGACGGCCAGCGCAGCGCGGCGGTGGCAGCCTGCCGCTTCCGCGCCGCCGTTCGGGTCTTCGAACGCCTGCTCAGCCTGCGCATGGTTGAGGCCGCAATGGGTCGCGCTATGGACTATCAGCCCGACCATGAGCACTGATCGCCAACAGCGCCAGTGCCGCTTGCTCACCCAGGCCTGCGCGCAGCTGGAGGAACTGCTGCTGGGAGGCACCACCACCGCTTCCAGCGCCAGTCAGCGCAGCCTGCATGCGCTGTTTGAGCAGGCTGGACAGGTGGGTCTGCTGCGCCTGGCCTCCTCACTGCGCCTGGTGTTGGAGGAGCTCAAACGCCTAGACGGCGATCCTGATCGATACTCGCCTGCGCGCCTGTGCTTCTTCATCGACCGCAGCTGGCTGCTGGCGCGCGGGATCTTGGCCGCAATCGAAGAGCAGGATCAGGCACAACTGGCGCGCCTGAGCAGCGCCAGCCCACCGGTACCGCTGGATGAGGTGGTGGTCGCCACCTGCGGGGTGCAGCGCCGGCATGTGCCGGGGGCCTTCTCGGCGTTCGAGTTCCGTTTGCGATTGCTGCAGCCGCTCAACCTGGCCGATGGTCGTGAGCTGGCGGTGGCAACGCCGCTGCTGTGGTCCTTTGTGGTGCCCGCGGTGAAAGGTCACGGCTTCCCGGCCGAGGCATTCCTGGGCATGCGCCAGAAGCAGGGCTTCAGCCCCAACCAGCTGCTTACCGCCCAACCCATCCGAATCGGCCGCTGCGCGTTGGTCGAAGGCCAGCCGCAGCGCCTGCAGCTGGCCCCCGACTGCAGGATCGAGATCCTCGAGCAGCCGTCGCCGGACTGGCGCGCGCTGCTGCAGTGGGATCCGGCGGGGTGGCTGCAGCGACTGCGCGAGCATCGTCCCGATCCCCTGGAGCTGCCGATCGAGCTCAATCAGGATGTGCTGCTGGAAGACTGGGCTATCGGCCCATTCGGCCCGTCGACCATGCCCGGACGGGACCGCAGCGAGCGCTGCGCGCAGCTCAGCGCCGCCGGCTGCCAATGGCAGCTGCGTATCGACATGGGCCAGTCGCATCTGGAGCAGGCGCTGCACAAGGGCCAGCAGCTCAGCCCGCAGCCGGCGCTGTATGGCAACGTCCACGTAGAATTCGGCCAGGCGGTGCTGATTCCGCTGTCGCTGCTGGGCGAGCAGCCCGAATTCATCACCATCGGCAACCCCGACTTCGATCGCGCCGCGCTGGTGCGGCTGATCAATCGAGCATGAGGACGCGATGAACCAACCCGATCAAGCCGGAAATGGCGTTGACGAAGTGCTGCAGCAGCCCGCCGAACAGGCCTATGCAGAACAGCTGCAGGCACTGGCGCAGACCGACAGCGATCCGCGACCGGCCAACTGGCAACTGTCGCCGCGGGCCGTGATCACTTATCTGCTCGGCGGCGACCCGGTCCGGGTAAAGTCCGGGCGCAAGACCCGCGAGGTGGCCATCACCCGCAAGTTCTTCGGCAGCCGTCCGCTGGTCGAGCGCGCGGTGGTCACCCTGGCCTCCGAACGCGCCCTGCTGCTGGTGGGCGAACCGGGCACCGGCAAGAGCTGGCTGAGCGAACACATGGCGGCGGCGATCAGCGGCTGTTCCACCTTGACCATCCAGGGCACCGCGGGCACCACCGAAGAGCACATCCGCTACTCCTGGAACATCGCCCGGGTGATCGCCGAGGGTCCCAGCGCCGCCAATCTGATCCCCGCGCCGACCATGACCGCGATGCGCAGCGGCACCCTGCTGCGCTTCGAGGAAATCACCCGCTGCGTTCCGGACGTGCAGGACGCTCTGGTCTCGATACTTTCCGACAAGCGCATCGCCATTCCCGAACTGCCAGGCGACAGCGGCGTTGCCGCGCGGCCCGGCTTCAACATCATTGCCACCGCCAACTCCCGCGATCAGGGCGTCAATCAGCTCAGCGCGGCATTGAAACGCCGCTTCAACTACATTCACATCCCGCTGGTGGCCGACAAACAAACCGAGATGGCCATCGTCCGTGAGCGCAGCGCGCAGCTGATCGCGCGCTACAGCGTGCCCACGCCGATGGAGGAGCCGATCCTGGATCTGCTGACCACCGTGTTCCGGGAAATGCGCGCCGGTCGCAGCGAGCAGGGGGTGAGTTTGAAAACGCCGTCCACCACCCTGTCCACCGCCGAGGCCATCGGTGTGGCCCTGGACGCCGCCCTGCACGCGCGCTACTTCGGCGACGGCAGCATCAGCGCGGGCAGCATCGCGCGCAATCTGGTCGGGTCGGTGGTCAAGGAGGATCTGGCCGATCTGGCGGTGCTGCGTGAATACCTGAGCGTGGTCGCCGCCAAACGTGCGCAGGAGCAGCCCCTCTGGCGCGAGTTCGTCGACGCAGCCCAGGCCAGCCTGTAGGGCGCCACGATGGCGATCGCGGCCGAGATTGATCGGGTCAGCGCCCAGGCTGAGCGCCTGCTGACCGAGGACCTGTACTGGTTTCCGGTTCGCCACCACTCACCGACCGCAGCGTACTTTGTCGAGCAGGCGATCGAGCAGCGACGGCCCAAGCTGTTGCTGCTCGAGGCGCCGGCCGGCATGGAGCCGTTGATTGACGACCTCGTGCATGACCAGACCAAGCCGCCGGTTGCCCTTTACTGCAGCTTTCGCGACGACCACGGCGAGATCGCCGCCAGCCGCGGCATCGACACCGCAACCGAACCGCTGCAGCTGGCCAGCTGGTTCCCGCTGCAGTCCTATTCACCGGAGTACGTGGCGATCCGCAGCGCTCGCGCGATCGGCGCGCAGATCGTCTTCATCGACCTGCCGCACTACGCGCAAGCGCTGCACGGCAGTCCCGCCGCCGAGGCCAGCGAGGACGATACGAGCGCCGCCGATGGCGACCGCTGGAGCGAATTCCTGCAGGGCTTGGCCGATGCAGCCGGGCAGCGCAGCTGGGACGAAACCTGGGACAGCCGGTTTGAGATACACCACGGCGGTGCCCTGCCCGAACTGGAGGACTACAGACGCAAGCTGAGCCAGTTCTGCGCCGCAGCGCGCAGCGGCAGTGCCCCTGACCGGCCTTATCTGACCCGCGAAGCGTTCATGTGGGAACGCATCCAGAGCGCCCTCCGTGAGCACGGCTGCACGGCAGATCAGGCCATGGTGGTCTGCGGCGGATTCCATCTGTATATGCCGCGGCAGGCGCAGCCGCCTAGCCCGTTACCCAATGGCACCGTGCACCGCGCCCTGGTCCCTTACAGCGATTCCCGCACCTGGGAGCACGCCGGCTACGGCGCCGGCAACCGCGCACCGCGCTATTACCAGCGTCTGTACACGGCACTGCGCGAAGGACAGGCCGATCTTGCCCTGCAGCAGCAGGCCGCCGAAGTGCTGCACCGGGTGCGGGCCAAAGGCGAACGGGTGGCCGCTGCCGACGCGATCGCGGTGCGTCACCACGCCGTGCTGCTGGCACAGCTACGCGGGCGGCCGGCGCCGATACTGGATGATCTGGACGACGCCCTGCTGAGCTGCTGTGTCAAAGGCGATCCGGAGTTTGAAGGCGTCGCGCTGCGCGAAGTGATGCTGCAGGCGCGGGTCGGCAATCGGGTCGGCAGCGTAGCCGCGGCGGCGGGCATGCTGCCGCTGGTGCGCGACTACCGGGCCCAGCTGGAGCAGCTCGAGCTGGCCGATCTGGTCGATCGTGAGGACCCCCGTGAGCTGGCTCTGGACCGTCGCCAGGAGCTGGATCAACGCCGATCGGCGTTCCTGCATCGATTGGCTCAGCTGCAGGTGCCCCTGGCGCAGCTGCTCGCTGCTGACTCGGCGCTGGATCAATCGCTGTTCAAGGAGCGCTGGCGACTGTGCTGGTCGCCCGAGGTGCAGTCCAAGCTGATCGAACGCAGCCTGGATGGCGACAGCGTGGAGGCCGCTGCGGGTACGGCGCTGCAGCGGGAACTCAATCAGGCCGGCAGCAACGCCAAGGACACCTGCAGGCTGTTGCTACGCGCGCTGGCGATGGACCTGCCGCAGCTGCTGCGACACGCGCAGGCCGCGTGCACGCTGGCGGTCGACGAGGACCAGCGGCTGCTGCATCTGGCCGATGCGCTGACCAGCCTGCGCCTGCTCCAGCGGCGCACCGAGGACGCCACGATGCAGGGCTTTGCGGCGGAGCTGATCGAACGCGCCTGGGATCGCGCCTGCTTCGCGGTGCCGGAGGTGGCGGCGACCGCCGCGGCCGACCAGGGGCCGGTCATCGACGCGCTGAAGTCGCTGGCCGAGGTCGCTTTGACTCAGGATCATCTGGATTCGCAGCTGCTGATCAGCACCTTGAAGTCCGCCGTCGAGCTGGCCGAGAGCGCCGGCATGCGCGCCGCCTATCAGGCCATTCTGCTCGATCTGGGCCAGATCAAGATTGATCTGGTGGCTGCCGAACTGGCCGCCTACGCGCACGCCGGGTGGGAGCAGCAGCTGCGCGCCGGCGAGTACCTGCAGGGGCTGCTGCGCGCCTCCACCACCGCCATCATGCTCGGCGCGAGCGAGTTGGTGGTGGCGCTGGACCGGCTCATCGTCAGCGTCGACGGCGAGTGCTTCCTGACTCTGCTGCCGAGCCTGCGCGCGGCCATCGAGCAGCTGCACCGGCGTCACCGCGACGCCTTCATCGCGGCGGCAGCGCGACATCTGGGCGTGCAAACCGAGGCGGTGGAAGAACTGCTGGGCGGCGACCCGGCGGCTCACGCGCTGATCGCCGAGCTGGATCAGGAGGTGGCCCGCATCATGGCCGACTTCACCCGTCACTGGGAGCCGCTGTGAGTATCCGACTGGCCCGCTGGCGAGCGCTGCTGGGCCAGCAGCGGGCCGCTGCCCACGGCCTGCATTATGACGGCGACACTGCCGAAAGCGCCCGCCTGCGCCAGGCATGCGAACTGCTGGACTTCCTGCACGCCGAACCGGCCGCCGAGGACCGTGGCGCCGGTAGCGATAGCGCCGGCCTGACCGTGGCCGCCTGGGTGGACCAGGTACGCACCCTGTTCCCCGGCGCCGCCAGGGAAGTGCTGGAGGGCGAGCTGATCCGCCGCCGCGGCATCCGCGACCTGCTTGATCGCCCTGATCTGTTGGCCCGCATCGAACCCAATGTGGAACTGGTCAAGACCCTGCTCACCCATCGCGATCTGCTCGACCCGCGGACGCGACAGCTGGCGCGGCGAATCATCGATCAGGTGGTCAGCGAGCTCAAGGAACAGCTCAAGCTGCAGGTGACCGACAGCATCATCGGCGCGATCCGCCGCGATCGGCACAGCCCGCGACCGGTGCTGCGCAACCTGGATCTGAAGGGCACCCTAAGGCGCAATCTCCGCCACTGGGACCAACAGCGTCAGCGCCTGCTGGTCGAGCGCATCTACTACCACGCGGCGGAGAAGCGCCAGCAGCCCTGGCACGTCATCATCGCCGTGGACCAGTCCGGGTCGATGCTCGATTCAGCCATCTACAGCGCGGTGATGGCGTCCATCTTTGCCGAACTGCCGTCGCTGCGCACCTCGCTGTTTCTGTTCGATACCCGCGTCGCCGATCTTTCCGACGAGCTGGGTCAGCCGGTGGACGTGCTGATGAAGCTGCAGCTGGGCGGCGGTACCGACATCGCTCAGGCAATGACCTATGCGGCCACATTGGTGCGGCAACCGGCGCGCACGATCATCTTGCTGATCACCGACTTCTACGAAGGAGGTGACGCCGCCAAGCTGGTTGCACAGATCGCCGAGCTGGGCCAATCAGGCGTGCGCTGCATCGGACTGGCGGCGCTGGGTGCGGGGGCCAAACCGCAGTACGACAAGACCCTGGCCAGGCGCTGCCAGCGGGTCGGCATGGACATCCTGGCCTGCACGCCCGAGCGATTGTCGCAGGCCATGGCGCAAATCATCATCGGCAAGTAACAGCGCGCTTCAAAAGGCGTAGTAGTCCTCGGGCACCGTCTCGGTGGGCCGCCAATCCAGCTCGCCGGCCTCTGCCGCCTTGTAGCGCAGGATGGTATCGGCCAGCAGCTGCTCCATCGACGCTGCAGCGGTCGCTTTGGGCTTGCGCTTTTTGGTCAGGGCCAGCCAGCGCTTCGCCGTGGCTGCCGGCAGTTCACCGCTCTGCGCCAAACCCAGCAGCAGCACCAGCAGATGCTTGCAGACCTTGCCGCCCATGCCCATGCAGAGATTCAACTCCTCGTCGCAACAGCTGTAGCGGCCGTCGGCATCGATGCGGCTGGAGTAGTAATTGCTGAATCCGGTTTGGCTGCGCACGATCCCTGCGGCGTGCTGCTCATCCACATCCACATACAGCTGCATCCGTTCACTGCGCAGCATATCCAGCGCGCGCTGGATACGCCGCGGATCGGTGAGGCCGGGCAGCGCCACCACCAATTCGGCCAATGAACTCCCGGCCGAACTTCCGGCCGGCGCGCTCGATTCGCTCTCGGGAGCGCCTGCCTGGGCGGCCATCAGTTCCATGAACGCGCTCTCATCGATGATGCGCAGCTTGGCGCCCTGCGCCTGCAGCTTGGCGGCCTTGTTCTTCGCCGCGGCCTTGCCCTTGGCGCGGCGATCGCAAACCACCAGGAAATCCAGATCGGCGTCGACCTCGGGCGCCAGGAGCGCACCCAGCGTGTCCAGCAGTGCCGCCGGCGAGGTTGATTGCGCGCCCTGACCCAAGCCCAGTTCGCCGGCGAAATGGAAGCGCGCATCGTGCAGCTTCGGTCGCATCAGATAGATCAATCCGGCTTCGTCGAGTATCTGCAGTTTGGAACCCTGCTCGCGCAGCGCCTGGGCCTTGCGCTGCGCCGCCGCCTTGCCCTTGAGTCTGCCATCGCCGAAAACCACGTAGTCCAGGCTGGGGCTGAGCTCGGTGTGCACCTTGGCGCCACGCGCCATCAGCGCCGCGTCCGGCGCCATGCCGTGATAGCTGGGCCAGTGTCGAATCTCACCGAACAGTGCCACACGCCGATCGCTTAAGTCTTCGGCCCAGGGGAGCGCTATTCTCATCGGAGGGTCTGCTGCCGCGTTGCGAAGCGGCCGAGGATAGCAAAGCGCGCGGTGCGCTTGGCTTCAGTCTGCGGCGATGGCCTTTTCTAGCCAGAGCCTGGCTAGTGACTCGTCGGTGAAGAAGGCCAGCTTACAGCCGGCGTCGGCATAGACCCGACTCCACTGCGCACGCATGATGCTGTCGGGCGAGGTCGGCGGAAACACGATCGCCACCGCCACCCGGCCCGCTATGGACAACCGCGCCGCAGCCGCGGTCATCAATTGCTCGGCTTCGGGAGTCAGCAGCGCCTCGCTGTCGGTCATGCCGAGCACGCCCCAGCGGCTGCCCTGCAGCTCGCCGATCAGCGGGGTGAGGGTCTCGATGTACTTCTGTGCGCCTTCAAGATTTGTCGCACCGCTTCCTTCCACACGCAGCACCTGCCCGTCGCGCCGGGCACGCAGTAATCCACCGTGAGCGACAAAGGGCGTGCGCATGTCTCACTCCGCCAAATCCGCCCCTGCAGTTTGCCAGCCCGGTGGTCGATCCTGGGTCTATTGCAGAACGCTCGATTGGAACACTTTGTTGGCTGCGGCAGCGCAGGGAGTGGTCATTGGCCCGAAACTGTGGGACAGGCCGTGCCCTCGATCTGGGTCAGACGCAAATAGCGGTAGCTGCCGCCTACAAAACCAGCCACGCTGGGCTGCATCTGCAGATCGAGGCTGTTGCAGCCGGTCTGGGTGATGATGATGGTGGCGAAGGGCTGCAGGTCCACCTGGGCGGGATCGAATCCGCGGCCAAAGGCGGTCGTGCTGGCCGGATAGAGCATCGGTGCGGTGAGCACATCGCCATCGACCTCCACGTTGTCGTCTGAGAAGGCCCAGAACTGCTCGCCGCTGGGGGTGTAGCCGTAGAACACCAGCACCGCGCGACCATCGGGCAGATACTGCACGAAGATGCCTTCGCCGGAGCGGCCCTCGGGGAAGTAGGCTCCGGAGCGCCAGGCCAACTCGCTGGGCGCGCCGCTGCAGGGAATCACCGCGGCCAGGCGCACCGCGCTGGTACTCAGGTCTTCAAAGGGTGCGCTCAGATCGGAGCGAAAAGCGTAGTGCCCGGGGCGGGCCAGGGCCTCGCAGTCGGCAAACACCAGGCTCATCCCGCCGACCCTGAAGCGCTCCACGGCGTCCTGATCAAAGTCCGGGCCAAAACTGCCGCCTCGGGTACCGAGCATCTCGTCGATCACCACGCTGTTGCCAACGATCCGACCTACGCCGATGAACCAGGCCATGCCGCCACCCAGCCCGTAGCTGAAGGTGGAGACCAGCGCCTGACCGCCGCCGATGCGCTCCAAAAAATGGCCTTCGCCGCTGCGCAGCGGATCGAAATAGATGCCGCTCTGGGCCAGCGCCAGATCCGGTCCGGCCTGCCACTCCCAGGCTCCCGAATCACAGGCGTAGAGGCCATCGCCATCGGCATCCTGCGGTCGGCCCAGGCCGCGGATGTCGGCGTAGCCGCAGGGCAGCCGAGTGCGTTCGGCACCGCTCAGCTCAACCAGCAGCACGCCGCTGGCACCGCGCTCGATGGCCGGGCTGTCGGCGGCCAGGCCGAGCACGCCGTCGGCGTCGGGCTCGAGCAGACCCGGGCTGCTGCTGACCAAATCGGAATCGGCGTTCAGCGCGCAGCTGTCGTCGCTACCCAGGTTGCCGCCTAGCGAGCTGAAGGCGCCACTGCCGAAATCGGCGCAGTTGCGCTTGGCACGGCGAGGGGGATTCGAACCCTTGGGCGTGGCCAGCGGCAGGTCGGAGAACAGATTGCCGGCCAGCAGGGCGCCGCCGGTGGAGTCGATCGGACGCCTTTCCATCGGCGGAGTGCTGGCCGGTTGGCGGGCCGTGTTGGCCTGATAAAGGGCAAAGCCGCGCGGGTGCTCAATGAAGCTGTTGTCGCACTGCCGCAGCACCGGCACGTCGCCATCCAACTCCAGAAACTGATTGCCGGCAATGGAGAACTCCGCCTCATCGGCGGGCGGCAGGACGTTGCCGTAGCAGCCAAAGATGTCCACCGAGCCGCCGGTGAACAGAGATTGGTCCATCTCAATGCCGCCGTCGCGGAAGTCGAAGGCGCCGCCGACACTCATCGCTCGATTGCCGTCGAAGGCGCATTGGTTGATCTCGGTAAGACCAGGGCTGTTGTATAGCGAAACGCGATTGCCGGAGATGAACAGCGCGCCGCCGCTGTCGGTGGCCACGTTGTTGCTGAACAAAACCCTGAACATGCGGGTGAAGCCGCCGTTGATGACCGCTACGGCGCCACCCTGGGTGGCCTGACAGTTGCTGATTTGCACTCCAGAGAGCGTTAGTGACTCGCTCGAGGCCGAAAACACCGCTCCGCCACGCCCCTCGGCGATACAGTTGTCGAAACGCAATCGGTCGGCGGCCGCCCAGGCCGAGGTGGTTTCGCCAAGTGCGCCGCCGGCGTTGACTCGCACACAACCGCCGTTGCCGGAGGAGCGAAAATCGGCCAAGCGCAGATTCTCCAGGATCAACGTGCCGCCGGTGCCAATGTCGAAGGCGCGAAAATCGCTGCCCGGTCCGCCGCCGGTCAGACTAACGTCATCCATCGTGCCCGTGATCACAATCAGGCCCTTGACCACCGGCGTCGCGCTTCCGCTGCCGTTGAAGTCGCTGAGCGGAAAGGATTCGGCAATCTCAACGCGAACCACGCTAAGCGGATTGGCGTTGGCGGTCTCTATGGCCGAGCGCAGCTCATCGACGTTGCTTACGGTCAGGTCGACGATCCCCTGAGCGCGAAGATCGATCGTCGGCAACAGACACAACATCACCGCCAGCAACGGCAGCAGCCGACGGCAGAACTGGACTACAGCCTCGTTCATGGCAAGGCTCCGAGCAGTAGTTACCAGTGTATGCGCTATTTGGCAGTCAATCATGCCAATCCGGCCGCCGCGCGCTTGGCAGTGACGGCGTGCAGAGCGCACACTTGGCGGCATGAGCTTGTCGCCGCTGCCGGCAGCGCCCCTGGCGGTTTGGGAGCGTATCGCCGCCAAAGATGATCGGGCCCTGCTCGAGCTGCTGGAGAAGCTGCTCGGCCCGCGCCCGCCGCCGTGGATGCTGCTCGACGAGCACGGCATCCGCATCGCCGGTGCCGAGCGCCTGGAGCAGCGCCGCCGTGAGCTGAACCTAAGCTTCGCCGGACATCTGCGCGGCACTCTGGCGCTGGGCGAGAAGACCCCGCTGCACAGCCCGGATGCCAGCATTGTCGCCAACCTCGGCCACGCCCTGACCCTATATCGCGACGGTTGCGAGCTGCTGGCTCAGCGTGAACGGATGCGGCTGATCGCCCAAGTCAGCTCGCTGGTGGCCACCGAAACCGACATCAATCAGCTGCTTTCCCGCGCCGCCGATCTGATTCACCAGCGGCTGGACTACCCCAATGTCGATATCCCGCTCTACGACGCCGAGCGTCGCGAACTGGTGATCCGGATTCGCGGCGGTCACTACAAGGAGCGCATCCAGGGTGAGGACCGGCTGACCCTGGACCAGGGCATCATGGGCATCGCCGCACGGGAGCGACGCACCCAAAGGGTCAATGACATCGCCAACGATCCGCGCTACCAGTGCCCGCCAGGGGTCACGCCCGCTGGCGCCGAGCTGGCGGTGCCGATCATCCACGGCGCCGAACTGCTCGGTGTGCTCAATGTCGAGGGCGAGCGCGCCTTCGACGATCTGGACGTGCTCAGCATTGAGGTGGTGGCCGAGCATCTGGCCGGCGCCATCGTCACCGCGCGCCTGCACGCCCAGGTGCAGCGGGCGGCCATTGCCGGCGAGCGCCAGCGCCTGGCCCGGGAACTGCACGAGAACGTGACTCAAAGGCTGACTTCGATGCGCTCTCTGACTCATCGCCTGCCCGAATTGTGGCAGCGCGATCGAGCAGAGGCCGCCCGCCGCAGCGACCGCGTGGGCGAGTTGGTCAATCAGGCATTGACCGAGATGAATCAGCTGCTGGCCGAACTGCAGCCGGCGCACACCGACTCCCCTGCCAATGCCAGCAGCAGTCTGGCGTTGCGATTCTATCTGCGCGAGCACGGCCTTGCCGCCGCGGTTGAGCGGCTGGCGCTACAGCTGGCACCAGAGAATCTGAAAGTGAGCATCGATTTTGCCGGCTATAGACGCCAGTCCGTGGCGCTGGAGGATGACCTACTGGCGATCGCTCAAGAGGCCATCAGTAACGCGATCAAGCACGCCAATGCCCGCCGCCTTAGCGTCCGGGCGATGGTCGAAGGCGACCTGGTCGAGCTGATCGTCAGCGACAACGGCAGCGGCATCGGCGCCAAGGCCCATCGCGGCCGGGGTATGCGGCAGATGCACGACGGTGCCAGCGCCATCGGCGCCCGCCTGCAGATCCACGAAGCGCATCCCAGCGGCACTCGAGTGGTGCTGCGGGTGCGGGCGCAGGAGCCGAGCGACAGCACTCCTGGGCCCTGAGCCCTGAGCCCTGAGCCCTGAGCCCTGAGCCCTGAGCCCTAGCTCTATGCCCTATGCCCTGTTCCCCGAGCCTGGGCCCTGGGCCCTGGGCCCTGCTCCCTGTGCCCTCAGAAATTGCACTTCGACCATCTCCGTAGGCCGATAACCCAACCGTAGCGCCAACCGCTGCGACACCGGATTGGACGCATTCCAATGCGGCATCCGCTGCTGCTGCAAACAGTGCAGAGTCCACGCCGCCGCGGCGCAGCTGGCCAGCCCGCGACCGCGAAAGTCCGCCGCCGTGGCAATGGCCAGTTCAATGGCGTCGTCGGCGAAGGCGTAATTGGTCGCCGCGCAGACCAGCACGCCGTCATCAACGACGCCGATCCCGCCGCTACGCCGGGCAAAGTCCGCCGGGTCGCTCATCACGTCCATTCCGTTGGGTCGCAGCGCCGGACCCAGCTGAGCGGCGAGTTCAGCGTCGATCGCGCGCAGCGCAAATCCTTCAGGCAGATCCGTTGCCATCCTGGCCAACGTCTGGCGGTCACAGTCAGCGGCGCTGTAGGCCTGCATCGGCCGCGGCTGCAATCGCTCGCCCAGGGTCCGCTGCAGCAGCGCGGTCCAGGCCGGATCGCGCGGCACGATCAGCTCGATCGGCGCCTCGCTGTCCCGCAGCATGGTCGCCGCCGCCGGCAGCGCCGGGTCGCCGGCGAAGATGGCGTAACAGCCCATCCGCAGCCTGGCGACGCGAGGCCGTTCGCGTTGATCGACTCGGATCTCACCCAGATGTCCCGCCAGCACGCAGTCCACGACCGCGCGTAGACGGGTCTCGCGATCGAACAAGGTTTGCAAGTTGTGCATTGCATGAGGCATGTCGAAGCGGTGAGCGATTCTAGGCCGTTCGAGGTGGTTATCCTGGTGATTGTCGACTACGGACAGCCGCCAATCCGGACCAGATCCTGACTGCCGGCGATGCCGCGATGCCGACGCGCCAATTCACTGTCATCGAAGTGATAGCTGAGCTGCAAACCATCGCAACCGGAGAACTGCAGCTGTGCCGTGCCTACCGGAAACAAATGCGGCGTCTCGCGCCAGTCCAGCACGCCCCCCAAGCTGCGGTAGATGGTCACCGTCGCGGTTCCGTCGACGGCGCTGCTCAGGTCGCCCTGCAGTGCGAACCAATCCTGTTGCTGCGAATCGTCGCCTTGTCCCTGCAGGTCGTAGGTGAACCAGGTGGCGAACAACAGCCCATCCTGCTCGAGATCTTTGGGCACCACCTCGACCATCAGCCCCTGTCCCGACGAGGCAGGGTCGAACCAGGCGCCCGACTGGCTCGCGCTGAAGCCGTTCGATGCCAATGCGCCGGCTTGCGGCGGCTGCATTCCCAAGGGGCCTTGATCGCACGGTAAGGTGCGCGGGCCCAGGCGCAGCAGTGGAATGATGCCAAAGCGTCCATTCTCGACGCCGTCGTTAAACTTGAAGCTCAGATTGGCCCGGTCGCAGCTTTCGAAACTGATCTGGGCGCTGCCGACCACGCTGGGCGCGGTGCTGCCTTGGGCGAATTCACCGCCTGAGTTGCGCAGCAGCTGCAGATTCACGACAGCCTGGCCACCGGCACTGGCCTCGCCCTGCAGGGAATACCAACGCAGCCGGGACTCATCGTTGAGGTCATCGCCAGATCCATTCCGGTCGGCATAGACGAACCAGGGCATGAACACGGTTTGCGAGTCCGGCACATAGGTCAACACGAAGCCCTGCCCGCGATGGGCCGGGTTGTACCAGGCGCCGGCGATTCCCGGTTGAACGGGGCGAATCCGCTCGGGGAACAGCGACGGGGCATTCAACTTCAGGCTCAGCAATCGCTGTTCGACCGGCTGCAGACCGCGCTGGATCAACAGGTCGATGCCGGCAGCAGACGCTGCGCCAGCAGTGAAGAAGCGGCAGCTGATACCACCGCAGCTCAGCGCCCGCTGCTGTACCAGCTCACCGCTGCCGCGGCCGAAAGCGATCAGCTCTAAATCGGTGGGCGTGGCCAATGCGACATAGGCCAGCGAAGTGCCGGCGATCATTCCGCCAAACAGAGCTTGCCCGTCGAACAGTGCAAATCCGTCTTCCCGCCAGGGCAGGTCGGTGCGCCACAGCTGCATGCCGAGGCCGACGTCGATCGCGCTCAGCCAGATGCCTCCAGCGCCGTACTGAACGAAAGTCAACACGTCGCCATCGCGCCCGAGCAGGATGCGCTCATTGGCCAGATCCGATTCCAAGTCGACTACCCGCTGCTCACCGCGCGGCTGCCAGCGCAGCGGGATTTGGGTGGATATTGCGCTCAGGACGCCGTCGGCCAGGATCAACTGCTGGGAGCCTCGTCCCTGCAGCGCCATCTTCTCCGGCGCCGGGCCGTCCAGCCAATAGGCCCAGTGATCGCTGTTCCCGCTAAGTACGAAACGCGCGCTGCCGCTCTCACCGACCAGTCGGTGCCCAAAGCCTTGCAGCGATTCCTCCGGGTATACGACCGAGCCGTCGGCAAGCGACAGGAAACGCAATCGGTCCGCATCGATCAAAGCGAGCAGCTGATCGTCGACCAACAGCCAACGGGTCTCGGCGTCGTGGCCCTCTGGCAGGGTGAAGGACGTCAACGGAGCGCCGTCCTGGCGACCGTAGCAACGAACTTCAGCAACCCCATCACGCGGCGCCGCGCGCCAGCAGACGGCCTGTGCGCTACTCGCCAGGCGCCGACGATGGACGATGCCGACGTCGGCAACGTCAACCACCTGCGCCCAGCGCAGTTCGCCGTCGGGCGCATAGCTTCGCAACTCGCTGTGGTCACTGACGGCAACCACTAGCAGCCGATCCGAATCGCTGTTCACCGCCGCGATAGGTTCGGCCGGCGAATTCAGTTGCGCCACCCAAGGCGGCGCCTCGTCCAGCGAGGTTCCATTGCGATCGAGCCAACGCGCTGGCTCGTTACCGGACAGGAATTCCCCGTCAGGCAGGGCATGAAACTGCTCATAGCCGGACGCAGAAGGCAAGCGCCTCTCGTCGAGCAAGTTGCCGTCCTGATTGATTCTGAGCCAGTGGTAGTCGTTGCGCTGCCGGTCCTGATCGAAGCTCTCAGTGATCACGCGCAGATCACCTGTGCTGTCGAGGTGGTAGGCATCCCGTTCCCGGAATGGTTGCGCACCGTCGGCAGTGAGATCGAAGGTCCACAGCAGCGTTCGCTCGGCGTCGAAGCGCAGCAACTCATGGCGCGAGAAAGCAACCTCCGCGTCGGTATTGCGCAGTTCAAAATGATCGGGCTGAAAGCCGCCGAATGGGTGGTTGAGCACGCCCTGATCGAGCAGCACACCGTCTGGGCTCAAATCCCAGTACTCGGTGCCCAAGCTACTGAACATTTGGCAGGTGGCGCGAACGCCGAAGTCGCGCCGCTGCAGGGTCAGGAATTTGCAGTTGGCCGTGGTCTGCAGCATCAACTCCTGACGCCAGATTATGGCGGCATTGGCATCCAGTCTTGCGGCAACAGCGCCGAACATCCGGTCGCCAAGCACAAAAACGCCTTCGTCACCGGTCGCCGCCAGCGTCGAGACCGAAATCTCCAGTCCTTCGGTCTCGTCGCCACTAATGACGTAACGGCCGGCAGGATCGATTCGGCCGAGGCGAAAATGCTCCTCCACCCAGAGCGCGCCGCTGGGTGTGGCAGCTCGCCGGCGACAGCTCACGTAGCGGGTGCTCTGCAGCGTGGTCGACAGTACGCTGCCATCCTCAGCCAGCCGAACCCCACAGCCCGCGTACAGACGACCATCTTCAGCCGCTCTGCCCAGCGCCGCTTGCGTGTAGATGCTCTTGTCGGGCGGGTCGTAGGCCGTTCTAGCACTGCGTCGCGATCGCAGCTGGTGGCTAGCGTCGATCTGCAGGATCTCTTCGCTGCTGTCGTGATGGCGCACCCGCAGCCCGTAACCCCCCTGATCGTTCCAAACGATTTGCGTGACGGTGAAATCCACGTCGGGCAGGGTTGACTCATGCAGTGTCGCCTCGACATCCCATGCCGCCGTGACTGCGGGTAGTGCCGCGACCGCCAGTCCGACGCATAGTCGAATCGCGCATGTCTGCATGGATGACTCCGGATTGATGGGGTGAGCTCGAACTGCCGAGCAGTTGACGCAGACAGCAGATCGCGCGAGGCCCAGACTGCACCGAACGCCGCCATCAGGCAACGGCCATGGGAGCTGTTTGCGCATGGGCCGATCCCGGTTCAGATACACTGGCCAGCCCGGACCACGCATCGTAACCAGCCGATCAATCCGGACCGATTTGCTTTTTTGGGGAGTGCTCGTGCGCCATATCGCGATGATCTGCACATTGGCTTTGAGTCTAGGGTCGCCGCTAGGCGTGCACGCCAGCGAGGTCACCGACTGGGACCGGCTGACCCCCTTCGGCGCAATCCAGGCCGGCAACGCCGACGGCAGCATCCCGGCCTGGGAAGGCGGCATCAGCGAGCCCATCGCGGCCTATCAAGGTCCGGGGACCATGCATCCGGACCCCTACGCCGACGACGCGCCGCTGTACACCATCAGCGCCGAGAACATGGATCAGTATGCCGAGCAGCTCAGCCCCGGGCTGCAGGCCATGCTCAGGCGCTACCCGGAAACCTTCCGCATCCCGGTCTACCCCTCCAGACGCAGTCATGCGGCCCCGCAGTGGGTCTACGACAACACGCGCAAGAACGATGAAACTGCGAGCCTCAGCGAGGGCGGCAACGGGGTGCAGAACGCCTACGGCGGGATTCCCTTTCCGCGGCCTGAAAGCGCGCTGGAGGTGTACTGGAACCATGTCACCCGCTGGCGCGGCCAGTTCATCGCCAACTCCGGCAGCGATGCGAACATCTACGCCGACGGCAAGTACACCCTGATCACCCGCGACACCGAGGTGAAGTTCCACTTCTACGACCCCAAGGGCAGCGCGGAAACCCTGGACAACCGATTGTTTTCGCTCAAGTCGGTAGTCACCGCGCCGGCGCGGCTGGCGCGTTCAGGCGTACTGGTGCATGAAACCCTAGACCAGGACGCCTCGCCGCGACTGGCCTGGGCCTACGACAGCGCCAGACGCCGGGTACTGCGCGCGCCGCTGCTGGCCTTCGACATGTCGGTCTCCAACGCCGACGCGCTACGCACCGCCGACGACACCGACATGATCAACGGCTCACCCAGTCGCTTTGATTGGAAGCTGCTGGGCAAGCGGGAAATGATCATTCCCTACAACAACTACGGCATCGAGCTGGGCGATTACGACCAGCTGCTGCAGCCCGGCCACCTCAATCCCGAAAATGCCCGCTACGAGCTGCATCGGGTTTGGGTGCTGGAGGCCACCCTCAAACCGGACTGGCGTCACATCTACTCGCGCCGGGTGTTCTACCTCGACGAGGACAGCTGGACGGTGAGCATCGCCGACCAGTACGACAAGAGCGGCAAGCTGTGGCGGGTCAGCCTGGCTTATTTGAAGAACTTCTACGAAATGCCGGCAACGCTACCGGCGCTGTATGTCTTCCACGACCTGCAGGCCGGCCGCTACCACGTCCAGGCCCTGGCCAAGGACGGCAAGGAAGCCGAAACCCTGGTGGAGGTACCCGGCGACGGCCAGTTCACCACCCAGGCGTTGCAGCGATTCATCAGATAGGGGCGGAGAAAGGGCCCAGGTGGGGAGGGCCCAGGGCCCAGGTTGTGCTGCGTTGGAACCGCATCGATGGCCATGCGGCAACCCGCGGCGTAGGCGTAGACGCTATGCCCCACTGAGGAGGGTCGTCGACGATCATTGCTTTCCCGAATCAACCTTCGAGAGCGAACGCAGGAGAGCAAGTGATGTCGAC
>JAUIFV010000119.1 GCA_030430155.1 Gammaproteobacteria bacterium
GAAGCCCTGGGCCTGACAGGCTTTCCTCTTCTTGGCGTCCGTTCTTGTTTTATCTTTTTCGCGTCTTTGCGCGAGGCTCTTTTCTTTCGTTCGAGCCGTGATCGGGCCGTCGCCTTCCAGCCAAAGTTCCACCCCGCCGCCTTCGGCAGCGTAGTAACGATCGGCAAGTGCGCTTGGGGCCCCGCAGAACGCCGCGCCCAGGAAAAGCCAAATCAGCAGTAACCGCATCGCGTCGTCCCGGCAGATGAATCGATGCCTTATAACGCGAATTCCCGCCGAATCGGGATCACCGCAGGCTGAGTAGCGGTCCGAATCAGCCGCCCCAGGCCTTCAGACGCAAGAACTCGCGCCGGGTCTTCGGGCCGTAGGTGACGAACTGCGGGTCCGGGTTGTCGAGATAGTTCTGTTTCTGCCTGATCAGTCCGTCGGCACCAACGGTCCGGCTGACCTGCTCGCCGTCCAGCCCGTAGACACGCAGCGCGTTGCTGGCAAAGATCTTTGCCTTCACCGCATCGCTGAGCTCCGGATAGCCGTAGGTCTCGCGGAACTGATCGGAGATCGCAAAGCTGCGCATGGCCTGGATCTGATCCTGCGGACTGCCGTACCAGATCGAGTCGGTGCCCCAAAGGATGTTCTCCTCGCCCAGATGAAGCATCAGCTTGCCCAGCACGTGGGCGGCCGCATCCGGATTTCGCATCAGGAAGCGCCAGGTCGAACCCAGTTCGGCGTAGACGTTGCTGCCGTGGCCGAGCCCGGCCGCCTTGACCGAGGTGATCAGCTGATCGATGCCATCGCTGCGTTCGCGATCGTAGGCGCCCTCTTCCTTTCCGATCACGTAGCCGGAGTGGTAGATTAGGAAGTTCAGATCGGGGAAACGCTTGGCGACACGGCCGATATCGGCGCAGGTGCTGTGTTCGTAGCTTTGCGGCCCGAACGGCAGACCCTTGTGGATGGCGACATTGCGCACGCCCAGCCGGCGCGCCTTCTCCAGCATGGCGATGCCGACATCGTCGTCTAGATAGAAGCCTTTGCCGTCCGGTCCCCACTGGGTATAGGTCTTCCAGGCGGAAATGCGATGCACTTCGGCCAACTCGTCCATCCCGTCCAGATCGCCCTCCTGATTGGGATTGACCCGGCCGTGCAGCAGCAGCCGGTGACTGCCTTCCATCTTTTCGACGATGGCCGCGGTGGCCGCAGCCTCTTCAATGGTCAGCGGTTCCGCAGCGCGCCTGGAGGGCACGAAGCTGAGCACCGCCAGGTCGGTGTCCGAATCCATGAAGATATGGCGGATGAAGGCATCCGGCCCCAGGCACTGCAGGTGATCGAGATTGCCCGGCAGGCTGGCCGCCGCGCAGCCGGCGGTCTGGGTGAAGGAAAGCGGTCGCGCGCCCTCCGGCAGGGTCTTGGTCCAGGCGCCCGTTGGGTTCACGAAATGCCCCTGGACGTCGACGATCAGCTCCTTCTTGGCCAGCGCCGAGGCCGCCGCGGCTTCATCCAGTGCGGCCTCCGCCGGCAGCCGGTAAAAGCCGCCGGTCTTGCCCACGCTTGCATAGGCGCTGTTGAAAGCCAGTAATGTGCTGGCGGCACCGCACATCGAGACCATGAAGCTACGCCGATCGGTACCCAGGCGCCGCGCGTGCTGGGTGGCCTGCAGCAGCGCCAGATCGCGCGCCTGATGATGCAGCTGGGTTAAAGGAACCGGCTCAAACTCGCCGTTGCTGGTGCTGTCGAGCTTGATCGGCAGCTGCAGTCCATCGGGATCGAATCGAGTCGCCATTCCCCTTCCCCCTCATTTTGGCGGACCCAGCATAGGCTTAGCGCGGTCCATGCGACAGGGTCTTCAGTCATGCCGGGGCGGGCCCAGGGAGGAGGGCCCAGGGCCCAGACAGAGACCGTAGGAACCGGAGTGGATGAAACTTGGCGAGGCGCCTGTCGGCTCGCTCGTATGCAAGCAAGCTCTACAAGGAGCGGGCACTGCTACGCGCGGTGCGGCACTTTCTTGTGTAGGAGCGAGCTTGCTCGCGATCGTGAGAACCGGGTCTGCATGCAGACCGATGCAACGCCGCGAGTTCCAATCGCTTGTAAGCAAGCTCCTACGAAGAGCGGAAACTGCAACCCGCGGTGAGGCACTCTCTTGTGTAGGAGCGAGCTTGCTCGCGATCGTGAGGTCCGGGTATACGTGCAGGCCGATGCAACGCCGCGAGATCCGATCGCTCGCAAGCGAGCTCCTAGCTAAACCGAAGAACGCAATAGCGGCTAGAAACTGAAGCTATGCGCTGCGCTGCCGTCGGCGTGACCGGCAACTAATGCCGAGTAGTAGGCCTCGATATGTTCCCGCCCGATTCGATGATCGACCGCGAAGCTGCCGCAGGCCTGCTCCAGCAGTTCCCGCCAACCGCCCACCAGGCGCCGACCAAACTGTGCATCGGATCGCTGTCGTTGCGCTGCCCAGCCCGGGGCGAAGAAGATTTCGCTCTCGTAGCCACCCTTGGGCTTGCCGCTGACACCCTGTTGCCAGTGGGTCAGGCCGATGGAGATCACCCGCTGCAGCTTGTCGCCGAGGTGCTCGAAGATCCGTTCGCGGACCGCGGCATCGCCGGAGAAATCCACATAGATGCTGTCGACAAGGTCCAGTGCTTCGATCTGGACGTAGTCCAGCAGCCGACCGTAACCGCCAAACTCGCGGGCCAGAGCGTGACTGCCGGCCGAGCCCAGCCCGACCACCGACGCCGCAACGCCAGCAAGTAGCCTGGCTGTCCCCAGCGCGGTCTTGCTTCCAGCCGAAGAGAAGATCAGCTGCGGCACGTTGGCGAAACGCTCGTCGGCCAGATAGTCGGCAAGCAGCAGGCTGGTGGTGAACAGTGGCCGCAGTACCACCATCCGGTCCAGCTGCTCGGCAACATACATCGGGTCGCGACCCGCTACGCCATAGCGATGATAGAGCGCGAAATGATCGGGAATGGCCGGCCTTTCCACCCTGAATCCGTCCCCAGTCGCCGCCTGCGGGTGCAGCAGGCAGTGACTGGCGCTGGGGAAGTAGCCGTAGACCAGATCGCCCTTGCGCACCCATTCGCTGCGCGACTCCGCCACCTCGGCCACCCCCCAAACCGGCAGCATCGACCAGTCCCGGTCGCCCTCACCGGCTGGAAAGAAGTCGGCGTAATGCAACGCATCACCAAGCGCGGCATAGGTCACGTTGTTCGCGCTGAGCCCGAAACGATCCAGCCTCAACAGCACCTCGCCATCGCCTGGCGCGGCCAGTTCGACCTCAGTGAATCGATATCGTGCGGGTTGGTTGCGAGCGACTTCGAGCCGCTGCTGGGTCATTGCCATAGGGTGTGCTCAAGCGACTGGACGTCGGTAAGGATACGGCGAGGAGTGAATTGGTTGCATTGCTTTGGCGCGGGCTAACCGTTAAGCAGCGCCGCCATCTTCTGCTGCAGCAGCTGCATCGCCTTGGCCGGCCTGACCATCACTTTGAAGTCGGTAATCAAGCCCTGCTCATCCCACGCGATCAGATCCACACCGTTGATTTCGATGCCGTCGATCTCGGTTTGGAACTCCAGCACGGCGCCGTGCTCGTCGGCGATTTCGCGCACATAGCGGAAATTCGCATTGCCGAGTACGGCGATCGCGGCCCCCAAATACATGGTGGTGATGGCTTTGCCGCGCTGAGGCGTGTGCACCACGGGCGAATGGAAGACCACGTCCGGGTGAAGGATGCGGTCCAGTTCGGGAACCGCCCGTTTGGCGACGATCTGGTGCCACTTCTGCAAGGCTGCCGGTTGCATCTCGCTTCTCCCAATGATGGTCAGTCGATCTGTAGTTGCCCACTGGCGAACATCACCGATTCGCCGCCGATATGGACCTGTGCCACCTCGCCGCCTAGCTTGAGCACTCGCGCCGAGAGTAGGCTGGGGCGACCCATCTCCACCCCTTGGGCGATGGCAAAGCTTAATTCGCCGTCTGGCAGCGGGCTCTGCGCCGCCAGCCAGGCGGCCAGCGCGCAGTTGGCACTGCCGGTTGCCGGGTCCTCGATAATCGCATCCAGCGGCGAAAACATGCGCACGCGGAGGTCAAACTCATCGTTGCTGCGGGTGTAGAGCAGCACGTAGGGCGGGTCGATGCCCGTCTCGGCCAGGCGGAGGAATCCGTCGGTTGATGGGCGGGCCGCGGCCAAGGTGGCCCGATCGGCAACCTCGACCAGCACAAAGGGCAGCCCGACCGAGACCTGTCGCGGCGCGCCAGCGGCTACACCCAGCTGATCTGGCTGCAGCCCGATCGCCGGTGCGATCAGTTCCGCGGGCAGTGCATCGCCGCTGCTCAAGTGTCCTGGAGCGGCAAGTTCGCAGTGGAAACCGGTGCTGGTCGGACGGATCTGGATCGCAACCGTGCCGGCGCGCTGCTCGAAGCGCACCGCACGACCTTCAGCGGGCATAGCCCCGAATCGACCCATACCGGCAAGCGTGTACGCGGTGCCGATGTTCGGATGCCCGGCAAAGGGCAACTCGCGGCCTGGGGTGAAGATGCGCAGGCGGCAGTCGGCATCGCCTTCGGCGGGGAGCACGAAGGCCGTCTCAGAGAACCCGAACTCGCGGGTGATCTGCTGCATCTGCTCGCCGGACAGGCCGCGCGCATCGGGTAACACCGCCAGCGGGTTGCCGCCGAATCGGCGGTCAGTGAAAACGTCGCAGATCTGGTAATCGAAGGTCGGCATCAGGCTTGATCAAACGGAAAACTGATGACGCTGCCGATCTCGCTGCTGCCGGTCAAGGCCATTAGCAAGCGATCCACACCCAGGGCCACGCCGGCACAGGCCGGAAGCCCCTGTTCCAGCGCGCCCAGGAAGGCCTCATCCAGCGGCGGGCAGTGGCGCTGCTGGTCTGCGCGCCGCGCCTGATCGGCGAGCAATCGCTGGCGCTGTTCAGCGGCATCGCAAAGCTCGTGATAGCCGTTGGCCAGCTCCACCTGACCCAGATACAGCTCAAAGCGCTCGGCCAGCGGCGGATCGCCGGGCCTGATGCGAGCCAGCGCAGCCTGATTGGCGGGGAAATCGAGCACAAAGGTCAGTGTTTGTTGCGGCAATTGCGGCTCTATCACTGCGGCGCGTAAATAGTCCAAGCACTGATCAAAGTCGAAATCGCCGGCGTTGACTTCCAAACCGCCCAATTGCGCGCGCAGATCGGCCAGGCTGACCCGATGCGGATCGACTCCGGCATAGCGCTGGAACAGCTCGGCAAAACTCAGCCGCTGTACTGGCCATTGATCCTGGCCCGCGCTGCTCAGCAGCGACTGCACCAGTTCGGCGACTTCTACGATCAATCGATGGTGATCCCAACCCGGCCGGTACCATTCGAGCAGGGTGAACTCGGGATTGTGTCTTGCGCCAAACTCGCCGTCGCGAAATACCTTGCCGAGCTCATAGATGGCGCCGCTGCCGGCGGCGAGCAGGCGCTTGTGGAAGTATTCCGGCGAGGTGCGCATGTAGCGCACGCTGCCTCCGGCGCTGTGCGGTCCGACGAAGCGGGCGCGTAGCGCGTCGATCTGCGGGTCGGTGTTGCCGGCGACGCTCAGGATCGGCGTCTCCACTTCCAGAACTTCGCGTTCGGCGAAGAATCGGCGAATCTCCGCGTACAGATCCGCTCTGGCCCGCAGCGCGTCCAACATCGCTTGCTGCTGGTTTGGTGCGCTCAAGGCGTGACCCCGTGTTCGGCCAGCATGGCCTGGAACTGCGCCTCATCCAGCACCGGCACGCCCAGAGACTCCGCCTTGGTCAGCTTGCTGCCCGCCTCGGCGCCGGCAATCACCATCGCGGTCTTCTTCGACACGCTGCCGGACACCTTGGCCCCAAGTCCTTCCAACAGCGCCTTGGCCCTGTCTCTGGGCATGCTCAGGGTGCCGGTGAGTACCACCGTTTGGCCCAGCAAGGGGCCTTCCAAGGCCTGCGCCGGCGGTTTGTCCGGCCAGTTCAGCCCGGCCTCGTCGATCAACGTACGGATGATCTCTCTATTGCGTTCCTCAGCGAAGAAATCGTGGATTCGAGACGCCACCACCGGACCGACGTCGGCTACCTCGGTCAGCTCCTCAACGCTGGCGGCCATCAGCGGCGGCAACGATCCGTAGTGGCGCGCCAGCGATCTGGCGGTGGACTCGCCCACCTCGCGTATGCCCAGCGCAAACAGCAGCCGATCCAGGGTCGTGGTCTTGCTGCCTTCGATCTGCTCGACCAGATTTCGCGCTGATTTCTCGCCCATCCGCTCCAGGGACTGGAAGTCATCGACGCTGAGTCGGTACAAATCGTCCAGCCGATGGACCAAATTCTGATCCACCAGCTGCTCCACCAGCTTGTCGCCCAGGCCCTCGATATCCATCGCCTTGCGCGATGCGTAGTGACGCAGCGCCTCCTTGCGCTGGGCGGCGCAGATCAGCCCGCCGGTGCAGCGCAGCACGGCTTCGCCTTCAGGTCGCTCGAGCGGAGAATTGCACACCGGACAGTGGTCGGGAATCGCGGGAACCACAGCGCCTTCGGGACGCTTCTCCAGCACCACGCCCATCACCTGCGGAATCACGTCGCCGGCGCGACGGACGATTACCGTGTCGCCGATGCGTAGATCCTTGCGCCCCACCTCATCGAAGTTGTGCAGGGTGGCGTTGCTGACCGTGACGCCGCCGACAAACACCGGCTGCAGCCGCGCCACCGGGGTGATCGCCCCGGTGCGACCGACCTGGACTTCGATCGCCTGCAGTATCGTGGTCGCCTCTTCGGCCGGGTACTTGTGCGCCAGCGCCCAGCGCGGCGCTCGGGAGATGAAGCCCATTGCACCCTGCTGGTCGTAGCGGTCCAGCTTGTACACCGCGCCATCGATCTCATACGGCAACTCGGCCCGCGCGTCGCCCAGCTCGCGGTAGTAGCTCAGGCAACCTTCCAACCCCAGCGCGGTCCCGGCCTGCGGCGAGATCGGCATGCCCCACTGCTGCAGCGTGGCCAGGGTCTTGCTGTGCCGGTCGGCAATCGCCCCGCCGCTGACCTCGCCCACGCCATAGGCGAAAAAGGCCAGCGGTCGCGATGCGGCGATCTTCGGGTCCTGCTGCCGTACGCTGCCGGCGGCACCGTTGCGCGGGTTGATCAGCGGCTTCTCACCGCGCGCCAGGGCGCGCTCGTTGTAGGCGGCAAAGCCCGCCTTGGGCATGTAGACCTCGCCGCGAACTTCCAACACCGCCGGCCAGCCATCGCCTGCCAAGCGCAGCGGAATCACCCCGATGGTGCGCACGCTGTGGGTCACATCCTCGCCGGTCTCGCCGTCGCCGCGGGTCGCCGCGCGCACCAGCATGCCGTCCTCGTAGCGCAGACTCAGCGCCAGGCCATCGATCTTCGGCTCCACCGAGAATTCGGGCTGGTCCAGCTCAACGCCTTCGTCGGCAAACGCGTTGGAAAGGCTGAGCATGGGAATCGCATGGGTCACCTGCGCGAAATCGCCGCTGACCGCCGCACCTACCCGCTGGGTTGGGGAGTCCGCCGTCCGCAGCTCCGGGTGAGCCTGCTCCAATGCCTCAAGTTCGCGCATCAGGCCGTCGTACTCGGCGTCGCTGATGATTGGCGCGTCGAGCTGGTGATAGCGGCGATTGTGCTGCTCAATCTCCTCGCGCAGCGTCTTGGCTCGCGATTGCAATTCAGTATTAGTCATAGGTCCTTCAGGGCCCAGGTTGGAGGGCCCAGGGCCCAGGGAGGTAATCTCGCGACTCAGCTGCGTTACTGGGCCCTAAGCCCTGTGCCCTGCTCCGCCTACAGCGTCATCGTCTCCTGCGCCTGCTGCCGATCGTACTGGCGCATCTCGTCGCGCAGGCTGAGGATGCGCTGGCGACCCAGCGCATTGCGCTCTTCATCGAGCAGCTGCGCGTCCAGCAGTTCGGCCATGCGTTGGGCCGCCGGCAGCAGAGTGTCCAGCGCTTCCAGCGCGGAAAGCGGTCCCGGCAGGGTCATGAAGAAGCAGACCCCGGGCGTGCTTAGCTTCTCCATCGCCGAGAGCTCGAAACTGCCGGGCTCGGTGAGATTGGCAACGCTGAAAATCGGACCCTGATCGGGCCGACCATCGATCAGCCGGTGATAGATGCACTTGTCGCCAAACACCAGACCGGCCTTTTCTGCCGCCACAACCAGATCCTGGCCGGCGATGCTGCCGCCGTCTCTGGCCAACAGGAACAGGGTGACGATGCGGTCGAAATCCACATCAGGCCGCTCGCCCGGCATCGGTTCGGCGGGTGCAGGCGCAGGCTCTGGTTCATCCGGGAAGTAGCGCACCGGATCATCCAAGTCGGCGTCGGTATCGGCGTACTCGTCGGCAGCATGGTTTTCCCCGTCTTCGCCCTCCTCGGGGTTCAGCCAGGGCTCCTGCCGGCCATAGGCGCGATCGCGTCGGTCCCGTTTCGACGGCTTGTTCGGTCGACCGAAGTAGTAGATGCCGATCAGTACAAACACCCCGACGATCAACAACAGTACACGCAGTTCATTGGGCGACATGGCTAGCCAGGGATCCGCTGTGGAGGTCGATTCACGCCGAGCACAAGGCAAGTGCGCAGCTTGCCACTTTGCCCGCGCGCGTCCGCCACTTCAAGCTCATCCGCTCTGCCCTGGCCCGTGCCAGCAAAGCGAGAGGATGGTGGCATCGTCGGCAGGCAGCTGGCCGCCACCAAACAGGCTGAGCCCGGCAACCACCAGATCGACATCATCATCGGATGAGCCTGAGCGCTCCAGCACCGAGCGCAATCCATGATCGGCAAAGACCCGCGCATCCGGACTGCGCTGTTCGGCCACCCCATCGCTGTAGAGCACCACTCGCAGCTGCGGTCGCAGCTGCAGATGTTCGGCCTCGAAGCGACTGTCGTCAGCAACCCCCAACGGCACGCTGCCGTGGCTGCTCAGCTCGTGCATGCCTCGCTCCGGGTCAACCAGACGGACATGGCCATGGCCGGCGTCGACGTAGGCACACAGGCCGTGGGCCAGATCGATCACGCCGATCCAGGCGGTCACAAAGCGCGCTCCGCCAACCCGAGTGAGATAGGTATTGCAGCGCGTGGCAGCGATCGCCGGATCGCCAGTTTCCATCAACTCGGCATGCAGATAGGCCTGCACACCGGCCATCAAAAAGCCCGCGCCTACGCCGGCGCCGGCCACATCGCCCAGGACCACGCCGATGCGCCCATCGCCCAACCGCAACACGTCGACCAGATCGCCGGCGACGTGGCGGCCGGGATGCACATGCACAGCGTAGCTGAGCGTATCGAAGCGGCCGTTGCTGGGCGGCAGGATGCGCCGCTGCACTTCCCGCGCCTGATCCAGATCGTTGTGCAGTCGTTCGATGCGCAGTGCCACCTCGCGCCTATCCAGGTTGCCCAGGGTCAGGCCGGCCAAACGGGACAGGGCGTGGGCGAATTCACAGGCATCCGAGCGGTTTTGCTGCTGAGTGCCGTCCACCACCACCCATAGCAGGCCCCAGGGCAGCTGATCCAGACGCAGCGCTACGGCCAAGCCCATCGCGCCGTGCTCGCCTTCCACCTGAACCACGCCGCCGGCAATGGCCGCTGCGGCTACGCCGGCGCCCGGTTCAAACGGATTTTCAGTCGTTGGGTGGCGCGCCCGCTCCTCCAGCTGTACATCACCTGCATAGACGACGGCCGCCCGAGCGTTGCAGCCGCGCACGGCGAAGTCGGCAACGCATTCGGCCAGACCGTCGGCGGTGCTGACGTGAGAGGCGGCCGCGGCGAATTCCACCAGCAGTTCGAGGCGACGCTCGGCCACCAAAGCCGGCGCCAAGGTCTGCGTGGCGCCGGCATAGCTGGCGTCCACCAGCGGCTGGCGCGGGCCGGGGCGGCGCTCGGGGTCGATCAGGCGAAAACGCCACGGACCCACCCGCAAACGGTCATGCTCGCGCACCGGCACCGGGCGGAACGCCGGCAGCGGGTGGTCATTCAGAGAGGTACCCACACGCGAGCCGAGGTCGACGACCTGGTAGCGCTCTCCTTCCATCTCGATGCGCACGTGATGGCGCGAGACCGCCGGATCGCTGAGCACCAGTTCATTTTCAGGGTGACGGCCGACACGCAGGCAGTCACCAACCCGAATCCGTTCTTCGGGCAAATCCGGTCCGCCGGTTTGTTCGAGCAATAGTGTGTTCAGAGTGTTTGCATCCGCACAAAAGCAAAGGGCGCCATCGCTGGCGCCCCTTGCCGATGCAGCGGTGGGACCCGAACGAGGTCAGACCCGCTCAATGATACCGGCGAAGCCCATCCCTGTGCCGATACACATGGTCACCATGCCGTACTTTTGCTGGGTACGTCGCAAGCCATGCACCAGGGTCGCGGTGCGGATGGCTCCGGTCGCGCCCAGCGGGTGACCCAGGGCAATGGCCCCGCCCAGCGGGTTGACCTTACTCGGATCCAGCTCACAGTCGCGCATCACCGCCAGCGACTGCGCAGCAAAGGCTTCGTTGAGCTCGATCCAGTCCAGCGCCGACTGGCTGATTCCGGTCTGCTTGCAGACCTTCGGAATCGCCTCCTTGGGACCGATACCCATGATCTCCGGCGGCACCCCGGCCACCGAAGCGCCGCACCAGCGCGCCAGCGGGGTCAGACCCATCTCCTTGACCGCCTTCTCGCTGGCCAGCAGCACCGCGCCAGCACCATCGCTCATTTGCGATGAGTTACCGGCAGTGACGCTGCCGTTGTTGCGGAACACCGCGCGCAGCTTGTTCAGCACCGCGACGTTGGTGTCCTCGCGCGGACCCTCGTCGGTGTCCACGGTTCGGGTGTTGCTGCGAATCTCGCCGCTGGCGATGTCCGGGAACCGATCGTCTAGCTGGAACGGCGCGATTTCGTCGGCGAAGTGCCCTGCGCCGATCGCCGCAATGGCCTTCTGATGCGACTGGTATGCGAACTGATCCTGGTCCTCGCGACTGACCTTCCACTGCTCGGCCACCTTCTCAGCGGTAATCCCCATGCCGTAGGCGATGGCGACGTTCTCTTCGCTGAAGATGGCCGGATTGAAGGCGGGCTTGTTGCCCATCATCGGCACCATGGACATGCTTTCGGCGCCGCCGGCAAGCATCAGATCGGCCTCGCCCAGACGGATCCGGTCGGCGGCCAGCGCCACGGCCTGTGACCCGGAGGAGCAGAAGCGGTTGATGGTCATCGCCGCCACCGTATTCGGCAGGCCAGCCAGCAGCACGCCGATGCGGGCCACGTTCATGCCCTGCTCGCCTTCGGGCATGGCGCAGCCGATGATGGCGTCATCGATGCGGTTGACGTCGATGCCCGGCGCAGCGGCGACGGCCGCCTTGATCGCGTGAGCGAGCAGGTCGTCAGGACGGGTGTAGCGGAACATCCCCTTGGGGGCTTTGCCTACCGGCGTACGCACGGCAGCGACGATGTAGGCATCTTGAATCTGTCGGCTCATTGTGAGTACTCCTTGGCGACTAGTTGCGCAGCGGCTTGCCGGTGCGCAGGGTGTGGGCAATGCGCTCCTGGGTCTTGGGCATCATCGCCAGGGCGACGAAGTTCTTGCGTTCCTGATCCAGCAGCCATTGCTCATTGACTGTGCTGCCGCGCTCGATATCGCCGCCGCACAGCACCTTGCCGATACGCGTGGCGACCTCGACATCGTGCTCGGACACAAAGTGACCCTCGAGCATGTTGGTCAGCATGGCCTGGATGGTGGCGGTGCCGATATCACCGGCGACGCGGATGTTGTTCTCCGGCATCGGCGGGCGGTAGCCGGCTTCGGCCAGCGCGCGCGCTTCGCTACGCGCCACGTGCAGCAGTTCATAGCTGTTGTAGACCACCACGTCGGTGGGACGCAGCAGCTTGAACTTTTTCGCCTCCAGCGCGCTGGTGGCTACCTTGGCCATGGCGATGGTCTCAAAGTAGGTCTGCACCTGACCGAAGACGTCGCCGTTGACCGCATCCCGCGAGCAGCGCAGGGCGATTTCCTTACAGCCGCCGCCGCCCGGCAGCAGGCCCACGCCGGCCTCAACCAGGCCGATGTAACTTTCCAGCGCAGCCACGGTCTTGGCCGAGTGCATCTGGAACTCGCAGCCGCCGCCGAAGCACATCCCGCGCACCGCCGAAACCACCGGCACCGCGGACTGTTTGATGCGCATCGAAGTGTTCTGGAACCGGGCGATGAATGCCTCAAACTCGTCGATCTTGCCCGCCGCGACGATCGGAATGGCCGCCGAGAGGTCGGCACCGGCAGAGAATGGCTCACGGGTCTGCCAGATCACCATGGCGGCGAAGTCGCGCTCGGCGGTCTCCACAGCCTGATGGATGCCGTCGATCACGCCAGGCCCAATCGTGTTCATCTTGGTCTTGAAGCTGAGCACCGCGACCTCGTCACCGTGCGTCCAAAGCCGCACCGCGTCGGTTTCGAAAATCGTGCTGCCCTGATCGAAGCTTTCGGTGAGCACCGGATCCGGGAAGGCCTGACGCTTGTATACCGGCAGGGCCGAACGCGGCTGCACGGCGTCGCTGTTGGGCGCATAGGAGCCTTCGGGGAAGTGCACGGCCTCGCGGCCGCCAGCCTTCACCCAGGCCGGTAGCGGCGCGTTGGTCATGGTCTTGCCGGCGGCGATGTCTTCCTCGATCCACTCGGCGACCTGCTGCCAACCGGCCTGCTGCCAGACTTCGAAAGGACCTTCCTTCCAGCCGTAGCCCCAGCGGGTGGCCAGATCGACGTCGCGCGCGGTGTCGGCGATATCGGCCAGATGATAGGCCGCGTAGTGGAACAGATCGCGGAAGCAGGCCCACATGAACTGCGCCTGGGCGTCGTCGCTGCCGCGCAGCTTGGCCAGGCGTTCGCCCCAGGTCTTCTGGCGCAGCGCGCCTTCAACGGCGGCGCTGGGCTCCTGTCCGGAAAGGCGATAGTCACCCTGCTCCAGGTCCAGCACGTGGATTTCCTTGCCACGCTTTTCGTACACACCCTTGCCGCTCTTTTGACCCAGCGAGCCTTCCTCGATCAGCTTCGCCAGCCAATCCGGCTTGCCGAAGAAGGCGTGCCACGGATCGTCCGGAAGGGTGTCCTGCATGGTCTGGATGACGTGACCCATGGTGTCCAGGCCGACCACGTCGGCGGTTCTGTAGGTGGCGCTCTTGGGCCGGCCGATCAGCGGACCGGTCAGCGCGTCGACCACGTCAAAACCCAGCCCCATCGCCTTG
The DNA here is from genome assembly GCA_030430155.1 of Gammaproteobacteria bacterium. Lineage (GTDB taxonomy): Bacteria > Pseudomonadota > Gammaproteobacteria > Xanthomonadales > SZUA-5 > SZUA-5. The sequence continues at coordinate 13,207 of JAUIFV010000119.1, forward strand.
GTGTGATGCATGCAGGCCAGCATGCTGAACACGCCAATGCGATTGCCGATGAAGTTCGGGGTGTCCTTCGCCCGAACGACGCCCTTGCCTAGCGCGGTGGTCAGGAAGGACTCCAAATCGTCCATGATCTTCGGCGCGGTGTATTTGGTCGGAATCAGCTCGACCAGGTACATGTAGCGCGGCGGATTGAAGAAGTGCACGCCGCAGAAGCGTGAGCGCAGTTCTTCCGGCAGTGAATCGGCCAAACCGGTCATCGACAGACCCGAGGTGTTGCTGGCGACGATAGCGCCGTCCTTCACGCGCTGCTCGATCTTGTCGTAGACCGCGCGCTTGATGTCCATGCGCTCGGCGACCGCTTCGATGATCAGATCACAGTCATCGATCAGATCCAGGTGCTGGTCGTAGTTGGCCGGAATAATGCCGTTGGCGACGGCTTTCTCGCCCAGCGGCGCAGGCTTGAGCTTGCCAAGGTTGGCGATGGCCTTGTTGACTAGGCCATTGGGGTCGCCCTCTTTGGCGGCCAACTCGAACAAAACAGTAGGGATGCCGGCGTTGCACAGGTGGCCAGCGATCTGCGCGCCCATGACGCCAGCGCCCAGCACCGCGGCCTTGCGCACGTGAAATCTGCCTTCGGACATGATCACCTCGATCGATCGGTTCGTTGGAATGACTCCCCATCCTACCGACTTGGATGTCGATAGGATGAAACTCCCAGCATACGCTGGCGTATGGTTTGCGGGCAAGGGTGAGTCCCGACAGCGCCGATGCGAGATACGACCCGCTGTCAATCTTCGTCAACTTGGCTCCTTGGCGGTCGCTATGCGCTCCCCGGCCATTGCGCTGCGTTGCACCATGAAGCTAGACTTCGCACGCGAAATCCCTTTCAAACCCACGTTTTCGCGTGGCTTTTCATGCTAAGCTCCGAAGTCGCTCAGGGCAGGCGACAGCGGAGCTTTTTGTCTATCTGCCCGAGTCCAAAGGAGCGAACATGGCGCTGGAGCGCACCCTCTCAATTTTGAAGCCGGATGCCGTTGCCAAGAACGTCATCGGCCAGATCCTCAGCCGCTTCGAAGCGGCCGGTCTGACCATCATCGCGGCGCGCATGCAGCAGCTGTCCCAGGCGGAAGCCGAAGGTTTCTACGCCGTGCATCGCGAGCGCCCGTTCTTCAACGATCTGGTCAAGTTCATGACTTCCGGTCCGGTGCTGATCCAGGTCCTCGAAGGCGAGGACGCCATTGCTGCCAATCGCAAGCTGATGGGCGCCACCGATCCCAAGCAGGCTGATGCCGGCACCATTCGCGCCGACTTCGCCAGCAGCATCGACGCCAACGCCGTGCACGGCTCGGACAGCGCCGAGAATGCCGCGATCGAAATCGCCTACTTCTTCGCCGCCAGCACCCTCTGCCCGCGAGGCTGATAGCGATGACCGCCCTGCCCGACCGCACCAATCTGATGGACCTCGATCGCGAGGCCATGCGGCGGTTTTTTGCAGGGATGGGGGAAAAGCCATTCCGCGGTGATCAGGTCATGAAGTGGATCTATCACCGCGGGGTGAGCGATTTCGAAGAAATGACCGACCTCGGCAAGAAGCTACGCGCCAAGTTGGAATCCACCGCCGAGATTCGCCCGCCCAAGGTGATTACCGAGCAAGTCTCCGTCGATGGCACCCGCAAGTGGTTGATCGCGGTACAGGGCGGCGCTGTAGAAACGGTTTACATCCCCGAGCCCACCCGCGGCACGCTTTGCGTATCGTCGCAAATCGGCTGCATGCTCAACTGCACCTTCTGCTCCACCGCTACCCAGGGCTTCCAGCGCAACCTGAGCGCAGCGGAGATCATCGGCCAAGTCTGGCTCGCCGCCAAAGCGCTCGAGCATGACGCCAAGAGCAACCGTCGGATCACCAATGTGGTGATGATGGGCATGGGTGAGCCGCTGCTCAATTTCGATCCGGTGGTCGCCGCAATGAGCCTGATGCGCGACGATCTGGGCTTCGGCCTGGCCAACAAGCGAGTCACCCTGAGTACGGCGGGACTGGTGCCAGGCATCGATCAGCTCTCCGCAGCAGCCGATGTCAGTCTGGCCGTCTCGCTGCACGCCCCGGTGGACGATGTCCGCAATCAGCTGGTGCCGCTGAACAAGAAGTACCCCATTGCCGAGCTGATGCAGGCTTGCAAGCGCT
>JAUIFV010000120.1 GCA_030430155.1 Gammaproteobacteria bacterium
GCGCCTGATGACCGAAAACCGTATCCGCCACCTACCGGTGGTGGATGGCGATCAAGTCACCGGAATGCTGTCCATCGGCGATCTGGTCAAGGCGGTGATCTCCGACCAGCAGTTCGAGATCGAGCAGCTCTCGCACTACATCGCCGGCTAGCCCAGACTACTGCGGCGCCCGACCGGAGTGGGATGGGCTCCGGCAGGGTTCTCGCTGTCACCGAGGGTCGCTGTTCGAACCCGCCAACCCCGACGAATACCACCGATGTCCGAGCAAACTCCATCCCAAAGCTCCCCCGATCTGGATCGCCTGCGCACCCGCCTCGACGAAGTCGATGCCTTGCTGGTGCGCACCATCGCCGAACGTCAGCAGATCGTTGCCGAAATCGGTAAGGTCAAGCATGCCGCGGGCGGCCAATTGCGTGATTTCCGACGCGAACGGCAGGTGCTGGACAAGGTCCGCAACGCGGCAACCGATGCCGGGCTATCGCCGGATCTGGCCGAAGAGGTGATGCGCCGGCTGATCGGCTCCTCGCTGACCACCCAGGAAAAGGATCGGGTGCGCTGGTCCGGCACCGGTCAGGGTCGTCGTGCGCTGGTGATTGGCGGCAGCGGCAAGATGGGCGGCTGGCTGGCGCGCTTTTTGGCTGACCAGGGCTTTGCTGTGGAGGTGGCGGACCCTCGGCAGCCCGCCGACCCGGCGCCGTGGCTGGCCGATTGGCGGCAGAGCCCCTTGGACCACGATCTGATCGCGGTTGCGGCGCCGCTGGGGGCCAGCGCGGCGGTAATCACCGAATTGGCGCAGCGCCGACCGACCGGGCTGATCTTCGACGTCGGCTCGCTGAAGACCCCGCTGGCCCAGGCGCTGCGCAACGCAGCCGGCGCCGGGCTGAAAATCTGCTCGGTGCATCCGATGTTCGGCCCGGACACGGTGCTGCTGTCCGGCCGACACGTCATTTTCGTCGACCTGGGCAACCGCAAGGCGATGGCCGAAGCGCGCGCCCTGTTCAGCGCGACCAGCGCCGAACTGGTGGACATGGAGCTGGACGAGCACGATCAGTTGATTGCCTACGTGCTTGGACTGTCCCACGCGGTCAACATCGCCTTCTTCTCCGCACTGGCCGACTCCGGCGCGGCCGCGCCGCGTTTGGCGCAGCTGTCCAGCACCACCTTCGACCGACAGCTGGCCGTGGCCAGTCAAGTCGCCAACGAAAACCCGCGGATGTACTTTGAGATCCAGAATCTCAACACGCACGGCGGCGCCGCGCTGGAGGCGCTGGAACGCGCCGTTGCCCGACTGACCGCCGCCGTACGCAACAACGACGAGGTGGGATTCGTGTCGATGATGGAGCGCGGCCGCGGCTACCTCGCTGCCAGGCCCAGCGGACGCGGAGCGCCTTAGGTAAGGTCCAGGGAGCGAGGGCCTCGAAGAGCGAGAGCCCAGGGCCCAGGGCTCAGGGCCCAGAAGATCAAAAGAGCGCGGAACCAGCTTCTACTGGGCCCTGGGCCCTAAGCCCTGGGCCCAGAAGATCAAAAGAGCGCGGAACCAGCTTCTACTGGGCCCTGGGCCCTGGGCCCTAAGCCCTGGGCCCTCCAGCCTGCTCCAAACATGAAGCCCACCCAAACACCCACCGCCACCGATTGAATCTCCAGGAGCTACTGCTCCACAATGGGGGGTTATACTTCGCGCCTTAACGATATCTGCAAACCGCCCTGCGCAACGCGTTGGGCGGCGTTGTTGCGAGCGCACAGCGGCAGTCGACCACCTCATCAGCGAACAGACCATGACCCAGAAGTTGCGCAACATCGCCATCATCGCCCACGTCGACCACGGCAAGACCACCCTGGTTGATCAGCTGCTCAAGCAGTCCGGCACCCTCACCGAGCGCGACAAATCGCCGGACCGGGTGATGGACTCCAACGATCTGGAGCGCGAGCGCGGGATCACCATCCTGTCCAAGAACACCGCGATCAAGTGGACCGATGCCAGCGGCGAGGAATGGCGCATCAACATTGTCGATACTCCGGGTCACGCCGACTTCGGCGGCGAGGTCGAGCGCGTATTGAGCATGGTCGACTCGGTGCTGCTGCTGGTGGATGCCGTCGACGGGCCAATGCCGCAGACCCGCTTCGTCACCCAGAAGGCCTTTGAGCAGGGGCTCAACCCCATCGTGGTGGTGAACAAGGTCGATCGCGACGGCGCCCGCACCGATTGGGTAGTCAACCAGACTTTCGATCTGTTCGACCGTCTCGGCGCCAACGACGAGCAGCTGGATTTCCCGGTGGTCTACGCCTCGGCGCTGCACGGCTACGCCGGGCTTGAGGACAGCGTGCGCTCGGGCAATATGGACGCCCTGTTCCAGACCATCGTCGAGCGGGTTCCGCCGCCGCCAGTGGATCCCGACGGGCCATTCCGGATGCGGGTCACCTCGCTGGACTACTCCAGCTACGTGGGCATCATCGGCATCGGCCGCATCGAGCGCGGCACGGTGAAGACCAACATGGCGGTCACCGTAGTCGATCGACACGGCGCCAAGCGCCAGGGACGGGTGCTGCAGGTGCTCGGCTTCCACGGCCTGGAGCGTCGTGAAGTCGCTCAGGCGCGTGCCGGCGACATCGTCGCCATCACCGGCGTGGACAAGCTGGGCATTTCCGACACCCTGTGTGATCCGACCGCGGTGGAGGCGCTGCCGCCGCTGACCGTGGACGAGCCCACCATCAGCATGTTCTTCCGAGTCAACGACTCACCCTTTTGCGGCCGCGATGGCAAGTTCCTGACCAGCCGGCAGATTCGCGACCGACTGATCCGCGAGACCCTGCACAACGTGGCGCTGCGAGTGGAAGACACCGAGGACGGCGACAGCTTCAAGGTCTCCGGGCGCGGCGAGCTGCATTTGTCGATCCTGATCGAAACCATGCGCCGCGAAGGCTACGAACTGGCGGTGTCCAGGCCCGAGGTAATCATCAAGGAGATCGACGGTCAGCTGATGGAGCCCTACGAGCATCTGGTTGCCGATCTGGACGAGGCCTATCAAGGCGGGGTCATCGAGCGCCTGGGCGAGCGCAAGGCCGAGCTGCGCAACCTGGAGCCGGACGGCAAGGGTCGGGTGCGTCTGGAGTACATCATCCCGGCGCGCGGCTTGATCGGCTTCCAGACCGAGTTCCGCACCCTCACCGCTGGCACCGGTCTGCTCTTTCATGTCTTCGACCACTACGGTCCGCGCCTAGCTGGCGGCATCGCACAGCGCCAGAACGGGGTGATGATCAGCAACGGCACCGGCGTCGCGCCGGCCTACTCGCTGTTCAACCTGCAGGAGCGCGGCAAGATGCTGATCAACGCCAACGACGAGGTCTACGAAGGTCAGCTGGTCGGCATCCACGCCAAGGACAATGACCTCACCGTGAACCCGCTCAAGGCCAAGCAGCTCACCAACGTCCGCGCCGCCGGCAAGGACGATGCGCTGAATCTAGTCCCGCCGGTGCGCATGTCGCTGGAGCAGGCGCTGGAGTTCATCGATGACGACGAACTGGTCGAGGTGACCCCGAAGGCGGTGCGGCTGCGCAAGAAGCACCTCACCGAAAACGCGCGCAAGCAGGCCGAGCGTCGCGCCGGGGCGGCGTAGCCCGCAAAGTTCAATATCCGGGCTATCGCTGCTCAGCCTTGCATCGCGGTAGCGGCAGTGGTCACACTGCCGCGCTCACCGCTGCAGCCAAGGTTTGCCGACGATGATCCCCTGGTACTTCGATCCGATCTCACCTTTCGCCTATCTGGCCTGGCAGCGGATGGGCAAACTGGATTTGCAGTCCAAGGTCGAGCCCCGGCCGATCCTGTTTGCCGGTCTGCTCGATCACCACGGCACCTTGGGTCCGGCCGAGTTGCCGAGCAAGCGGCGGCACACCTATCGCCAGGTGCAATGGCGCGCCGAGCAGCACGGGCTTCCGCTGCGCTTTCCGCCGGCCCACCCGTTCAATCCGCTGCCGGCGCTGCGCCTGTGCGTGGCCGCCGGCGCCGACATCCTCGCGGTTAGCAGGCTGCTGAACTTTGTCTGGGCAGAAGGCCGGGACCCCAGCCAGCCTGCGGAGATTGCGGCCCTGGCAGCCGCTTTGGGCATCGACGACAGCGCCGCGGCGCTCAGCGACCCCAGCGTCAAGACCACGCTGAAGCAGAACTTCAAGGCTGCCCTGACCGATCAGGTCTTCGGCGTGCCAACGGCGGTGTTTGAGGGTCAGCTGTACTGGGGAGACGACAGCGTAGAGATGCTGCAGCAGGCGTTGGGCGATCCGCGCCGATTTGCGCAGCCGCCCTACAGCGAACTGGATGAACTGCCGGTTGGCATCGCCAGGGAGATCCGCGCCAGAGCTGATCGCTGACGGCTGCCCCGCAGAAAAGCGGTCTTGGCATGAGCCACGAGGCATCTTTCCTCAGCCCTCAGTCCTGCTGCTAAACAACAAACGGGGCGCCTGAGCGCCCCGTTGACTTCCCGCTCCGAATCCAGAGCGAATCAGTAACCGACCGGATCAACCGACACGCGGACCCGGATCTCCTGCCCCGGCGGCAGCTCGGTGCGGGTGTACCCCACCCGGCCGTTGTATTCGTAGGTCACGTCGTAGCCCACCACTTCGCGCTCGGTGCGATAGTCCTCGCGGTAGTCGCAGACCTGCTCGTAGCGCACATATTCGCGATGGCCGCGGTGGTAGCCGCGATGGCGATTGCGCTCGTGCTCGCTACCGATGGAGGCACCGATCAACAGACCAGCTGCGGTGGCAGCAGCGCGACCGCTGCCATCACCGATCTGGTTGCCGATCGCACCGCCGATCAACCCACCGATCACCGCACCAGCGCCCGAGCGATGGCGGCGACCGCGATCCACGTAGCGCACCGGCTCATCCCAGCAAACCCGGCGAGGCTCAGCGACCGGGACTTCAGCGAAGATGGGCTGGGCATCCAGGACCCGAGCGAAGTCGTACTCGGTCTGGCGACCGTGGCCAGCGAAAGCCGCTGGTGCAAACAGCGCGCCAGCCAGGCACGCCGCGGCGATTCCTTTCAAGCGATAGACAGTCATAGCTGCGCTCCTGTGTGCAACTCGGCGGTGATTCGCCGTTGCTGACCAACATAGGGGCGAGGCGTTGAACGAATTCTGAATATGATGCACTCTCGCTATAGTTATTCAGTTAGCCAAACAAAAGCTGAACAGATCTGACCTATCAAACAGAGCCTGCTGGCTACTCATCCACGGCGCCGGCGGTGGTGCCTGGCAGTGGCAGCGCTGGCGGACCCTGCTCGAAGCGCATGGGGTGGAGTCCGAAGCGGCGCAGCTGCGGCCAGCGTCGACGGGACTGGCCGCAACCGACCTGGGCTGCTACCGGGACCAGCTGCTCGCAATGACCCAGCAGCGGGACTACCAGCTCATCGTTGGTGCGAGCATGGGCGCGGTGTTGGCATGGCAACTCGCCACGAAGCTGTCGCCCTCGGCTGCTCTGGTGCTGATCAATCCACCGCTACCCGATCCGGGCGCGGCAGCTTCAGAGGCGATCATCCGTTGGCGCGGCAACCAGTCGCTGGAAAGCACCCGCCGTCATCTGCGCGGCTGTACCGAAGTCGACTGCTATTACGCGCACCACCGTTGGCGCGACGAATCCGGCCTCGCTTTGGCTCAGGCGCGAGCCTGGAAACCCGCGCGGATAGCAAACCCATGTCTGCTGGTGCTTGGCTCGGCCGATCCGGCCGCCGAGCTTGATGGTGGCAAAGAGCTGGCGCAGGCGCTGGGCGCGACGCGCTGGTCCATAGACGGCGCCGGCCACCTGCAGCCGCTATTCGGGGACGCTGCAATCGAACTGGTTCAGCGGCTGATCAGCTGGTCAGCGACGGCCGTTGGCAGATAGCCCTTGACGGCCGGCGAGACAGTTGTGAGTCTTGGGCATGACGACAAGGTGACAATGCGTGGGCTGGGCGTTCGCGGCTCAACGAAGAAGCGAAACTGATAGCACCTGTCAGCGTCGATCAAGACCTGAAGAGTCCAAACCGGGAGGGAATGTTATGCCGCGATTTGCCATGGAGACCATCCGTAACCTTGCTCTAACCGGCCACCCTGGGTCCGGCAAGACCACGCTGTTTGAAGCGATGCTGGCCGGCGCCGGGGCAATTCAGAGTCAGGGCACGGTGGAAAGAGGCAATACGGTGTCTGACCACGATCCGATGGAAAAAGAGCGCGGCCATTCGCTCAACACCTGTTTGTGCAGCTTCAATTTCAAAGACACCCATTTCAATATCTTCGATACCCCCGGATATCCCGATTTCCGCGGGCCCACGCTGGCCGCGATGGCGGCCGTGGAAACCGTCGCGGTTGTGATCAATGCGCAGAACGGCATCGAGCACGGCACCGTGCGGCTGATGGCCCGTGCCGGCAAGCGCTCCAATGAGCGGATGATCATCGTCAACAAGATCGACGCCGAGGACGTCGATCTCGCCGCGCTCTTAGCCGATATACAGGACACCTTCGGCCGCCAGTGCCTGCCGATCAATCTGCCGGCCGACGGCGGCAGCAAGGTGGTGGACTGCTTCTTCCATGCCGAAGGCAGCAGCGACCTGGGCCCGGTGGCCGACTTCCACCAGCAGATCATCGACCAGGTGGTCGAGGTCAACCCGGAGATCATGGAGAAGTACCTGGAGGACGGCGAAGCCAAGCTGACCCCGCAAGAGGTCCACGACGCCTTCGAGCAGTGCCTGCGAGAGGGCCACTTGGTGCCGGTGTGCTTCTGCTCGGCGCGCAGCGGCGTCGGCGTGGACGAGCTGCTGCAGCTGTCGATCAGCCTGCTGCCCAACCCGGCCGAGGGCAATCCGCCGGACTTCCTGGTCGGTGAAGGCGATCAGGCGGCACCGACCACGGTGGAAGCGGATCCCGGGAAGCACGTCATTGCCCACGTCCACAAGATCGTCAACGACCCCTTCGTCGGCAAGCTCAGCCAGTTCCGGGTCTATCAGGGCACTGTGCGCCGCGATTCCCAGCTGCTGATCGGCGACGGCCGCAAGCCGTTCAAGGTCGGCCACTTGTTCAAGATCTTCGGCAAGGACCATGTCGAGGTGGAGGAAGCCATCGCCGGCGACATTTGCGCGGTCGCCAAGGTCGAAGACATCCACTTCGATGCCGTACTGCACGACTCGCACGACGAGGACCACTATCACCTCAAGCCCATCGCCATGCCTGCCTCCATGTTCGGCTTGGCGATCGAACCGGCCACGCGAGGCCAGGAACAGAAGCTCTCCGGCGCACTGCACAAGCTTAGTGAAGAGGATCCCTGCTTCATCGTCGAGCACCACGCCGAGCTCAACGAAACCGTGGTGCGCGGCCTGGGCGATCTGCATCTGCGCGTCATGCTGGGCCGGCTGAACGAGCGTTTCGGGGTGGAAGTGAGCACCAGCCCGCCGCGCATCGCCTATCGCGAAACCATCGGCGGCAGCGCTGAGGGCCACCACCGGCACAAGAAGCAAACCGGCGGCGCCGGCCAGTTCGGTGAGGTATTCCTGAGAGTGCGGCCGCTGGAGCGTGGTGAGGGCTTCCGCTTCGTCAACGCAGTGGTCGGTGGCGCGATCCCGCACAACCTGATCCCGGCAGTGGAAAAAGGCATCCATCAGGTCCTGGTGACCGGTGCAATCGCCGGCTACGCACTGCAGGACATCGAGGTCACCGTCTACGATGGCAAGCATCACCCGGTCGATTCCAAGGAAGTGGCCTTTGCGATGGCCGGTAAGAAGGCCTTCCTCGATGGCATCGCCAAGGCCAAGCCGATCATTCTCGAGCCCATCGTTGCTTTGGACGTGATCATTCCCGAGCATCACGTCGGCGACATCACCGCCTCGCTGGCCGGCAAGCGCGCCCGCATCAACGGCACCGACGCGCTCAAAGGCGGTGAATTGGTGGTCAAGGCGCAGGTGCCATTGAGCGAGATTGGCGAGTTCCAGACCGAGCTGAAGGCGATCAGCCAGGGCCAGGGGCGCTACAGCATCGAACCCAGCCACTACGAAGCGGTACCCTCGCACGTGCAGAAGCAGTTGGTCGAGGCCTGGAAGCCCAAGGTGGAGGAAGACTGAACCTTGCCGACCATTGCCCCGGCAGCGGTCGCCTTCCCAGCTATGAACTCAATCCGGAAACCAGCCCATGGATGAATTCGCCAACCTGCTGCGCGAAGCGGCGCAGTGGATGAGTCACCCCCTGTTCTCCATGGGCGAATCGCCGGTGAGCACCTTCTCGCTGCTCACCGCGCTGCTGATCTTTTGTGCCTTCCTGCTATTCAGCAAGCTCCTTGGCCGGGCCATCGACCGCTTCACCCGTGAGCGGCCAAGCTTTCATCCGGCGTCCATTTATGCCCTGAAACAGCTCCTGCACTACACCCTGTTCGCGGCGGGCGTGATGTTTGCCATGAGCAGCGTTGGTATCGACTTCTCCAAGCTGGCGATCGTTGCCGGCGCCATCGGCGTGGGCGTCGGTCTGGGGCTGCAGGGCCTGGTCAACAACTTCGTTTCCGGCCTGATCCTGTTCTTCGAGCGCTCGCTGAAGGTCGGCGACTACGTCGAGCTGGAGTCGGGCGTGACCGGCGAGGTGCGCGAGATCAACTTCCGCTCCACCCTGGTCACCACCAATGACAACATCGACGTGGTGGTTCCGAACAGCGAGTTCGTCAATTCGCGGGTCACCAACTGGACCATGCGCGAGACCCTGCGGCGCTTTCGTGTCCCTTTCGGCGTCGCCTATGGCTCGGACAAGGAACTGGTGCAGCGCGCGGTGATCGAAGCGGCCAATGCCGTCGCCTACACCGATACCGATGCCCGCAAGCGCACCCCCGAAGTGTGGCTGGTGGAGTTCGGTGACTCCAGTCTGAACTTCGAACTGCTGGTGTGGATCGGCGATGAGGATGCGATCAAACGTCCTGGACGTGTGCTCGCCACCTATAACTGGGCAATCGAGAGCGCGTTGGTGCGCAACAACATCGAAATCCCCTTCCCGCAGCGCGATCTGCATTTGCGCAGTGGTTTCGAGCGGCTGCTGGCCGGGGAAAAGGCCACCGAGGAATCCGGCTAGCCATCGCACTTCCCAACCGCGTCGTCCCGGCCTTGAGCCGGGACCCAGTGCAACCGCAAAACGCCAACAAGCCACTGGACCCCGGCATTCGCCGGGGTGACGGCAATGATGTTCCCGCTCGGATCGTTGTCCTGGCCTTGAGCCGACTTCGCGGCGTCCCGCCGATTCGTCGTCCCGGCCTTGAGCCGGGACCCAGCGCCCTGCAACGCAGCCCAAAGCCGCTGTGTCTTGGTTTGCACGCATATCAACCGCAGCGGCTGCAGAGCTCGCAGCGAAACCGGCAGCTGGCCGGCTGCCTGCCAGCGATCGCTAGTCGCCCCAGCGCAGGGTCACGCTCAGACTGCGCCCGGGAGTATTGAAACCCGAAGCCAGCTCATAGTCCTCGTCGCCGAGGTTGTCCGCACGCAGCTGCACCCGCCAGTCGCTGTTGAGCCGCCAGTCGGCAGTGACCGCGAGCAGACTGTAGGAATCCAGGCGGGTGCCGAAGTCGAAGCGCTCGGACGCATAATCGGCCTCGGCAGCCAGCTCGAAGCGCTCGCTCAGCTGCCAACCGGCAGCCAGGTGGGCATTGCGCTTGGCGCGGCGCGGCAGCACCTGGTCGGTATCGCGGTTGACCGGATCCTGCCAGGCCATGCTGCCCTCCAGCCAGTAGCCGCCGTCGCTCCAGCGCGTCTCCAGCTCGATGCCCTCTAGCCGGGCTCGATTGATATTGATCGCCGCGAAATCGACCCCGGCAAAGGCGTTCGAATCGTCGACGTCGTTGCGATAGGCCGAAAGCGACCAGCGCCACTGCGCATTGGGCCGCCACTCGCCGCGCAGCTCGAAGCCCTCGGAGTGCTCCGGATTCAGATCGGGATCGCCAGCGAACTGCCCGCCAAATCCCGGAAAGTACAGCTCGTTGAAATTCGGCGCGCGGAAGCCCTCACCGACCGATGTGATCAAACGCCACTGCGGCGCCAGCTGCCAGCTCCAGCCCAGCCGCGGCGACCACTCGCTGCCGAAGCCGTCGTAGTGATCCAGTCGCAGCGCTGCCTCCAGACGATGGGCACCCAGATCGAGCTCCCACAACCCGGCAAATGCGTAGGCATCGCGATCCTCGTTGAACAGATCGCCGCCGCTGAAGGCGTCGCCATAGCGCCCTTCCTCGTGCAGCAGATTACCCAGCAGCGTGAGGCGATGGCTTTCCCCCAGCGCGCGCTGAGCATCGACGTCCAAAGACCAGCGCCGGCTTTCAAAGAGGCTGCCAAAGGCCGGCGTATCGACATCGTCCATGGCCCAGCCCAACAGCGCGCCGCTCTGCCACTGCCCTAGATGTCCGCGCCACTGTAGCGACAGACCGCGATTGACCGAGTCGCTCTCGCCTTGATCGAACTCGAGATCGCCCTCGCGGCTGAAGCTGCGCAGCGCTAGCGAGGCATCCTCGCCCTGCCAGTCCATGCCCAGACTGACGTCGGTGTACTGATAGCCGTCATCGTCCGGATCGAAGCCGAAGCCGTTGGCGTTCTGGGCGGAGAATCCTTCCACCAGGCGCCGTCCGGCGCTGCCGCCGATACTCAAATTGCCGCTTTGGCCGCCAAAGGCCGCGCCGGCAAAGTAGTCCGAATAGCGGCCGGCACTGACCCGCGCCGAAGCGCTTTGCGGTACCCGGGTGAAGATCTGGACTACCCCGCCGATGGCATCCGAACCCCACAGCGCCGCGCGCGGACCGCGCACGATCTCGATGCGCTCGATCTGATCCAAGGGCAACTGTTCCCAGGCCGCCGCGCCGGTGGTCACCGAGGACACCCGCACGCCATCGATCAGCACCAGGGTTTGATTGGAATTGGCGCCGCGCAGGAACACAGTGCTGGCGCCGCCGGGCCCGCCGTTGCGGCTGATCTCCACGCCGACTGCGCGGCGCAGCAGATCGACCAGATCCAGCGCTTGGCTGCGTTCGATGTCGACGCGCTCAAATACCACCGCTGAAGCCAGGGATTCCTGCAGCGGCTGAGGGCTGCGCGTGGCGGTCACCAGCACCGCGCTCAGGGTGGATTGATCATCGGCCCAGGATGGACCGGCCAGCGCTGCGGACAGCGCCAAAAACAGGGACTTGCGCATACTGATACTCCAAGGTGCTCGCCGCCCGCGAGCGTTGGGGGTGAAACGGGGGCAGCGAGACCGAGCAGGCGCAAGGAGGCCGGCAGATGGACTCAAAGGTCGCCCGCCGCGACACCTGGTCTAAGGGAGCATCAAGGCCGGTCTCCGGGCTCACAAAGCGGTCATACCCACAGGCTGATCGCCTTCCCGCGCTTGTGTTGCGCAGTGGCGAAAAGGACCAGCATGTGCTCCGCAATCGCAGCGCGACAGCGAAGGCTTTGCCTACCGTTGCGGGGGCAGCGTCGGCATTCGACCGACTTCCCGTTTCACCCGCCGCACAAACAAGCGCGACGGACACCTTGAGGCGGTGCGCATGTTATCCGGCTTGGAGCACAGATGAAAGCGGCGTGAGAGCCGATTCCTGACCGGACGTAGAGAATTCGATGGGCGGGGTCGCGGTCACACGGCGCAACGTTGACGTCAACGCGGCCGATCAAGGTCTACGGCAGTTCAACCCGTGGCGCGCTTTGTGCGATTGCGCTCACGTCGGTAGCCACCGCGGTTGCGCGTGGAGTTGCTGGGCTGAAAGCTGGGAATCTCGCTGATCGTGCGAGCGGCGTCGGACAGATGGCGCAAGGCGCGTTCGTAGACGAAACGCTTGAAGGGCACCACGTTCTGCACCGGATACCAGAAGTCCACCCAGCGCCACTGGTCGAACTCCGGCTTGTCGCAGGCATCCAGATTGACCGAGGTTTCGTCACCCAGCAGACGGAGCAGAAACCACACCTGTTTCTGTCCGATGCAGCGCGGGCGCGAATTGCGCCTGACGAAATGATTGGGCAGTCGATAGCGCAGCCAGCCGGGAGTCGCCGAAAGGACTTCGACGTGCTCTGGAAGCAGGCCGGTCTCTTCGTGGAGTTCCCGGTACATCGCCTCTTCCGGGGTCTCGTCGGTGTTCATCCCGCCCTGCGGGAACTGCCAGCCGTCATGCTTGACCCGGCGCGCCCAAAACAGCCGCCCGGAGTCATGCATGAGCACTATTCCGACATTCGGTCTATAGCCATCCGGGTCTATCACACTCTGCACTTCCTTGCGGAGTTGACCTGATTCTTCCACAGGCGGCGCAAGATCGACAAGCGAACATTGCAAAAAACTTGATTTAAAAGGGAAAAATGATCTTCGTGAAGATCCGGACCGAGCCTAGCCGGCGCCTAGGGACTCCCTGATTAATGCACGTGGCCGCGACGGCACCTCCATGTCTTACTGAGAAGGGGGTTCGCCAGTAAGGCGGGCGTCGCAGGTCATAGCCTGCGCTCTGAGCAAGACGTCCAACGCAGCTGGCGGGCTTCTCAGGCGTCGTCCCGAAGGGTTGCGGCCCAAATCGCCTGCTGCGGCGTTGCAGCCCTCGGGCATAGAATGACTATGCCTTTCGGACTGCGCCTACCAGCAGACGATTTGGACTCGCAACGCGGCTCGCGTGCATTATTCAGGGAGTCCCTAGCAGCAGCGCCAGGATGTTTCCACCCGGGTTCGCCGCGATCAACTGACGCAGCGCTTCGCGTTCCTGCACAGTGGGGAATTCCGCGCTGGTCGAGCATTCCCACATGCGGTTCTCGGCCACCACCCGCAATCCCGCTTCGTCGACCGCAGCACGCCACGCAGACTCATCCAAGGGCGCCTCATCGGGATCCTGTGGAAACTCGCCTTGGAAGTCCCGGCTGCCGCCCAGCGCGCGGCGATTCCATTCGCTGATCGCCGCTGGCTCGTCGGCGCCGGTGATCGGCTCGGCAAGCAGGATCTTGCCACCCGCGCTGAGCCGCCCCCGTAGCGCGGCCAGCAGCACGCCTACATCGGCCGGCTGCAGATGGTGCAGCACGCCCACGCAGGTGATCAGATCGAAGCGGCTGCAGGACTGCTGCTGCACGAAGCCCAGCAGATCGGCGTGTACGAGGATGGCGTTGGACACGCCGACTGCAGCGAGATTGCGCTCCGCCTGCTCCAGCATCCCCTTGCTGTGATCGACGCCCAGCGCGGCGCGAAAACCGGCCGCATAGCGCAGCAGCATATGCCCGGTGCCACAGCCCAGATCCAACATTCGCTCGCGAGAGCAAAACAGCGTCTCAAAACGCTCAAACAGCAGATCAATGGGAAAGCCCCGCGGCTTCACCACCACATGGTCATACTGCCCTGCAATCTCGTCGTGATAGCGCTGGTCAATCTGATAGTGCGAACTACTCATGAATACTCATCCTTGCCGCCCCTACCTGGGCCCTGGGCCCTCTTCCCTGGGCCCTGGCTACTCAGCCCTCAGCCCTCAGCCCTCAGCCCTCAGCCCTCAAAAAACTAAACGTTGAACCTGAAGTGCAACACATCCCCTTCCTTGACGATGTACTCCTTGCCTTCGGCACGCAGCTTGCCCGCCTCGCGGGCGCCGGCTTCGCCGCGGCAGCGTATATAGTCGTCAAAGGCAATGGTTTCGGCGCGGATGAAGCCCTTCTCGAAATCGGTGTGGATCGCCGCGGCCGCCTTCGGCGCCGTGCTGCCCACCGGCACGGTCCAGGCGCGCACCTCCTTGGGTCCGGCGGTGAAGTAGGTCATCAGTCCGAGCAGCGAGTAGCCGGCGCGTATCACCCGGTCCAGACCCGGCTCGGTCAGCCCCATATCGGCCAGAAAAGCGGCGCGATCGGCGGCATCCAGCTGCACCAGTTCGGCTTCAATGGCGGCGCAAACCGGTACTACTTCGGCACCTTCGGCCTCCGCGTGTGCCCGCACCTTATCCAGATGCGGGTTGTTCTCGAAGCCGTCTTCGCGAACGTTGGCGATGTACATCACCGGCTTGGCGGTGAGCAGGCATAGATCGCGTATCAGCGCGCGCTCTTCAGTATCGAGGCTGACTGTTCGGGCCATCTTGCCCTGGTCCAGTACCGCCTTGACCTTGAGCAGCACCTCCTTGCGCGCCAGGGCCTCCTTGTCACCGCCACGTCCGGCCTTCTCCGCCTTGAGGATAGCCCGCTCAGCGGCCTCCAGATCGGCCAACGCCAGCTCGGTGTCGATGGTCTCAATGTCGGCGATGGGGTCGATACGCCCGGCCACGTGGACCACGTCGTCATTCTCAAAACAGCGCACCACGTGCGCGATGGCGTCGGTTTCGCGGATGTGGGCAAGGAACTGATTGCCTAGCCCCTCGCCCTTGGACGCACCGGCTACCAGACCGGCGATGTCCACGAAAGCCATGCTGGTCGGGATCAGCTTCTGCGGCTTGACGATCTCGGCCAGCTGATTGAGCCGTGGATCGGGCACCGGCACCACCCCGGTATTTGGGTCAATGGTGCAGAAGGGATAGTTCTCAGCGGCGATCTCGGCCTTGGTCAGGGCGTTGAAGAGCGTCGACTTGCCGACGTTGGGGAGTCCGACGATGCCACACTGAATGGCCATGGGTGTAATCCTTGTTTGATCCGGCGGGCAGCGCGGAATCGACGATAGTAGTTCCAGTCTGGCCCGTACTGGCGCCTAATCGTTGGGCGTATCAGCCGTTGCAGGCGGCGTATGCAGACGTTTCATTGCCTCGTCCATGCGCCCTTCCAGGGCCAATGGCAACTGCCGCAGTGCACGGTCGATGGATTCGAAGATGGCGCTGGCATCGGCCGCGCTGGGCCGTCCCAACACCCACGGGGTGACCCGGTCCTTGTGTCCAGGATGGCCTATGCCGATACGCAAGCGATGAAAATCGCCATGGCCCAGGTGGGTCTTGATGTCGCGCAGGCCATTTTGACCGCCGTGGCCGCCGCCGAACTTGAAACGGGCCGTCCCCGGCGGCAAGTCCAACTCGTCATGCGCGACCAGACACTGGTCCGGATCGATCTTGTAGTAGCGCAGCGCAGCAGCCAGGGCCTGACCGCTGCGGTTCATAAAGGTGGTGGGCTTGAGCAAGCGAAAATCATGGCCAGCACAGGTCGCACGGCCAGCCAGGCCAAAAAATTTGGATTCCGCCTGCAAAGTGATGCCGCACGGTGGCGCACGGTCCCATGTCGATCTGCATGCCGTGCTTCAACGAGGCACAGGTGCTCGGCGAAGTGCTGACCGGCGCGTTGGCGGTGCTGCCTGAATTTCTCGAGG
>JAUIFV010000121.1 GCA_030430155.1 Gammaproteobacteria bacterium
CGCGACGCCGGAGTCGATGCACGGGGGTCGAAGGGAACCCGCGCCGGGCGGGGTCCGTCCGATTTCCTCCAAAGGGGGCGCAAGTGCGTCGCTGAAAAGGGGATAACAGCGTTCCGCGCCGTTGCGCGGCCGATCACTGGCAAAAACGATGCTGCCATCGCTCAAATAGGCCGGATTGACGTTGTTGAAGGGCGGCTGATTGGGCACGGCGCTGATCTGCACGGTTTGCCCCTGCCCCATTCCGCTGACTTCATAGAGCTGCCAGCGATAGGTGAGCACCTGGAACTGCGAAGTCGGCGCACCCACGACCATCGCAAACACCGCCTTGGTGCCGCTCCAATGCACATGTGGATCGCGTACTGCGATGGCATTGGCGCCCTGGAAGCCATCCATGCCGAAGCCGGCCTCGGCAGTGAGATTGCGCATACTACCGTCCGGGTAGCGTATCCACAGATCGCCGCCGCGATAGACCGACTGCAGGCCGGGCAGATGATTGGCGAACGTGGAGCCGATGGTGGCGAAGTCCACCGGTACCGGCACTTGAGTGACGAACAGTATGGGATTGGGCGTAGTGCCACTTTGCGGCAGTCCGGCGTAGGCACAGCCGCCCCAAACAAGCGCTATCGCGATGATCTGACGCATAGGTTCCCCCTTCCAACCGCCGCACTGTGCTGGAATTGCCATCTTGATAATGACGAACAGCGCAAGAACGCACGCTTTGGGGTCGTGACTAATGTGAAAGCGTGATCAAGAACACGCTTTGCCTGCCGGACTATACCGGCGCCATCGGCTGGAAGATCGCCAACAGGTGCAGCGCCACTACGGCGATAGTCAGGCGCATGCGAAGCTGTTTGAACCACTGCGGCCAGGTCGATTCGGTACGGCGCAACACATCGAACAAGCCGACCACGGCAAAGCCCGCAGCCAGGACCTGCAGGCCCAACTCACGCTCCAGCAGCAGCGCCATCAGCGCCAGCAAGGACGGCGCCACCGAAAGTCCCAGAGCCTTGCCGCTGGGGCGGCTCAGGGCGGCGCCCCAGCGTATGCCGCCGAGGAATGACAGGATTACCGCGCCGTAGTAGACAAACAGATCCAAGCCCAGTGTGCGCTGCGTTTCCGTCTGGCCCAAGTAGATCAAGGCCAGGCCCACCACAAATGGCACCACCCCAGCGAACCCATAGCCGTAGGCCGAGCGCGAATTACGGCGCGAATCATCGATGAACATGCTTGCCTTCGCTTGCATCTACAGGCATTGAGAATACTCACTGCAGCGGCGCCCGAGGATCTCACGAGTTGCGCAACCGCACCTGTGCCACAGTACGCAGACCACACTGGAGATTGCGATGACCTATGCAGAACAACTGGCTGCGGTGAAGCAACAGTGGCCGCAACCGCTGGCGCCCGGATCGGCAGAGGAAGTAGCCGCCCTGCAGCGCTTCCGGGCGTTTTTTTCCGACTTTTCACCGTCCAAGATCGGCCAACTGGTGGAGCAAACCTACGCTGAGGACGCCTGGTTCAATGACACCCTGAAGACGGTTGAGGGACTCACCGAACTGCGCCGCTATCTCACCCACAGCGCCGAGGCGGTTGATGCCTGCAAGGTCGAGGTAGACGAGATCTGCAGCAATGGCGCAGGCGATTACTATGCCCGCTGGCGGATGATGATCCAGTTCAAGCGCTTCAAGCGCGGCCAGCGGACCCACTCCATCGGCATGAGTCATTTGCGCTTCAATGCGCAGGGCAAGGTGGTGCTGCACCAGGACTATTGGGACTCCAGCCAGGGCCTGTTCGAACACGTGCCGGTGTTGGGGTGGATGATCCGCGCCATCAAGCGCCGCGTTTAGCTCAGCGCTGCGATGATCCCGCTGCAGATCGCCCCCGAGGTCGCCAATGCCCTGGCCGCTGGCGAACCGGTGGTGGCGCTGGAATCGACCATCATCACCCACGGACTGCCGGCACCTGACAACCGCCAGGCTGCACTGGCGATCGAAGCAACGGTGCGCGAGGCCGGCGCCGTTCCGGCCACCATTGCGGTGCTAGCCGGACGCATACATGTCGGTCTGGGAACGCCCGAACTGGATCGGCTGATCTGCGCCAAGCAGCCGCGCAAGCTGTCCAGAGCCGACCTGGCGGTCTGTTTGAGTCAGCGCCAAAGCGGCTCGACCACGGTAGCGGCGACCCTGATCTGTGCGCAGCTGGCCGGGATCGAGGTCTTTGCGACCGGCGGCATCGGCGGGGTGCATCGCGGCGCCGAATCCAGCTTCGACATCTCCGCCGACCTGCTGCAGCTGGCGCAGTCGCCGCTGAGCGTGGTTGCCGCCGGCGCCAAGGCCATACTTGACCTGCCCAAGACGCTGGAGATCCTGGAAAGCCTGGGCGTGCCGGTGATTGCCGTTGGTCAGGACGAATTTCCCGCATTCTGGTCGCGCCGTTCCGGGCTGCCGGCACCGCTGCGGATGGACGGCGCCGCCGACATCGCCGCTGCGCATCGAATGCGCGCGGCCTTGGGGCTCTCCGGCGGTCAGCTGGTCGCCAATCCCATTCCCGCGGAGCTAGAGATCCCGCACGACCAGATGGAACCGATGATTGCCCAAGCTCAAGCGCTGGCCGATCAGGCCGGGATTGCGGGCAAGGCGCTGACGCCCTTCCTGCTGCAGCAGATCCATGAGCTCAGCCAGGGCCGTTCGCTGCAGGCGAATCTGGCGCTGGTCAACCACAACGCGCGGCTGGCGGCACAGATCGCCATCGAGCTGGCTCGGAACCGCAGCTAGGCGACCACTGCTCAGGGCGTCGGCGATTCAAAGCCGTCGATCAGCAGCGGCTGCGCAAAACGCAGGTCCAGAAAGGGCTTGGCATTGCCCATCACCTCGGCCAGCCCGCGATGCTCCAGCGCGCTGCCCAACACCACTCGGGTGACCATGCCGCCGTCCGGCTGACGTTCCTGCACGGTTTCGACGCGCTCCCTGATCTGCCCGCGAGCGGCGCTGGCGGCGTCGCCGTCGGCGAACTCCACCCGATCCAGCCCGGGATCAACGCTGCTGAAGGCAATACGCATCTGGGTCAGCCCCTGGCGGTTGATCGCGGCCAGCCCGGCTGCGCTCAGATCAACGCGCAGCGCGTAGTAGCGCTGATCGGCGCTGCCGACGAAACAGCCCACATCGCTGGCATCGGCTGGCGCGGTGGCGTCTGACAATTCCACCTCAGGCGCACCAAAGCTGCCGCTGGCGACGTCCAATCGCGGCTGCCCCAACTCACCCGAAACAAACGGGTTGCTGCCGCTGCGCGCCTCTTGCAGCAGATACAGGCTGGCGCCGGAAAGCGCCACACCGTCCGGCAGCGCTGACGTATCAAAGGACACCAATCCATAGGTGAGACGGTCACCGTCATCGCCGATGGCGATCTGAGCATTGCCCAGCACCTGCCCATCGGTCCAGCCGTCGCGCAAACCGCCTTCGGAGGTCACGGTCAACCCCGGCTGGCCGCGAAAGCGCGGCAGGAAATAGCTCTCGGTCTGCACCGCCACCTTGTACAGATAGCCCTCGGGGTCCAGATGGATGGGGTCGGCGGGGATGCCCGAAACGACCCGGAAGTTCTCGCGCAGCGAGGGCCGCGCCGGATTGCCGCCCGGGAATGGCAAGTAGTCGGGGGCCAGCTGGCCAGGTCGCGGCAATACCCCAGGGCCGGACACCCCGTCGCCATAGTAGTGATGCATCTCGCCGACGCCGTGGTCGAAGTAGCGGCGCGGATGGGCGTTGGTCCAGGCGATCCGGCGCCCCTCCACGTCCAGATTCATCGCGTTCAGCTCCGCATCGGTAACCAGCGCGCCGACCGGATCGCGACTCAAGTCCTCACGCTTGGGGCAGGCGTAGATCCAACACCACAGCGCGGAAACGTTGAAGTTGGGATACTCGTAGCTGGACACCAGCAGTTCGACCTGCGGTCGCACCGCCAGCATCGCATCGGAGATCTGAGTGGTTTGATCAAGGATGCGCGCAAACAAGGCCTCTTCAGCGCCGGGCTGATCCAGATCCATGTCCTTGTACCAGCCGCCACCGGAGCGCCCGGCGAGGATGTCGTTGCCGCCCAGGCTAAGCACCACGCTGTCGATGCTCGGCTGGGCCTGCAGTTCGGCGACCACATTGGCGATCCAGGGATAGTTGGCGGTATCCACCCATTCCCGCGCTTCGCTGCCGGAGATCGCGTACTCCGGCCCGCCGTATCCAGCACCTGGATTGGAACCCAGCGAGCGACTCACTGCGGACTTGTCGGCGTGGCCGAACTTGTCAAAGATCTGGTTGTGGGCATCGTCGTCCCACATGAATTGCGCCCAGCTGTCGCCAGCAATCAGCACCCGCGGCTGAGGGCTGGGCGCAGCGCAGGCGCCGCTGATTGCCCGGGCCGGCGGCGCGCGCTCGAGTACACCGGAGTAATTCCACGGATAGCTGACCGCGGCCTTTGCCGCGCTTGGGTCTGCAGTATCCCGCTGGCCCAGCGCGACCACCGGCGCCAGGCCAAGAAGCAGAGTGAAAGTGAGGCGGCCGAGGGAAAAAGGCATAGTGAACAAGCCGTTGCTTGCGGCAAAGGGCGATCATAGCAACAGGCCACGCCGACGCTGGTCAGTCGCGGACGCCGGCGCAGGCCGGCGCCCAGGTCGAATCAGTTGCCGCAGCTGCCGTTGCCTACCCGGCCGCAGGCCTCGTTCTCGAAATGCATGGTCGCCTTCTGCAAAGTCGTGCGGACCGAATCCTCACCGTTGCGGCGCATTGCAACCCACTCGGCTCGGGTGTGGCAAACCCGCTTCATGGCCCGACTGCCGGTGATCGGCTGCGACTTGCAGATCACCTCGCTGTCCGGATCCTTGTCGCCATTGCGGATGGCTGCAACACGATTTCCCTCTACCGAGTTATCGGCAATGATGCCCGGCGTCGGACTGGATTCCACGCTGGCGCAGGCGGCCAGGAATAGCGACAAGGACGCCACCATCAGAACTCCCTTCATTTGCATCGCTCCGGTATAGGGCCGGATTGGCCCTGAGTCGGGTGATAGCCCAGAAATCGACGCACTCTGCGCCAACTTTTCCGATTTCAGCGCGGCCGATTCCAAATCATGACTTTTGACGCTTGCGGTTGAGAGGTGCCTGTTCCGGATGTTGTGCGATTGCGCTTGCCGGTTCTCTCTACGCCCCTGATAGTGCACTCTGGGTCGTTGACTACCCCCAAAGCCAGAATCCGAGGCCATTGAACAGCGTGCGTAACCGTTCCCTGCTCCTCTGCGCCATGCTCTGTGGATGCGCCACGGCCCCACAGCCGACTCCGAACGTGACCGATATCTCCCTGCCCGAAACGCGAGCGGCGGTACCGGCAGGCGATTTCTTGTCCACCCTGTACACCTACCCCACCGGGCAGTTCGATCCTCGTTGGGTGGCCAAGGCGCGTCTGGACGACGCCAAACTGGGCGCGGGCAAACCGAAGGGCAAGCATCCGCTGGCCAAGGGCACCGGCGCCCTGGACCCGGCTGCGTTCACCGCGCTGGGTCCGCAGCCGATCAGCAACCGCGGCGATCGCAATTCCGGCCGGGTCAATGACATCGTGGTTTCGCCGCAGCCGCTGTTCGCCGGCAACCCGAATAGCTACCGTGCCTTCATCGCCACCGACGGCGGCGGCGTCTGGCGCAGCGAGAATTGTTGTTCGGCATTGACGACCTTTGCACCGGTCACCGATACGCCCGAGATCCAATCCATCGCCATCGGCGATCTGGCCATGGATCCGAACAACCCCGATGTGATCTATGCCGGCACCGGCGATCTGCGCTTTGGTTCCTGGTCCTTCGGCTCGGCCGGTCTGCTGCAAAGCACCGACGGCGGCGACAGCTGGCGGGTGCTGGGCCGGGATCAGTTCGGACCGAACTATCCGGCTTCGCTGTCGGCCTACTCGCAGCATCAGGCCATCGGCAAGATTGCTGTGGATCCCAATCAGTCGAACAATCTGATCGTCGGCACCAAGACAGGGCTGTATTTTTCCTACGACCGGGGCGAGAACTGGACCGGACCCTGTTTGACCAATGAGTTCGGACCAGACAGCGGCAACGCCCATCGTCAGGACATCACCGCGCTCCTGGCGCTCGATTTGGCTGGCAGCACCCGACTTTATGCGGCCGTTGGCACTCGCGGCCAGGCCACCCCGGTGCAGCCGGATCTGGACCTCAACGGCGCCAACGGCATCTATCGTACGTCCATGCCCGGCGCGGGCTGTCCGGCCCAGTGGGAGCCCATCTCCCGCGCCGACAACGGCTGGCCTGCTGAGCTTGGCAACGGCAATGCATTTGGCCCGATCGGACGCATCGAATTGGCCGCGGCGCCGTCAGACCCGAATTTCCTCTACGCCGAGGCTGTGGCCGCCCAGGGCTTTGCGATCTTCGGCCTGTGGCGCAGCAGCGATGGCGGCGACAGCTGGCAGCCGCGTGCCACCGAAGCGGACTTTTTCGGCTGCCCGCCCGGCACGCAGAACTGGTACAACGCAGGCATCGCGGTGCTTCCGGACAATGTCAATCACCTGTTGCTCAGCGCCTGGTGGACATATCGCTCCACCGACGCCGCGGCCACCTTCAACAATCTGCAGTGCATCGACGAGCAGGCCTTTGTGCACATCGATCAGCACGCCATCGCCTTCGTCGGCGACGACCCGGATCGGCTGCTGATCGGCAACGACGGCGGGGTCTACTACAGCGCCAACGGCCGCGCACCTTCGCCCACCTTTGTGCCGATAAACGACAGCATCAACAGCATCGAGTTCTATTCAGGTGATATCAGCGCCGATTTCAATACCGCCGACCAGCGAGTGGTGATTGGCGGTGCGCAGGACAACGGCACCTCGACGCTGGTGCAGCGCGGTTTTCCGGCGCGGGCCGATGAGTGGCAGCACATCTTTGGCGGCGACGGCATCACCGCACGCATCGAACCGGTCTTTGGTCGCCGCGTCTACATGTCGTCCCAACGCGGCAATATCGTGCTCAGCAGCAATGGCGCCAACTCGCCGGAGTCCGACGCCGACGGCCCATGGGAGAACGACCGCCGCAGCTTCCTGATGCCCTACGATTTGTACCGCTATGGCGACACCGGAGACCCCGATAGCGGCTGCGGCGGCAGCGAGGGCTGCAGCCACCTGATTGCCGGCACCTTCCGGGTCTGGGAGAGCACCAACGGCGCGCAGGGCAGCACGGCCTCCTCGCGCTGGCGGGCGATCAGTCCCGATCTGACCAAGAACAATCTGCGCGTCGGCAGTGACAATCGTTCGGTGATCCAGGCCATCCGCTTTGCCGTCTCCAGCGACGACATCGCCATGGTCGGAACGCTGGATGGCAAGGCCTGGTATGGATTCGATCTGGGTACCGAGAACCCGCGCTGGGTCGACCTCACCGACGACAACGCGGTGCTGCCGAACCGATCGATACTCGACGTAGCCACGGATCCTCAGGTCCCCACCATCGGCTACGCCGCGGTCGCTGGCTTTGGCGCCAACACCCCACAGACGCCAGGTCACGTCTATCAGGTGCGCTGCAATGCGGACTGCAGCAGCTTCAACTGGCGCGACGTCAGCGGCGACCTGCCTGATGTACCGATCAACGCGGTGGTGGTGAATCCATGGATCCCCAGTCAGGTCTTTGCCGGCAGCGATTGGGGGTTGTATTACACCGACAACATTGAGGCGGCCAATCCCAGCTGGCGGCACTTCGAGGGACTGCCGCGCGCAATGATTTGGGAGATGGCCATTGATCGCGGCTTCACCACGCTGGCCGTCTTCACCCGTTCCCGCGGTGCCTGGGCCTGGCCGCTGCCGCGCAGCCTGCCGGTGACCGGCCCGGTCGATGAGCCCAGCCTGAGCCGCTATGCACTGCCGGCGCCGGATCCGGACAACCCCTTCTGCCCTGCCGGCTACTTCACCGCCACTATCAGCGACGGACCCGGTGACGGGCTGCAGCCGGGCATCTTTGGCGTCGAACTGCTGCTGGATGACCCAGGCACCCGTTTGTTGCAGGGCGGGCTGAACTTTGGCGGTCTGGTTGACGCCGGTCAGGTGGGTTTCGCCGGCGTCAATCTGACCAACCCGGCCGGCGAGGATCAGATCCTCAACCTGTCGCTGACTGGCAGCCCGAGCAGCGATCCCAATGCCACCTTGCCAGTGCGTATTCAGGTCATGCGGCAGTCCAACGACGGCAGTTCAGTCAGCGTGTTCGATCAGCCCGCGGTGCTGGCGTTGAATCAGCCGGCGACCGCCAGCGTCGTGGTGCCTCCGGGCTACTACGTGGCCACAGTAGGCCTTGCTGACACCGCAGCGGAGCTGATCGGCGGCGCTGCGGAGGGACAGTTCTACTTCGAATTAACAACGCAGTTCGTTGATCGCCCCGGCGGTGCCTTCCAGGGTGGCGCGGTGGTCGGCGGCTACCACGCCGAACATCCCTTCGGCGGGGTCAGCGGTTTCGCCGCCTTCTGCATATCCACGCCGCATTCGGCCAGCGTCTCGGTGCTGGGCGCGCCCAGCTATGGGCAAAGCGGCGCAGGCGATCTGCGTTTGCGGGTACTGGAACAGAATCAAGCGCCGCTGATTGCCGTGCCGATTGACTAGCCCGCAAATTTCATGAGTCTTCTACCGCCACGTCCGATGGGGTGTGGCGGTACTGCACAGTCTTCGTCGATCAACCGACCGTGCCTCGAGCAGCGAACACGGCGTCCCTAGCCCGCGTATTTCATGAGACTTCTACTGCGGCCGTCGGAGAGCCGCCGTGGCGCGATCTGTTCCCTACGATCGACTCGACGTACTGTTCAAGTACGCCTTCATCGATCTCCGCATCCGCGGACCGCACCACAACAGCTCTCCGACACCCTCGCTACGAACACTCATGAAACATGCGGGCTAGAATTGTTACCTGCTGCACCGTGGAAGGGTACTGAGAATCCGGGCTAAGCTGTGCCGATGAGCGTCAGCCTGCCCCTACGCGCCGATTCCGAGTTCGGTCGCCACTTCAATCAGCTTTGTCTGGCCGGCTGCTCCAGCCGAGCCCTGGCCGACAGCTGGTTTGCGCTGTGGCCGGTGCCCTTCTCCATCAAGCTGCGACCGAATCTGCAGCGCGCAGTCGACGACAGCGCGCTGCTGCTGGCCAACGCCAGTATGCACCTGCAGCGCAACGGCGAGCTGGTGGCCGCTACATCGGCGCGGCGAGCGCTGATCTCTCTACGGGTGGACCTGCTCGGCACCGATCCGCTGCATCTGCGGGTTCGCAGCTATTTGCGGCTGCGGCTGGACGGGCCCTTCGGGCACATTGCCCACAACGCCGTCGACTGGCGTGAGGACCTGCACCGAGACCGCCAATGACCGCGCCATGCTGTTGACCGCCATCGGCATCGCTGTTGCCGCCGCCCTGCTCAGCGGAGCGCTGCAGCTGCACAGCTATGCAAGAGGGGTTTGCGACTACGCTCTCGGGCTTAAGCGCAGCATCTTCTGGCTGGCCAGGCCAATCGCTTTGCTGATTGCGCTGCTGTTGGCCGGCATCACACTCAAGGTTGTGGTCGGCATCGACCTGATCGGGGATGCGCTCGCCGGCGCGATAGTCCCACTGTGCATATTCAGCGCGCTGGCCTGTCTGATCGCCGCATTGGCCTTTGTCATCGGCTGCAGGATCATTACGGGTCGATCCGACACGGAGAACCCGTAGAGCGAGCATCCAAAGTACGCAATCGGGTTCGTTACGAATCAGCGCGGAACCAGCGTCGCGCTATCCTTGGGCCAACTCGGCGGGAGTTGGAGCATGAACCAGCCGCGATCGGAGTGGGTGTGGATACTGCTGCTCGGTCTGAATGCGGCAGTGCTGTATTGGTGGTTTACTCGCGAGCAGAGCGAGCCGGCCGCGCTAACGGCCGAGCCGCCAGCGCTGCTGGAGGCGCAGACCGAGAGCGAAGCGCCGGCCGTGGTGACGCCTCAGCCCCCTGCCGAGCGCTGCTGGGCGCCAGAATCCTCTCAGCAGCGCGGTAGCCAGGCCGAAGCGCCCACCGCGGCCGACTGGCAGATGGCCGCTGGGTCTGGAGCGCGCCTGGCCGAAGACCCTTGCGGCAATCTTTGGGCGCTGTGGTTCAACGACTGGCGGGTGTTTGCTGACGGTGACCCGCTACGGGTCGGGCATTTGCGGCTGCCCAGGGATGCGGCCTTCGGCAAGCTTGCCGCATCCGGCGTGGCCGCGTTCCTGCCGTTGCGCTCCGGACTGTGGGTGCTCGGCCGCAACGGCCAAAGCGCGCGTTTGAACGAGAGCGGCTGGGCGCTGCTTGAGGACCTGGGACAGCGCTGTGACTGGGCGCAGATGGCCGTTTTGGACGACCAACCCTGGCTCAACTGCAGCGGTGGCCAGAGTTCACGCACGCTGCGCTGGGAGAATGAGCGCTGGCGGCCGGTTGGCGATGCACTGCGCGCACCGCGCTATCTGGTGCTGAGCCAGGACCGCCGCCTACTCTCGCTGGCTCGCGGAGAGATCGCTGAATTCCAGCCTGCCGATGAGCGCTGGCAATCACTAGCTGCCGAGCTCCCGGGGCCGAGTCGAGACTTCCGGGCCGCCGCTGATGCTAAAGGAATCAGCGTTGCCCAGGGCAAACGCATACTGGATTTTGATCGCAACGGCCGCATCGTCCGGCAACTCGACGTCGCTGCCGATGTCAGCGGCCTGTGGCGACATCCTGAGCACGGTTTGTACGCCAGCATCCGCGGCTTGGGATTGAACATCCACGACGGTCAGCGCTGGTATCGCTGGCGCTATGCACAGCGCCTGCCGGGCAGCGATGCCAGGGATCTGTGGATCGATCGTCGCAATCGACTGTGGTTGGCAGGGCGACCGCTGCTGAGCATCGATGCAACGGAGGCAGCTGCGGCTATCACCCGCCTCAGCGATCCTGCGCCCCTCGCGGGCCAGCGCTACGCCGACGCCTGCGCGGCCGCCGCCGACCGCCTCGGTCGGCGGGCCATCGCTGGACAGATCGCCCAAGAGCGCGTGGACGGCCAGAATCTGGTCTTCTTCGACGGCACCCAGGTCTGTCCCAACCCTTGGCTCAGCGCTGCCATGCCGCTGCACGTGCGTCGGCGCGCCGACGGCGCATTGCTGCGCACGCCGGTCAACGCCAGCCAGCGCCGCACCCGCTGCTCGCTGGCCTGCGGCGCCAACGAGCAGGCCGAATTGCAGCGGCAATGGCGATTGAGCCAGCTCATTCCCACCGGCGTAAGTACTCGCGCGCCGCTGCAGGAGAAAGCCCTGGCGCCACCCGAACCGCCGCCACGGTCTTCACCCGGGCCGGCCATGCTGCTTGGCACCGATGGCGACAGCTGGGTGGGCGCCGGTGAACACGGAGTCTATCAGCACGATGGCGAAGGCTGGATTCATCATCCGATGGCCGACGGCAGGATCATGGCGATCGCCGAAGACCCACACGGCGGGATCTGGGTGGCGCTCAGCGGCGTGGCAACTGGACAATCGCCCCTGCACTACTGGCGAGGTCGAAGCTGGCGATCGGTGGAATTGCCCAGAACGCGGGTGCTGAGCTCGCTGGCGGCGGTCCCGGGCGGTGTGATCGCCGGAGGTTTTGGCGGCGTGTGGCAGGTTGGTAGCGCGGCACAGGTGCTCGATGAATTCGACCGCCGTCCACCGCGCAGCGGCAGCAGACACATCAGCGTCGACGCCGCGCGCATGCTGTGGCTGAGCCGCAACAGCGGCGAGCACGGTTTGATACTCAACGACAACGGCCGCTGGGGCCGGGTCAGCAGCCGCGAAGGGCTACACAGCGACCGCGTGCGCCTGACCGCCCACGACGACGACGGCGGCGTCTGGATCTTGTTCGAGGACGGCCAAGTCGCCATCCATTCGCGCTTCGAACTGATGGCCAAGATGCACTGGCACAGAGCAACGACCGGCGCTGATTGGTAGCGGCAGAGCACTCACCGCCGTCTCGCCTCTGAGCTGCGCCCCGCCGCGTTTGGCCATCGATGCCCAGATGTCTTTGTTCTTGGAAGGGCTCAGGGAGGAGGGCCCAGGGCCCAGAACAGCCAAGACAGTAGAGGTGTGCTGCTGTCGCTACTCTGGGCCCTGAGCCCTGAGCCCTGAGCCCTGTGCCCTTTGCCCTTTGCCCTGCCCTCAGCCCTCAGCCCTGAGTTCTAGTGAGCGATAGCCAGCGTGCTGGCGGCGATCAACAGCGCGGCGTAGGCAACCGCGCAGAAGGCGGTAACCAACACGGTCGCTTTGGAACGCGAGTTGCCCATGGTCACTGACTCTCTGTGATGGCGATTCCGCCGGGTGAGATCAGCTTGGCAAGCAAATGTGCATGAATTGGGGAGAAAGGGAGGAGAGGTGGCGTAGGTTTGGGAGCGACCGCAAGCGGTCGAGGGCTGGGGGCTGAGGGCTGAGAGTGGTTGGCAAAGGCCAAAAAGCAAAGGGCTCAGGGCCCTGGCGGCGTGCGCGTGTGTGCGTTGACGCTATGCGTCCTCGTCGCTATTCGAAGCTGACCAGACGGCGGTCTGATTCCTGCCGCCGTGCTTGGCGCTATACAGCGCCTTGTCCGCCTGCACGATCAGCGATTCCTTGGTCGCCTGGGGTGAGACCACGGTGTGCGCCGCGACGCCCAGACTGATGGTTATGGCGATCGACTGTCCGCCGTGCTGGACCGGCGAATCAGCCACGCGCTGACGGATCTGCTCGGCTATGCCGTGCGCGGTGTCGCTGTCGGTCTGCGGCAGGACAATGGCGAATTCCTCGCCGCCGTAGCGACATAGCACATCGCTGTCGCGCAGGATCGGCTTGGTCAACTCGCAAAGGTGCACCAGCGCCGCATCACCGGCCAGGTGGCCGTAGGTGTCGTTGAAGCGCTTGAAATGGTCGGCGTCGAAGAGGATCAGCGCCAGCGGAGACAGCGCGCGCCGGTGCCGACGCAGCTCGTCATCGAGTCGGGTGAGGAAGTAGTGCTTGTTGTAGATTTGCAGCGCCTTGTCCAGCTGGGCCTGGCAGTACAACTCCTCGTAGTAGGGCTGGTCGGGGCTATCAGCGGCGATGAACTTGAGTCGGCTCTCACCGATGCCGATCAAATCCTGTTCCTTGAGGATTACCGCGGACACCTTCTCGCCATTGACATAGGTGCCATTGGTGCTGCCCAGGTCCTTGATCTGAAAAACCTCTTCGGCCAGCGTCTCGATCAGCGCATGGCGCCTGGAGACGCCAGCCTTGGCCAGCCGCACATCGGCATCATCGGCTCGACCAATGCTGACCTGCGGCCGATTGAGCAGGATCTTGTTCCCTGTCCCCACCCCGCGAACCACGATCAGGCAGGCGATCCAATCACCTTGCTCTGGCGTTTCGTTGGCGCTGGGAATGGTGAATGTGGTCTGTTCGCTGTCCATCGATCGAGTTCTACGACGTCAAATACAAGCCTGCCTCAGCGAAGCCGCTGCTGCAATGCCGCGAGCGTTACCGGCAGCACTCGAGGGCTTGCGCGGCCTGCTCGCGACCATCGGCGCGCAGCGATCGGGCGTAGTCCTGATGCAATGCCGCCAACTGCGGATGCGCCTGCCCATCGGGCTGCGCCAGGGCGTCGAATATCGCGATCGCCTCCGAATAATATTGCTCCGCATCGGCATGCCGGGACTGGTCACGCAGATTGTTGGCCAGGGTCCAGCGCGCCAGTGCGGCGTAGTAATCCGGACCGGTATCGACGGGCAGTATGGCCACCGCGCGCCTAAGCAGGCTTTCAGCTTCCGCGTACTCGCCCAGCCCGTCGCTGAGCACCCAGCCGAGATTGTTCAGCGCCTCGCCCACCCAGCGATGTTCGGCACCCACGGCCGACTCGTAGACCGAAACCAAACGCCTAAACACCGCAGCCGCCTCGGCCCAGCGTCCCTGCTCGGCAAGCAGCGTACCCAGCGGCTGCAATCCGCGGCTGAGGTTGACGTGTTTGGCGCCCAGAGTCCGTTCGACGATGCCCAGGCCGGTATTGAAGTGTCCAATCGCCGCTTCCACCTCGCCTTCGCTGGCGCGAACCTCGCCCAGGCCGAAGTGGCTCTCTGCAATCGCGGGATGCTCGCCCGGGTAGATCTTTTGGTTGATCGCCAAGCCCCGCTGGTAGAGCTCCCCGGCCTCAGCAGCGCGGCCCTGCAATCGAACAACTTCAGCCAACACGTGCAGGCTGGTCTCCACCAGATAGTGATCCGAGCCCAGTCTGCGCTCGCGGATCTGCAGCGACTGCCGCAGGTTTTGCTCGGCTTCCTCCATGCGCTGCTGATTGGCGCGAAGAAACCCCAAGTGAGCGAGCACGCCGGCCACCTCCAGACTGTCGGCGCCAGCAACGGCGGTCAGAGTTTCCAACGCATTGTCCAACAGCGCCTCGGCCTCGACTGCATCATCCAGTAGGATTCGCGTTAGCCCAAGCTGCACCTGCGCGTGTGCGTACTCCGCGCTCGACTCGCCTAGAGTCGCCGCCAGTACGGCCAGCGCTTCGCGCTGCAAAGCTTCGGCTTCGTCATAGCGACCCTGCTCGCCCAGCACCAGACCCAAGGCATGGAGGCTCAAACCCACCTCGGGGCGGTCGGAGCCCAGTTCGCGGCGGCGAATTTCCAGTGCTGCCAATTCCAGCGGTTCGGCCTGATCGTACAGACCCAGGTTGTGATACACCTCGCCCATGGTGCGCATCAGCTGCGCCTGCACCAGCGGCTGGTCGGCAAGTTCCTCCCGGATGCGCCCGGCCGCCTGATCAAGCAGTTCGCGCGCAGTAACCGAATTGCCTCGAGCCACGCCGGGGTCGGAGACTTCGAACACACGGGTCATGAATGCCGATACCTGGCGCGCGGTCTCGGCCTCCCGAGCGGCGCGAATCATCCCTACCGACGTGCCGACGATTCCCAAAACCAGCGCAACCAGAACGAATGCCGAGGCGACCACCGCCAAACGGTGGCGTCGAACGAACTTGCCCAGCCTGTAGCTGACGCTGGGTGGCCGCGCCAGCACCGCCTCGTTATTCAGATAGCGCCGCAGGTCGGCGGCCAAGTCCGCCACCGTGGGATAACGACGATCGCGATCATCCTCGATC
>JAUIFV010000122.1 GCA_030430155.1 Gammaproteobacteria bacterium
TGAAGGGGGCGACCATCGCCCACGCCAAGCAGCGCCGGCGCAGCAATCGCTATATCGGTATCACCGAGCCCGGCATCATCGCCGCCGAATCGCCGAATCCGATCGTCAACCAGCTGGTGATCATGCCGGACATCGAGAAGCGCCTGGAGGCCTTCGTACGGCTCGGTCACGGCATCGTGGTCTTCCCCGGCGGCGTCGGTACGGCCGAGGAGATCCTGTACCTGCTCGGCATCCTGTTGCATCCGCAGAATGCGCAGCTGCCGTTCCCGCTGGTCTTCACCGGTCCGGCCGGCAGCGCGCGCTACTTCGAACAGATTGATCAGTTCCTGCGCCTGGCTCTGGGTGACTCGGTTGCCCAGCGCTATCGCATCGTCATCGATGACCCGGCTGAAGTGGCACAGCTGATGGCCAAGGGCATTGATCAGGTTCGCGGCAATCGGATCAACAACAAGGACGCCTTCTTCTTCAACTGGACCCTGCACATGCCGAAGGCTTTCCAGCAGCCCTTCAGTCCCACCCACGCCAACATGGCGAATCTGAATCTGCGCCGCGATCAGGACCAGCACGAACTGGCCGCGAATCTGCGCCGGGCCTTCTCCGGCATCGTTGCCGGCAACGTCAAGGAAGAGGGTATCCGCCTGATCGAGCAGCACGGGCCCTATGAGCTCAACGGCGAGCCGGAGATCATGCAGGCGCTGGATCTGCTGCTGCAAGATTTTGTCGCTCAGAATCGGATGAAGATTCCTAGTGCGGAGCCGTATAAGCCTTGTTATCGGGTCGTTAAGGGATAGGGCCCAGGGCTCAGGGCACAGGGCCCAGAAGGGCAGAGGGCTGGCGCTGCCAGCACCAGTGCCAGGGTTCGGGGACGATGCCGTAGGGGTTGTTGGGCGGGTAGCTTTCCCGGAAACCGAATCGGGCGGCATGCGCTTGTAGCCAGCGGTAGGCGGCGGTTTTGGCGAAGGACTGCTCCAGGACCGGGTCGGGGCCGCTGGCCAGGTCCAGGGCGCGGCCGCTGTGGTGTTCGCTGTAGCCGGGGATGGCGCTGACCTGAGCGATCTGTAGCGGATCTTGTCCTCGCGCCAGCTTGCGCCGCCAGATGGCCTGCTGGTATCCGACCGAGCGGAACCCTGAGACCAACTCCAGCTCGATTCCGGCGGCGTCGGCGGCGGCGTGCATGCGCTGCCAGGCGTGAGCCGCCGCAGGCTGCAGCCGACAGGGGCGTCCGTAGCGATCCGGGCCGATGTCTATCAGCAGGTTGGGATAGACAGTGCGCGGCAAAGTGGAACGGGGCAGGGCAGCGGGCAACGGCCGTTGCAGTCGCTGATGCCGCTGCGACTGCGCTGCCCAGGCGGGTCGGCTCAACGCGCCTTGCAGCTGGCGACGCAGCTTGGGGACAGCCGCGACCGGCTTGCCGCTTGCGCGATGCAGCGCTCGTGAGTGCAGTACGCCGCGAGTCATCGCGTAGGCCTGTTCGTCTATGAGCACCTCGATATGGCCCAGCGCAAATGCGCGGCGGCGTTGCGTGCTCGATCGCAGCATAGGGATGGATCGCATCGGCTAGACGGCCCTTGGTTGCCACACGAGGTCGCCCAAGTCTACGACTTGGGCTCCTCTTCCTGGTCTTCTTTGGCTAACGGCCAGCGCCCCTGGCGGCGGAGCTGCTCACGCAGCGCGTACTCGATTTGGGCGTTGAGACTGCGCAACTCGTCTTCTGCCCAACGCTGCAGGGCGTTGAGCATCGGCTCGCTCAGGCGCAGGGGAAAGGCCTTACGTGCAGGCATAGCCTAGTTGTGCAACGTGCCGGTATTGACCACGGGCTGGGTGCCGCGATCGCTGCACAGCACCACCAGCAGATTGCTGACCATGGCCGCTTTCCGCTCCTCGTCCAGTTCGATTTGCCCCTGCTTGTCGAGCTCTTCCAGCGCCATGTGCACCATGCCCACCGCACCTTCGACGATCTTTGTGCGGGCGGCAATGATCGCCGATGCCTGCTGTCGCTGCAGCATCGCGTGGGCGATTTCCGGCGCATAGGCCAGGTGGGTGATGCGCGCTTCGAGCACCTGCACGCCGGCGTCGCTCAAGCGCTCCTGCAGTTCCCTGGCCAGATGGTCGGCGACCTTGTCAGCGTGGCTGCGCAGGGCAATCTGATCGTCGTCGTGCTGATCGTAGGGGTAGCTGCTGGCCAGCGAGCGGATCGCCGCCTCGGACTGGATTTCCACAAAATCGGCGTAGTCATCGACTTGAAAGACCGCTTGCGCGGTGTCCACCACCTGCCACACCACCACCGCGGCGATCTCGATGGGGTTGCCGTCCAGGTCATTGACCTTGAGCTTGGAGCTCTCGAAGTTGCGCACCCGCAGCGACACCGCAGTGCGCGTGTAGAAGGGGTTGGTAATGCGTAGGCCGGGGTTGCGTTCGGTGCCGACGTAGCGACCAAACAGCTGCAGTACGCGACCCTGATTGGGCTGCACGGTGAACAAGCCACCGCAGGCGAACAGCGAGATCAGCAGCAGGGGAATCCCCACCGAGAGCAGATGCGGCCCGATGATCAGACCCAGACTGACCAGGATGCCGGTGATGATCATCAGCAGCGCCGGTATGCCGGCAGGACTATTCAGGATTTTTTCTTGCATGGACGTGCTCCACCTTTGGAGTCTATAGGATATCAAAGTGATATCACTTTATGTGTGTGCCTTTAGTCCCCCTGTCAGCATCTGG
Source organism: Gammaproteobacteria bacterium (assembly GCA_030430155.1). Taxonomy (GTDB): domain Bacteria; phylum Pseudomonadota; class Gammaproteobacteria; order Xanthomonadales; family SZUA-5; genus SZUA-5. The sequence continues at coordinate 2,719 of JAUIFV010000122.1, forward strand.
TCAGCATCGGCGTCGGCTCGACGCGACGGACGCGGCAGTGGGCCGGGATGCCGTGGGATACTTCGATGGCTTTGTCAGGACTCGATACCGTGGCCGTCAGCCCACCCAGCGCCGAGCGCGCAATCCTGCACGTGGACATGGATGCCTTCTATGCCGCCGTGGAGCAGCACGACAACCCGGCGCTGCGCGGCAGGCCGGTGATTGTTGGCGGCACCGGCCGGCGCGGTGTGGTGGCCACCGCCAGCTACGAGGCCCGGGCTTTCGGCGTCGGCTCGGCGTTGCCGACCGCCATCGCGCGGCAGCGCTGTCCGGACGGGGTCTATCTGGCGCCGCGCATGGCGCGTTATGCACAAGTTTCGGCGCAGATTTTCGAGGTGTTCCGCAGCTTCACCCCGCAAGTCGAGGGATTGTCCCTGGACGAGGCCTTCCTCGACGTCAGCGCCAGTCGGCGCCTGCTGGGCACGCCGATGGCGATGGCGGCCGCTCTGAAGGAGCAGATTCGCCACCGCACCGGGCTGGCCTGCACGGTGGGTGTGGCCGCCAACAAGCTGCTGGCCAAGTTGGCCAGCGGGTTGGGCAAACCGGACGGAATCATGCAGATCAGTCCCGAAGAGGCGGTCGAGTTGCTCGCCGGCTTGCCTGTAGACAAGCTGTGGATGGTCGGGGAGAAGACCGCCACCAGGCTGCAGACCGCCGGCATCCACCGGATTGGCGATTTGCAGCGCGCCGTGCCGGCACTGCTCAGCCGGATACTGGGCAACCGCGCCGAGCCCTTGCGTCGTTTGGCGATGGGCATCGACGAGCGCCCGGTGGTGGTAAATCGGGAGGAGAAGTCGATTGGTGCCGAGGAGACCTTTGATCGCGACATCGACAGTCTGGATGCGGCGCTGGCGATGCTGATGCGGCTCACCGAACGCGCAGTAGTCCGTCTGCGCGACAGTAATCATCTGGCCGCCGTTGTGCAGCTCAAGCTGCGTCAGCCGCCCTTCGTTACGCACACCCGCCAGCGCCAGATGCGCCCGCCCAGCGCCGAAACCGGGACCCTTTATGCCTGCGGTCGAGAGTTGCTGGAGCAATGGTGGCAAGCTCAGAACGAGCCCGCTCTGCGCCTGCTGGGGGTCAGTTTCGAGCTGACCGAAGGCCAGCCGCAAGACGATTTGTTTTCCGCGCAGCGCAAACCCAGCGGTGTCGAAGACCAGATCCGAGCGCGCTTTGGCGACCGCGGCCTGGTTCGCGCCCGGGGGCTGGCCAAGGACTCGTGAACCCGCCGGGCGGTTGTCACATCGGCGACATCCAGGCCACAGCTGCGCGACTATACTGCGGTAGGCTCAACGCAGGAGTACGTTATGACCGACAGCGCCCAAGCGCAGCACAAAGACGGTTTCGCCAGTTTCGCCGAGTTCTACCCTTACTACTTGGGCGAGCACAGCGACCTGCGCTGCCGTCGACTGCATTTCATCGGCAGTTGGTTGGTCCTGGTTCTGCTCGGCGTCGCCGTCGCCACCGCCAACCCCTGGTGGCTGCTCGGCATGCCCCTGGTCGGCTACGGCTTCGCCTGGGTCGGCCATTTCTACTTCGAACACAACCGCCCGGCCACCTTCAAGCACCCGATCTACAGCCTGATCGGCGACTGGGTGATGTGGTGGCAGATCCTGCGCGGCCAGGTGAAGATCTGAGCCGGACCGGCGCTGCATCGCGCCACTGCCTCGATCTGCTCTCTGTGCCCTGGGCCCTGTGCCCTAGGCCCTGTGCCCTAGGCCCTGTGCCCTAGGCCCTGTGCCCTGGGCCCTTCACCTTGGCCCTGAACATCTCAGTCTCTCCGCCGTTGCTCTTACTGGCTACTGGCACTGCTCTTCAAGCCACCCCCCGCTTGCCGGGTTGCTGCGGTTGGCCGAAGTAGCTGTCCAACGACTGCGGCCTGTCGATGGCATAGCCCTGGGCGTGGTCCACGCCGAGTAGGGCGATGCGCTTGCGGATGGCGTCGGATTCGACGTATTCGGCGATGGTTTGTTTGCCCAGGGAACGGCCAATTTCGGCCATCGAGCGGACGATGGCCAGGGCCAGCGGCGAGCGCTCGACCTCGCGCACGAAGCTGCCGTCAATTTTGTAGTAATCGACGTCCAGCTTGGACAAATAGGCGAACGAGCAAAAGCCGGTGCCGAAATCATCCAGCGCGAAGCGACAGCCGAGCGCGCGCAGCTGGCCGATGAACTGTTGGGCGCGGTCCAGATCGGCAATGGCGCTGGTTTCGGTGATCTCAAAGCAAATGCAGCTGGCCGGCAGGCGACTGTGCTTGAGCCGCTCGCGGATAAAGCCGATGGTTTCCTTGGAACCCACCGAGTGGGCGGAAAGGTTGATGGCCACGGTGGCGACGCGGTCGGCGGCCTGTGGGTTGTGCTCAAACCAGTCCAGCGTGCGATCGAACATGTGCTGATCCAGCCGCGGCGCCAGCCCGAAACGTTCGGCGGCATGGACCACCTGAGCAGGCAGCAGCTCGCCTTCTTCGCCCTTGAGTCGAAGCAGGATTTCCAGATGCAGATGCCGCGATCTTGCCGCTGCCGTATGGCCGGCACGAATGGGCACGATGGACTGGCAATAGAGCTCGATCTGTTTGGATCCGAGGGCCTCCTTCAGGCGCACCGCCCAGGCCATTGCGGTACTGCGCTGAGCGACCGCGCTGTCGCCCGGGTCGGCCAGCTGCACCCGGTTTCCACCCAGTTCCTTGGCAGTGAAACAGGCGGCGTCTGCGCGCGAAAGCAGATCGGCATAGGCGGTGCGGGCATCGGCAGGCGCGCCGCCCATCGGCGCCAGTCCGCAGCTGGCGGTGACGGTAAGGACGCGACTGCCGACGGCGTGGCGATAGTCGCTGATCCCGCGCAGCAGCGTTTTGCAGCGAGACGCGGCCTGATCCGCGTCCACCCCGTGCAGCAATAGGGCAAATTCGTCGCCGCCGACGCGCGCCAAATAGTCGGCCGGACCCAGACTGGCCTTGAGCAGGGCCGCCAGCTGCTGTACCAACGCATCGCCTTCGGCGTGGCTGAAACTGTCGTTGATGATCTTGAACTGATCCAGGTCAATGTAGGCCAACGCGGCGCCGCCGCGGGGCTGATCCTGCAGCCAGCGCTGCGCCTCTTCCTCAAAGGCGGCGCGGTTTGGCAGCTGGGTCAGGCGGTCGATGGTGGCGCGGCGGAACAGCGCCATTGCCGCTACGCGGGTTTCAAAGGTCGCCGCCGAGACCACCAGCGGAATCACCGCAAACAGGCTCATGAAGATCAACAGTACGGTGGATTCCAGCAGCGACGCCGGTGGCGTGAAGCCGGCGAAACCGCGCCCGGCGAGGATGGTCGACACCAACACCAGCGCGCTGGTTGCCAATGCAGTCAGCGGCGGTTCGAAGCGCAGCGCGCTCCACAGCAGTAGGGCCAGCGGCAGGCTGCTCAGTCCCAGGGCATAGGCCTGGGAGTCGCGGGCCAGACGCAGCATCAGCGCCAGCGCGGCGATCATCGACAGCGTCCACCACAGCTTCTCCTTGATGTTCGCGAAGCTCAGATCCGGTTCGCCCAGCTGGCCGCGCTGCCAGGCGCGGTGCAGCATCATCAGGGTTGGCGTGAGCGTCAGCAGGCCGAGCATGTCGCCCATGAACCACTTGGCAGCGGCATCCCAAACGCTGCCCTCGAGCATGCCCGCATACCACAGCCCAGCGACGCCGACGCTGGCGCTAACCGCGGCCAGCACCGCGCCGGCAAAGGTGAGCACGAAGCCGGTTCGAACCTTCAGCACCTTGATGTCCACGCCCCCAAAGGCGCGTACCGCGACGTAGCCGCCCAGGGCCCCGAGGGAATTGGCGGCGGCGGAGAAGGCCAGGAACGCGGCCGGCACCGGTGACCAGAGCAAGTGCATGACAGTCACGCTGAGCGCGATCAGCGGCCACCAGCGCGGTCCCTCGATCAGCACCAGGGTGAAGGCCACGGCTGCCGGCGGCCAGATCAGCACCACGTCGGTGCTGTCTGCGAAGAAGTAGGTGACCACCGAAGAGGCCAGCAGATACAGACAGAACCACGCGATGGCCCGGCGGGCGATGGACACGACTGGCGGCGGCCTCCCTGGTATCCGTTGCGGGAACGGAGTGTGTAGAGTAACGGCAAATCCGTTATGGCGCGGACAGTGCGAGGCTAGCAATGAGTGATCGAGGGAGGGGCGAATTCAAGGGCCCTGGCGGAACCAGTGGCGGTCTGGGCGAGTTTCTGGTCGGCTTCGTGATGGCGGTGGCCGGCTTCTGGCTGTTGACCAACCAGGTCCACGTCACCACCGGCGGCTGGCGGTTATGGGGCTACAACGCCTTTGGACTGTCGCTGATCCCGTTCATCGTTGGCGTCGGCGCGATGTTCTTCAACGGCCGGTCGGTCATCGGTTGGCTGCTGACATTGGCCGGCCTGGTCATCGTGCTGGCCGGCATCCTGGTCAACATGAGCATCTACTTCCGCCCCACCAGTCTGTTCAACACCCTGCTGATACTGGTGCTGTTGGCCGGTGGTATCGGCCTGTTGGTGCGTTCATTGGCCGAGCACCACAAGTCGCAGCGGGAATAGCGCTACTCCAGGCCATCTCGGAACAGCACGCCCACCGCCGGCACGTGCATGACGATGCAGTGGATGGCGCCGGCAGAGTGGATGATGGTGCTGCAATCGACCTGGGCGATCACGTGGTTTGGAAAGGCCTGCTGGAATACCGCCAGTGCGGCGGCGTTTTCGCTTTCGTAGCCGTTGAAGCGGCACATCAGCACCAGCCGATTGAGAATCACCGAATTGGTGTAGGTGTAGTGGCTGCCGCTAGCCTGCCAGCCGTCCGTGCGCAGGACCTGGTAACCGCTGTTGGCCAGATCGGTGGATAGATTTTCGGTAATCGTGTGCGGACTGCCGGCTGACTGCGGGTAGCGCGACAGAATCACCGTCTTGCGCGCCACTGGCAGCATCCACATGTCGATGTGTTGGGTGGAATCGAAGCTCTGTGGAAAGGCCGGGACCAGGGTAAGACCGAGATTCTGGTAGGCCACATAGCGATCGGCAATCTCCTGGTCGCTCAAGCCCGGGTTCTCATCGTTGATCAGCCGGGTCATGAAGGCGTCGCCGTCATCGAATAGATGAAAGTTGCCGCCGCCGTGGGTCAGCCCAATCTCGTAGCGGGTATCGCCCCAAAGGCCGGCCAATGCCGCGGGAATGGCGTTGTCGCGTGGCCGCGGCCGATTGTAGGCGTGGTCAACGATGGCCCGCTGGAACTGGTCTTCAATGAAGCGCGGACCGTAGTCGCGCATCCACACCGAGTCGGTTGGCGCCTGCACGAATTCGACTCTGGACAGGTCGGCGCCGGCACCGCTCAGGGTGGCGCTGGCGCTGTTCTGCTGGCTGGCATTGCCGACCACCAGGAACAGCTTGGCCTCGGCTTCGATGGTGGTGATGGCGACGGCCATCTCGGTGATCAGGCTGTTGAAACTGCCCCAGCGCATCAGCAGCCCGTCGTTGAACTCATACTCGGCCGGGGTGTGCAACTGACCCATCGGCGGCATCGAGCCGCTCAGCGTCGCCGGCAGCTGCCAGCGCGCCCGCTCCCCGGCGCCAAATCCGCGCGGCAGCGGCGGGCCCATTTCGTCATCGACAATGCTGGCCAGATAGTCCGGGTCGACTACAGTCTCGACGACCCGACCTTCGGCGTAGGCGCTGCCGATCGCGCCGAGCAGAAACAGAGCGGCAAACCGTATACGCACGCTGTCCGATCCCAAATCAAAGTTCGCGAGTATAGCCAGCTTGCCCGGCTACTGCGTTGCAGGAACGCACAGTCGGGTGCGCTCCTGCAATACAGATCGTGCGACAGACGGGAGGTGGATCACCCGGTCCGGTCGGCGATCAGTAGCGCGGTCGCACCCGCCGCGCTTCAGCGATCACCTCATCGCCGGGACGCAGGCCAAAGCTGTCGCGCTGGGTGTACACCCGGCGCCGGCCGTCGTTGAGTTCCACGGTGATCTCAAAACGGGGCGCGTCGTTGGCATCCTTCTCAATCTCATTGCCAATTACCCCACCGGCCACAGCGCCAGCTACCGTTGCGGCCTTGCGTCCGCTGCCTTTGCCGACCTGATTGCCGAGCACGCCGCCGATAATCGCGCCGGCCACCGCACCGCCGCCGCTGCTGCCGCCGGGGCCATAGACCCGTTCGATCCGCCGCACCACGCCGCAGTCGCGGCAGTAGTCGGAGTATCCGGCCTCGCGATAGCCGCCGGTGGCGCAGCCCGCCAGCGACAGTGCAGCCAACATCAGTCCAAGCACAACGATACGCATAGCCAACCTCGCTTGTTGGAAGTGGCCTCAAGCATAGCCGCGTCGGCATGAAGGGTTCCGGTATGAGTTCGGCGAGGGCACAGGGAGGAGGGCTCAGGGCCCAGGGTGTAGCGAAGCGCGGGTTGCGGCGGTCAATCTGACAGCTTCCGGCTTCGGGATGGCGGCGCCGAAGGGCTATGCTTTGGATCGATTGGATGCTGAGGTGTACGCGATCGATGTCTGCAATTGAGCTGATGCTGCAGGCCAAGGCCCGGGATTTGGGCGGCTTTGAAGTCCGTCGAGTGCTGCCCAGTATGCGTCGGCGGCTGGTCGGGCCATTCATCTTTGTCGACCAGATGGGGCCGGCCAGCTTTGTGCCAGGGCAGGGCATCGATGTGCGCCCTCATCCGCATATCAATCTGGCCACGGTGACCTTCCTGTTCGACGGCGTGATCAGTCATCGCGACAGCCTGGGGTCGGTGCAGGACATCGTTCCGGGCGACGTCAACTGGATGGTTGCCGGCAGCGGCATCGTCCACTCCGAGCGTACCCCGCCACTGGCGCGATCTGCCGGGCACCAGCTGTACGGGCTGCAAACCTGGGTCGCCCTGCCGCAAGCGTCCGAAGAGGTCGCGCCCAGCTTCGATCACCATGCCGCCGAGGACCTGCCGCAGATTTCCGAGCCTGGGGTGGATTTGACCGTCGTGGCCGGCACCTACCAGTCGCTGCGCTCCCCTGTGGCGGTGTACTCGCCGACGCTCTATCTGGCCGGCAGCGTCCAGTCCGGCGCGCGCTGGCAGCTGGATGCCGAGCATGCCGAGCGCGCGATCTATGTGCTGGAGGGGGAGATCGAGCTGGCGGGCGAGAAGATCGCCGCGGGAGCTATGGCGGTGTTGACCGAAGGCGTGCCCGTGGATCTAGTCGCGAGAGTCGACAGCCGCATTGCCATATTCGGCGGCGCATCGATGGATGGTGAACGGCACCTGTGGTGGAACTTCGTCTCCTCCCGCGCCGAGCGCATCGAGCAGGCCAAAGCGGACTGGCGCCAAGGGCGCTTTGCCGCGGTGCCGGGCGAATCCGAATTCATTCCGCTGCCGGACCAGTAGCGCGGCGATGGAGGAGCAATCTCGTGCCGAGTTGAGAGCGCTGCTGATCGCCGAACGCGAGCGGCTGCGCGAGAGTCTGGACGGCGCCGAGGAGGCGGCCAAGCCGGTGCAGCTGGACCAGGCCAGCGTCGGTCGCTTGTCGCGCATGGACGCGATGCAGGGCCAGGCGATGGCGCTGGCCGTGGTGCAGCGTCAGCGCCAGCGCTTGCGCCGCATCGACTCTTCTCTACAGCGCCTGGAAGCGGAGGATTTCGGCTATTGTGCCGACTGCGATGAGCCCATCGACTTGCGCCGGCTGCGCCTGGATCCCACCCTGACCCTGTGTACGGCCTGTGTCTCGGCGCGGGAATGAGCGATATGAGGTTTACCAACATCGCGGGCTGGTTGAGAGCAACCGGTCGTTCGCATCTTGAGGAAGCAAGCTGTTTATGAATGCACACCTGCGTCAGTCCGATGTGCTGATCATCGGCGCCGGCGTGATCGGACTATCCAGCGCCTATCAGTTGCTTAAGGCGGGCCGGCAGGTCACGGTGCTCGATGCACGCGGACCTGGCGCGGGCAGTTCGCACGGCAACTGCGGCACGCTGACGCCCAGCCACGCGCCGCCGCTGGCCGAACCGGCGGCGCTGCGCCGCGCGCTGGCGTGGATGGGGCGCAGCGATGCGCCGCTGTACATCCGGCCGCGGATGGATCCGGCTCTGTGGCATTGGCTGATACGCTTCGCGCTGCGCTGTCGCGGCGCGGCGGTGGAGCAGGCCACGACGGCCAGGGCGGTGTTGCTGAAACAATCGGCGGAACTGCTGCAGCAGCTGATCGCCGATACCGGCATGCAGTGCGAGTATCGCGCCGAGGGCCTGCTCTATGTGTTCCGCGAGCAGCGCGTCTTCGACGAGTACGCTGACCTGCCTGAACGCATGGGCCGGCTCGGCTTGGGCGCGACGCTACTGGACGGCGCGGCCGTTCGGGCCTTGGAGCCGGCGCTGAACGACAGCGTGATTGGCGGCCTGCGCCATGAAAACGACGCCCAGCTGCGTCCTGACCGCTACGTAGCCGAACTGGCCCGTTTGGTTCGCGAGGCTGGCGGCGTGGTCGTTGAGGATGCGTCGGTAAGCGGCTTCGAGCGGCGCGCCGATCAGGTCCAGGCGGTGGTCAGCGCCGATGGACGACGCTTCGCCGCGCGCCAGGTGGTTGCCGCAGTTGGCGCCTGGTCGCCGCCGCTGCTGAAGGGACTGGATCTGCAGGTGCCCATACAGCCCGGCAAGGGCTATTCGATCACCTACTCTCGACCGCAGCGTGCACCGCGGCTGCCTTTGGTGCTCAAGGAGCGCAGCGTTTGCGTGACCACCTGGGACAGCGGCTACCGGTTGGGCAGCACGATGGAGTTCTCCGGCTACGACGACAGCCTCAATCCTCGGCGCCTGGCAGCGCTGGAGCGGGCTGCACGAGAATATCTGCTGGACCCGGTGGGTGAGTCCGTGGTCGAAAGGTGGCAGGGCTGGCGGCCAATGGTCTTTGACGATCTGCCATTGATCGGTCTGGCGCCGGGCTATGCCAACCTGTGGCTGGCGACCGGACACGGCATGCTGGGCGTAAGCATGTCGGCGGCGACCGGCGCATTGCTGCGCCAGCTGATGCTCGATCAATCCACCGACATTGATCCGACTCCGTTTCGGCCGGCGCGGGTGGTCACCCGCTGCGATTGAAGGGGGATCGGAGGCAGTACGGAACGTTCGCAGTGATCGATCTGAATCTGGAGTGCAAAGCCAATGAGCGACACGCAATTTGATCTGCTGGTGGTGGGCCCGGGGTCGGGCGGGCTGGCCAGTGCCTTTCGCGCCGCCAAGCACGGCGCCAAGGTCGGCCTGATTGAAGGCGGCGCATTGGGTGGCACCTGCGTCAACGTGGGCTGTGTGCCCAAGAAGGCCATGTGGTACGCGGCCGAGGCCGCAGAGCAGATTCGATTGGCGCAAAGTTATGGATTCAAGCTCAGTGTGGGGACGCTGGATTGGGCGCACTTCGTTGCTCAGCGTGAGGCCTACATCAAGCGCATTCACCAGTCCTACATCCGACGCCTGGCTGAGGCCGGAATCAGCCGCATTGCGGGTCGCGGCCGGCTAGTTGGCGCGGGCCAGGTAGAGGTGGCCGGCGTGGCCTACAGCGCCGAGCACATCATTCTCGCCACCGGCGCCCGGGCGACCCACCTGGACCTGCCCGGCGGCGAACTGGCGATCGACTCTGACGGCTTTTTTGCCTTGAGTGCACAGCCTAAGCGGGTGGTGCTGATCGGATCGGGCTATATCGCCGTGGAGTTGGCCGGCGTTTTCGCGGCGCTGGGATCGGAGGTCACGGTGGTGGCTCGCGGTGGTCGACTGCTTAGCCATTTCGACTGCGATCTGGGTATGGCGCTGGCCGAGCATCTGGGCGCCCACGGCATTCGTGTACTCACGGGCGCTCGCACCGAGCGCATCTTCAAGGATGACAAAGGTCTGTGCCTGGAATTTGCCGGCGGCGAACAGGTGGGCGGCTTCGATGCGGTGATCCAGGCCGTTGGTCGGCAGCCCAACAGTGACGACCTGGGTCTGGAGCACAGCGCCGTGCGCACCGATGCGCAGGGCCACGTGATCGTCGACCAGTGGCAGAACACCGACCAGAATGGGGTTTATGCGCTGGGCGATCTGACCGGCCCCATCGCACTCACCCCGGTGGCTATCGTGCAGGGGCGCAAGCTGGCCGACCGACTATTCAATGGCGATGAGCAGGCGCGCTTCGTCGCTGAGAATGTGCCGACCGTGGTGTTCTCGCATCCGCCTGTGGCGACTGTCGGTCTCACCGAGGAAGCCGCGATACAGGCCCACGGGGTCGATCAGGTGCGCAGCTATCGGATTCGATTCCGACCGATGCAGTGGTCGTTGGCGTCGGCCGATGCCGGACAGAGTTTTATGAAGATGGTATGCGTCGGCAACGAGCAGCGCGTGGTCGGGCTGCATCTGCTCGGCCCGGGCGTCGATGAAATGATGCAGGGCTTCGCGGTAGCGGTGAAAATGGGCGCGACCAAGGCCGATTTCGATGCCACCGTGGCGATTCATCCAACCTCGTCTGAAGAAGTGGTGCTGTTCAACTGATGACCTCCGCATACACCCTCCACCAAGGCAGTCAGCCGCTGCTGATCAGCCTGCCCCATGACGGCACCGCGATACCGCCGGCCATTGCCGAGCGCATGCAGCCTTGGGCGCTGCAGGTCGCCGACACCGATTGGCATGTGGGTCGCTTCTACCAGCCGCTGGCAGTAGCTCTGGGCGCCAGCTTGATACGGCCGCATTGGTCGCGCTACGTGGTCGACCTGAACCGGCCCGCCGACGGTGCTCCGCTGTATCCGGGGCGCGCCGAAACCGGTCTGCTGCCGCTAACCGCATTCGATGGTCGCGCGCTCTATCGGCCCACTTGCGAGCCCGATCTGAGCGATCAGCAGGCTCGGGTTGAGGCCTATTGGCAGCCGTACCACGGGGCGCTGGCCGCGGAGATCGAACGCTTACGGAGCCAATACGGTTCAGTGTTGCTGTGGGAAGGGCATTCCATACGCAGCATCTGCCCGATGTTTTTCGAGGGCCGCTTGAGCGACTTCAATCTGGGTACCGCCGATGGCGCCAGCGCGGCGGATGGGCTGCTGCGCAAGCTCACTCAACGGCTGGATGCCGTGGCCGGGGATCGCTGGGTGGCCAATGGCCGCTTCAAAGGTGGTTTCATCACCCGCCGCTACGGGAATCCGTCGGACGGTGTGCATGCGGTGCAGATGGAAATGACCCAGGACAGCTATATGGACGAGGCGCCGCCGTTTCCCTGGGATGCCGAGCGCGCGGCGGCGACGCAGCAGATCGTCGGGGACCTGCTCCGCGTGGCGCTCGCCTGGGTCAGCGAGCGGGGATCAGCCGAGTGACCCCGCCCGGATGTACTCCGATCAGCTATCGCCGCCGAGTATGAAACTGACTTTCAAAGTGACTCGATACTCCGTGACTTGGCCGTCGTTGACCACGACTTTCTGTTCGGCGACCCAGGCCCCTTTGATGCCTTTGACGGTTTCATGGGCGCGGGCAATTCCTTGCGAAACTGCGTCTTCGAATCCCTTGGTGGAGGAGGCAGTGATTTCGATGATCTTGGCAACTGACATGCAGGTCTCTCCCATGATTGATCCTCGTTCATTCCAGCCGTGTGCGCGCGCACACCGCAACGAGTGTATAGGCAATTGCACAAGGGCACGCCAATCCTATGCCGCACATTAGCCCGACCACGACCACCAACATCTTCGTTCACGGCGCCAGCGGACGAATGGGTCGCGAAGTTCTGGCGCTGATTGAGAATGATTCGGCGCTGACCTTGGCGGGGGCAACGCCTGGCGAATGGCCGGAGTCGTTGGCCGCGGACGTGGTGGTTGATTTCAGCTTGCCCGCGGCTCTTCCGGCGCTACTGCAGCAGTGCGTGCAGCGCCGCCTCCCCTTGGTGAGCGGAACGACCGGATACGATGAGCAGGCTGTCGAAAAGCTGCGCGCGGCGGCAGAGCAGATTCCGGTGCTGTGGGCAGCGAATTTCTCTCTGGGTGTGGCCGTGCTCCAGCAAGCGTTGCGGCTTTGTGCTGCGGCGCTGCCCAGCGATTGGGATGTGTCTCTGATCGATACCCACCACCAGCATAAGCTCGACGCGCCCTCGGGTACCGCGCGCGCTTTGGCTGCCACCGTTGATGAGCAACGCGGCGGTCGCAGCGGAGCCAAGGCGGTGCAGATAGTCAGCACTCGGGTCGGCGAGGTCATCGGTGACCATCAGGTTTGCTTTGCCGGCCCGGGAGAATGTCTGGAGCTCACCCATCGGGCCGATCAGCGCAGTCTTTTTGCCGCCGGCGCCCTGCACGCGGCGCGAT
>JAUIFV010000123.1 GCA_030430155.1 Gammaproteobacteria bacterium
TCACTGACCCGCAATGACACCGGGGCCGGGGCCTGTGAGTTGTTGTTGGTGCGGCGGGTTGAGATTGAAGCGAAGGGCTGAGGGCTGAGAAGGGCTGGCAACTGTAGGGCACAGGGCCCAGGGCTCAGGGCCCAGGATAGGGAGCAGGCGTCTGTGCCCTGGGCCCTCTTCCCTGGGCCCTCAGCGATGAAATCCCATATCCCGCCGCGCCACCGCAATCGACACCGTAAACGCCGCCACCACGTCAAACAAACACAGCAGCACCAGCAGCAGGAAGGCTGGGTCGCCGCCGATGGGGGCGAGGAGCATCTCCAGCAGCAGGATCACAAACAGGGCTAGCGACAGGGCGTGGTCGAGCACCGAGCCGGTGCCGGTGGCGGTGGACTTGAGCACTTCCAGATACAGCGCCGCAAGGCCGATGATCAGGATGATCTCGTACCAGCCGAACACGAAGGCGGCGCCGCTGGGCAGGGTGAACTGGGCCAGCGGGCTGCTGGTCGGGTAACCCGCGAACATCAGGCCGTTGAGCAGCAGCGCCGGGATCAGCAGCAGCGGGATTTTCGACAGAGCTCGCATCGCTGGCGTCCTTGTCGGCATATTGAGAGTGGCGGTAGCGCAAAGCCGTTACGCGCTATCGCAGTCCGATCAGATCAGCCCAATCAGATCAGCCCTATCAAAGCAGTTCGATCGCGATCGCGGTCGCTTCGCCGCCGCCTATACACAGCGAGGCTACGCCGCGCTTGCCGCCGCGCTGCTGCAGGGCGTGCAGCAACGTGACCACGATACGTGCACCCGAGGCGCCGATGGGGTGACCCAACGCGCAGGCGCCGCCGTTGACGTTGAGCTTGTCGTGGGCGATGCCCAGCTCACGCATTGGCGCCATCGCAACCACCGCGAAGGCCTCGTTGATCTCGAATAAATCGACATCGGCGACGCTCCAGCCGGATTTGGCCAACACCGACTGCAGCGCGCTCACCGGCGCGGTGGTGAACCAGGCCGGCTCCTGCGCATGGGTGCTGTGGGCTACGATGCGCGCCAGCGGCTTGACCCCGAGGCTGGCCGCGTGGTCGGCGCTGAGCAGCACCGTTGCTGCGGCGCCATCGGAGATCTTTGACGAACTGGCCGCGGTGATGGTCCCACCGTCGCGCTTGAAGGCCGGTCGCAGCCCAGGGATCTTGGAAACGTCAATGCGACCCGGCTCCTCGTCGGCGTCAATGACCACCTCGCCCTTGCGGGTCTTCACCGTGACCGGGGCGATTTCCGCCTGGAAATGGCCCTGTGCGGCGGCGGTTTGTGCGCGGGTCACGCTGGCTGCGGCGTATTCATCTTGTTCCTCGCGAGTGAATCCGTATTTCTCCACGCAGGATTCCCCGAATACGCCCATCGCCTGGCCGTCATAGGGATTGACCAGGCCGTCGTACATCATATGGTCGAGGACCTTCTGGTCGCCGATACGATAGCCGCCGCGAGCGCCGGGCAGCATGTACGGCGCGTTGGTCATCGACTCCATGCCGCCGGCCACCACGACCTGCGCCGAGCCGGCCTTGATCAGATCATGGCCCAACATCATCGCCTTCATGCCCGATCCGCAGACCTTGTTGATGGTCGTGCAGCCCACCGCTATCGGCACGCCTGCGCCCAGCGATGCCTGGCGCGCAGGCGCCTGGCCCAGCGCCGCCGGCAGTACGCAACCCATGATCACCTCCGACACTGCGTCGGGGGCGATCTTCGCCGCCTCCAAGGCGGCCGCGATGGCGGTGCTGCCCAGCTGGGTGCTGGGGACGCCGTCGTAGACGCCCTGGAAGGATCCGATTGCAGTGCGCTTGGCAGCGGCGATGACGACTTCGGTCATACAGGCCTCGTGACTTTGGCAAAAGTAGCCGTCAATTATCGCTCGGCCGCTCGGCTTGCGGCAAACCGCCCGGAGACTGCGGGTTCACCCCAGGGCGCCGCATCTCAGTCGTGAGCAATCAGTCAGGGCAGTCCCTTGCCATCAATGCGGTCGGCGAATAGGCTCAAGTTGACTCGCTTGCAGCAAAGGGGAGTGGCGGTAATCGAGCGGGAATCGCCACCGCAGGAGGCCGCGAGCAGCGAATCGGCTCATCGCTATTGCGCCGTCAGTGGGCGAATGCGCTGCCGTTGGCTGCTGCTGTTGATCGCGCTGTGTGTATGCCAGGGCGTGCTGGCGGCGGCTGGCTCCGATCGCATACGCTTTCGCACCCTGGGTGAGAACGCCGGGCTGCCACAATCCTCGGTTTCGGCCCTGGTCCAGGACCAGCTGGGCTTTGTCTGGATCGGCACTCAGGACGGGCTGGCACGCTTTGACGGCGAGGAACTGCGGGTCTACAAGCACGACCGCGACGACCCCAACAGCCTGGTCGACAACTACGTGCAGGCGTTGGCGCTGACGCCAGACCAACAGCTGTGGGTAGCTTCACCGGCGCTCGGTTTGTCACGCATCGATCTGCGCACTCAGCGCATCCATCGCTACTACGCCGAACGCGGCGCCAACACCTCGCTGGCCGATGACGGGATCAGCGCGCTGACCGTGGATCGACAGGGTCAGCTGTGGGTTTCCACGCGTACCGCCGGCGTGCAGCGCTACGACGCCGCGACCGACCGCTTTGTGGCGCCGCCGTTTGAGCTGCCCTGGACTTCGCGCCAGCGGGTGCTCGTCGACACTCAGCACCGCGGGCTGCTGCTCGCGGTGGACAACGACGTCTGGCGTTGGACCGAGGGGGAAGCACCGCTGCTGCTGTTCACCGGCGCCGACAACACCCAGGGCGCGTTGGCGGCAGTCGAAGACGGGCTGGACAGGCTTTGGTTGGGGACCCGCGGGGACGGCCTTTACGCGCTCAATGCGCAGGGCGAGGTGGTTGCACAGCGCGGACGCGAGGAACAATCCGGTCTCATTGACAACGCCGTGCTGCGGTTGATGAGCGACGACGGTGGGCGGCTTTGGGTAGGGACCACCGCCGGCCTGTGCCTGTTGGTCAGCGCCGAAGTCCCGGCGCGCTGCTGGGATCACCATCCGGCCGATGCCAAAGGACTTCCAGGCAACCGGGTGACCGCGCTGATGGAGGCGGCCGACGGCTTGATCTGGGTTGGTACCTGGACCGGCGGTGCAGCAATCCACAATCCGGCCGACGAGGCCTTTGTCAGCAGCTTCGCCGATCCGGACGATCCTGCCGCGCTGCCGACTCAGGCGGTGGCGGCGATCGCCGAAGCTGCTGAGGACGGCTTGTGGCTGGCCCTGATCGACGGCGGCGGGCTGGTCCGTTTCGCTCCTGAGCGAGGGCTGCTGGAGCAGCCCTGGGCACAGTCTGAGGCGCTGTCGCGAATGCTCCCGACCAGCGTGCTGACTCATGATCAGGCGCTGTGGGTGGGCACGGTGAACCACGGGCTCTGGTTGCGACCCAATGCCGGCGCCGAGTTCGAGCAGTTTCTCCCTGATCCGAATGTGCCTGGCAGTCTGGCCGGTCCCGGGGTGCAGACGCTGTACCGCGATCGCCAGGGCACCCTGTGGGTGGGCCTGTTGCGCGATGGCTTGAATGCGCGCTGCGCTGACTGCACCGAGTTCCGTCACTACCGCCATGATCCGGCAGATCCGCAGTCGCTGTCCGGGGCCAGTGTCAACGCCGTGCTGCAAACCAGTGACGGGCAGATCTGGCTGGCAATCCGCCGCGGCGGACTCAATCGGCTCGATCCGACTACCGGCAAAGTCGACCGCTACGTATTGGAGACCGCCGACGGCAGCGTCGTGTTCACTGCCAGCTGTTTGTTCGAAGATCGCAGCGGGCGGCTTTGGGTGGGCAGTCAGGGCTACGGACTGCTGCTGGCCAAACGCGACAGCGGCGGTGCAGTGACTGGCTTTGAGCCCATCGATAGTCGTCACGGGCTGCCCGCCGATGCCATCGGCGGCATCCTCCAGGACGATGCCGGCTGGCTCTGGGTGAGTACCACCGCGGGCCTGGCCAAGGTCAATCCCGAAGGCATGTCGGCGCTGAGCTGGCGGCCCTACAGCCGACAGCGCGCGCCGGACTATTTTGTAGGCTCGGCGCTGCGCGCCAGCGATGGCAGTTTCCATTTCGGCGGTGTCCAGGGCATGACCAGTTTTGTACCGGGGCAGGTGCAGCTGGAGCGGGCGCCGCCGGGGGTCAGTCTGGCCGGGCTGTTCATTACCAATCAACCGGCGCTGGCCAAGGCGCGCTCTGATGGCGAGGGCTTGGACATCGGCTTCGCCGACGCACTGTGGCTTCCCAATCAGAACGATCTGATCACCCTGGAGCTGGCCGCCGAGCGCCCGCTGCCTGCGCGCGAACTGCGCTTCGCCTACCGCCTGGAGCCGGTAGATGAGAGCTGGCAATTGCTGCCGCATTCGCGGCGCCAGCTCACCTTCACGCGACTGGACGCCGGGGACTACCAGCTGCATTTGCGTGCACGTCTGGAAGGGCGTGAGGAGTGGGGTGATGAGCGCCGTATCCCGCTGACGGTGGCGGCGCCCGGATTGATCTCACCGACCGCACTGCTGAGCTATCTGACCGGCTTGGTGCTGCTGGCCGGCTTGCTGGGCTGGTTCCTGCAGCGATTGTGGCGCGAGCGCCGCGAATCGGCGCGCGAGTTGGCCCGCAGCGAAGAACTACTCAAGCAGTCGCTGTGGGGCAGCCGCGGCGAGCTTTGGGACGCGGAAATCGCCACAGGCAAGGTGCGGCGGGAGAACCGCTTGTCGCATTTGCTGCTCGATCAGCATGGTCACGGCGAGCGGCTGACTCACATGCGTCCCTATGTGCATACCGACGACCAAGCCGCCTTCGATCAGGCTTTTCGGGACGTGGTCACCGGTCAGGCTGAGTACTTTGAGGTCAGCTACCGCACCCGCGACAACAACGAATGTTGGCGCTGGATGCTCAGTCGCGGCAAAGTGGTGGAGAAGAGCGAGGACGGTAAAGCGCTGCGGATGGTGGGTACCACCTTCGACATCACCGATGTACGTGCGCAGGAAGATGCGTTAAGGGAAAGCCAGGCCAGACTGCAGATGGCGCTGTGGGGGTCCAGAGACGAATTGTGGGATCTGGATGTACGCAGCAACCACCTGCATCGCGAGAATCCGCTGCCGGTGCTGGCGCTGCCGGCGGACCTGCAGTTCGAGCGCGCCGAGGACTATCTGGAATATATCCACCCGCAGGACCGGCAGAACTTTCGTCGAGCCCTGCGCGAGCACATCGCCGGGTCCACCACAGATTTTGAGTGCAGCTACCGCATGCACGATCGAAACGAGCGCTGGATCTGGCTGCTTAGTCGAGGCCGTGCGGTGGCGCGTGACGACAGCGGCCGCGCGCTGCGCCTGGTGGGCACCAATCGGGATATCAATGCGCTCAAGTCGGCGGAATCCGAGCTGAAGGTGCTCAACGAGGAATTGGAGCAGCGCGTGGCCCAGCGCACCGCGGAGTTGGAGAAGGTCGTCGCCGATCTCAGCGCCACACTGGAGCAGCTGACTCTGGCCCAGAGCCAGCTGATAGACGCGGAGAAGATGGCTGCGCTGGGCAATCTGGTTGCCGGCGTTGCCCACGACATCAACACCCCCATGGGCATTGCCGTGACCGCTGCGTCCCATCTGCGTGATCAGGTGCGCCAGATTGCTGCCCACCTGCAGCGCGGCGACTTGACCAAGGCGGCGTTGAGCGGATTCATCAACGGCAGCGAGCGCAGCGCGGAGATGATCCTTGGCAACCTGACCCACGCCAGCAATCTGGTGCGCAGCTTCAAGCAGGTCGCGGTCGATCAGTCCAGCGAACAGCGACGGCAGATCGAGCTGAAGAGCTACTTGCAGGAAGTCCTGCAGTCTCTGCATCCAACGCTGGCGCGTTCGGCCGTCGAAGTAGAGCTGGATTGCCCCGACGGCCTGCTGCTGGACACCTTCCCAGGTGCCATCTACCAGATCGTGGTCAATCTGGTGCTCAACGCGTTGACGCACGCTTTTGATCCAGAGCAGCAGGGAAGGGTGAGAATTCAGGCAGAATTGCTGGGCGAGACGGTCCGGCTGCGGGTGAGCGACGACGGCAAGGGCATGGAAGAAGGGATACGCAGGCGAGTTTTCGAGCCATTCTTCACCACCCGGCGTGGCGAGGGCGGCAGCGGCCTGGGGCTGCATATCGTCTACAACCTGACCCATGAGTTACTCGGAGGCGACATCAACTGCGTCTCCAAGCCCGGTCAGGGCAGTGAGTTCAGCTTGAGCTTCCCGCGCAATCTGGCCGCGGTGGGCAGTCGACCGGATGAGTAGGTGCGCGCAGGCACACAGCGTGTCCAGGCGAGCAGTCTGCTGGCTGGCGCTGGCGCTAGTGCTGCTGTCCAGCTCTCGTGCGGGGGCATTGGAGTTGGCCGAAACGCTGCATTTCCGCCAGCTCAACGAGAGCCTGGGGCTGACTCAGGGCACGGTTCGGGCAATGGCCCAGGATGGGCAAGGCTTTGTTTGGCTGGGCACCCAGGACGGATTGTTTCGCTTCGACGGGCAGAGTCTGCTGGTGCATCGGCGCAGTGATGCCGCTGGACTGCCTGACAACCACATCCTGTCCCTGTACGGCGGCAGCGAGGGGCTGTGGATAGGTACCAACGCCGGCGGCCTGGTCCGGCTGGGCGCCGACGGACGTTTCCATCAGCCCCTCGGCCTGCCCAGCGGGCCACTGGCCATCACCGCGCTGGCGGGCAGCGATGCTGAGCTGTATGCCGCGATTGCCGGAATCGGGCTGGCGCGCGTGCAGCGGGCTTCGGGCCAGGTGCAGGCGCTGGTTGAACAGCCAGCTGCGCTACGCTTCATCCAAACTCTGGCCTGGCGCGATGGGCTGCTGGTTTTGGGCTGCCGCGACGGGCTTTGGCTGTGGCCGGCCGGGCAGGATGCACCTACTCGGGCCGGGATCGACGATCTGGGCGCCGGTGGCGTGACCGCGCTGGCCTTCGCCCGCGACGGCCGCATCTGGGTCGGCCTGCACCAGCAGGGGGTGCGGCTGTATGACCCGCGCAATGACCGTGTGGATGTGGCCGCATCCAGCGCGCCAGAACTGACCAGCCTGCAGGTGCGCAGCCTGCTGGTGGATCGGCGGGCGCGATTGTGGGTAGGCACCGAAGACGGTCTCAACCGTTACGATCCGTCCAGCGGGCAGACTCTGCAGACTCGCCACGATGCGGACTCGCCGACCTCACTGCCGGCCAACCGGCTACCGGCCCTGTTCGAAGACAGCGAAGGGCTGGTCTGGGTGGGCTCGTGGACCAATGGTGCGGGCATCTATCGCCCCGATAGCGAGGCGGTGCGGTTGTTCAGGCGTTTTGCTGACAATCCCGCCAGCCTGCCGGCCAATCCCATTCGCGCGCTGCTGCCCGAAGCCGATGGCACCCTCTGGCTGGGCGTACTGGAGCAAGGCGGGCTGGTGCACTTCGATCCCGAGCTTGGGGTGCTGGAGCGCTTCAGACATGACCCGGCTGATCCTGGCAGTCTGCCCGATGATCGGGTGGAAGCGCTGTTGCGGCGTCAGGATGGCAGCCTGTGGGTAGGCACCGGCAACGCCGGCCTGGCCAAGCTGGAGGGCGGCCGGTTCACGCGCTACCAGGTGGGATTGCCCAATTCGGTGGGCCTGCCCGGCAACCGTATCGGCGGTCTGTACGAGGATCATGATCAGACCCTCTGGGTGGGACTGATCGACTACGGTCTGGTCACCCGCTGCAGGACCTGTCAGCGCTTCAGCGAACTCGATCTCGCCGCCGATTCGCCGGTGCAGCAGGTATTCGGCCGGATCAATCAGATCCTGCGTACGCGCGACGGCATCTACTGGTTCGCGGGCATGCCGAACGGGCTGTATCGCTACGATCCGCTGCGCCGCTGGCTGACCCGCTATCTGCATCGCAATGACGACCCCAACAGCATCAGCCACGATTCGATCACCGTGCTGGTGGAGGACAAGCGCGGTCGGCTGTGGGTGGGGACTCAAGGTGGTGGCCTGATCCTGGTGACTCGCAACGACGCCGGGGAAGCGCAGAGCTTCAAGGCCTACACCCGTGCTGACGGCCTCTCCGGAGACGCCGTAGGCGGTCTGCTGGAGGCGCCGGACGGCGCGCTTTGGGCGGCGACCATCGACAGTATTTCCAGACTGGATTTGGAATCCGGTCAGATTCGCTCCCTGGACGCCAGCTTCGGTGAGATCGCGCGCGGCTATTTCATTGGCGCCTCGGCGATAGGTGCCGACGGGGTCTATTACTTCGGCGGATTGCGCGGCATTACCACCCTGCGCCCGGAATTGATGCCGCCGCCGCGGCCGACCCCAGCGATGCGTATCACCGAGCTCTATGTTGATTATCTGCCGTACCGGACCGGCACCGATACCGATACCGCAACCGAGGCGACTGCGCCAGCGAACCTGGAACTGGCGGCGACCGTCAACAGCGTCGGATTCGAGTTCGCGGCGCTGGAATTCCTAGCTCCGGAGTCGCTCAGCTACGAGTACCGCCTGCTGGGTTTGGAAGAGGATTGGATCAGTGCGCCCGCTAGTCGGCGGTTCGCCGGATTCACCCGACTGGAACCCGGCGAGTACCGTTTTGAAGTGCGCGCGCTGCGCAGCGGGGCGGAAGCGGATTACGAGTACGCCTATGTCGATCTGACGCTATTGCCACCGTGGTGGGCGACCTCGACCGCCGCGGTGGGTTATGTGCTGGCCGCCACCGTGCTGATCGGTGCCAGCGGTTACAGCTGGCGCCGACGCAGGCGCCGCGATCAGGCCGTCCAGGATGCGATACGGATGAGCGAGGAAAGGCTCAAATTCGCTCTATGGGGCAGCGGTGACGAACTGTGGGATATCGACCTGCAGGGCCAGCGCATCCATCGCGACAACGTGTTGCCGGGGCTGAAGATCAGCCGGATGTCGCCGCGCAGCGCGGAGGAGTTCATGCAGCAGGTCCACCCGGAGGATCGCGAGGCCAGCGAACAGAATTTCCAGGCCCACGTCAGCGGCGCGACCAGTCACTACGAAGCGGTCTACCGCACCCAGGCCGAGGACGGGGAGTGGCGCTGGCTGCTGGCGCGCGGCCGAGCGGTACAGCGCGACGACGACGGCAAGGCCACCCGGGTCGCTGGTACGGTCCGTGACATCACCGAGAACAAGGCCAACGAGGACGCGCTCAAGCGCTTTGCCGATGAGTTGGAGAGTCGCGTGGAATCGCGAACCGCAGATCACCGCATGGCCATTGCCCAGCTCAAGCGCACGGTGCAGGAGCTGACCATGACCCAGAAACAGTTGGTGGAGTCGGAGAAGATGGCGTCGCTGGGTCAGCTGGTGGCCGGCGTCGCGCACGAGATCAACACGCCCATCGGTATTGGGGTGACGGCGGCTTCCCATCTACAGCACGAGACTGACCGCCTGGTCCAGCTGATCGAACAGGGCCGCCTGGGCAAGACCGATTTGCAGCAGTACACCGATACGGCGCGTGATTCGGCGGTGCTGCTGCTCACCAACCTGGCCCGTGCCAGCGATCTGATCCGCAGCTTCAAGCAGGTCGCGGTGGATCAATCCAGTGAACAGAAGCGGCGCTTCTCGCTGCGTCAGTATCTGGACGAAACCCTGCTTTCGTTGTTGCCCAAGCTGAAGCGCACTAAGCATCTGGTACACATCGAGTGCCCGGCCTCGCTGCGCCTGGAAACATACCCGGGTGCGCTGTACCAGATCGTAGTCAATTTGCTGATGAACTCGCTGATCCACGGCCTGGACGGCATAGAGGAAGGCAAGATCTGGATCGAGGCCGAGGTGGATGGCGATTCGCTGCTGCTGCGCTATCGCGACAACGGCCGCGGGATGGACGAAAGCGTACGCGCGCGCATCTTCGATCCCTTCTTCACCACCAAGCGCCAGGAGGGTGGTTCAGGATTGGGCATGCATCTGGTCTACAACCTGATCACCCAGTTGCTCAAGGGCAGCATCGAGTGCCGCAGCGGTCACGGCGAGGGGGTGGAGTTCCTTATCGCCATGCCCGGCGTCGTTCTGGAGGGTGAAGAGGCGCTCTGAGTTGGGCCTTGAGGCTACCTAGGGTGGTGTCCCCAAATTAACTTGATCTCACAGCGCTAGTGAGCCGTCCCTGATACGTCGTTGCTCGTCGCAGCCATAGGCAAAGCTATGCCTTGCTCTTCGCGCCTAGTCTCAGACCAAAATCCATCTGAACTAGATTCAACTTACTTTGCGGACACCACACTAGTGTAGTGAACCACTAATTCCTTGAACTCACCGCGCTAGTGAGCCGTCCCTGAATGCGGCGTTGCTCGTCGTCACCATAGCGGTGCTATGCCTCCTCCTCGCGCCTTGCCTCAGGACGTCCATCGGAACGTGTTCAACGTGTGCGGTTCACCACACTAGAGCGGCTGGTCGGGCAGTTCCACCCGCACCGACTCGAACAGCTCCCAGTTGTCGAACAGCAGATCCACCAGCTTGGGCTCGAACTTGCTGCCGCGCTGTGCGGCGATGAACTCGCGCACTTCCTGCGGGGTCCAGGCGCGCTTGTAGCAGCGGTTGGAGCCGAGCGCATCGTAGACGTCGGCCAGCGCGGTAATGCGGCCACCGACGCTGATCTGCTCGCCGCTCAGGCCTTTAGGGTAGCCGCTGCCGTCCCAGTTCTCATGGTGCTCCTGGGCGATCTGCGCGGCCAGCTTGAGGACCGGCCGGCGCGAGCCTATCAACAGCTGCGCACCCAGTTCGGCGTGGCGACGCATGACCTTGGATTCTTCGGCCGTATGTGGCCCAGGCTTGTTGAGTACGGCGTCCGGGATGCCGATCTTGCCGATGTCATGCAGCGGCGCGGCAAAGCGCATCAGCGAGCAAGTCGATTCGTCCAGCCCATAAAGCTCAGCCAGTCTGGATGCAATGACGCCAACGCGGCGCACGTGATTGGCGGTTTCCTTGGAGCGGGTTTCGGCCGCACCGGCGAGCAGATGGACCATCTCCAGTTGCGAATCAAACAGCTCCTGATTGAGGTGCAGATTCTCAAAGGCGATCGAGACATTGGTGCAGAACAGCTCCACCAGGCGATAGTCCAACTCGCTCAGGCGCCAGGTCTCGCCGACGTAGAGCAGGCTTTCGGTGCGGTGGCTGTCGGTGAAATGCAGCACGTAGTGATCGCTGTTGATCACGCTGCGCTTCTGCTCATAGGCGCTCTTGAGCGAATCGACGATGCGCGGCGGCAGTTCTTCTTCAGCATGATTGTTGACGTAGCGGCTGTACTCGCCAGTGGCGGCGGCGACCACGAAGTGCTCCGGTTCCTGAATGTCCGGATTGTTGATCTTGCAGTACAGCGCGCCGCGCTCCAGGCCAACCAGGTTGCCGAGTTGGTTGAGCACCGCCGAAGCGAACTCGTGGGTCTTTTGATGCGAGAAGATGAACGCCGACGACTCGATCACCCGCTCCAGTCCACGCTTGTTGCGTTCGATGAACATGATGTCGCGGTAGGCGCGCAGCGTGGCGTAGACCGTGGTGCGCAGCTTCTGCGCGGTGAGCTCGGTCTTGTCTTTGTAGTCGTTGATGTCGTAGTTGGCGATCACCTCGTGCTCCGGCGCCTGACCGGGTTGACCGGTGCGCAGCACGATGCGGATGAACTTGTTCTGCAGGGTCTCGCGGATGTAGCGGACCAGATCCAGGCCGGCCTGGTCGGTTTCCATGACCACGTCGAGCAGGGTGACGGCGATATCCTGCTCTTCTTGCAGCAGACGCTTGGCCTGGTCGGCTGAATGGGCGTGGAGAAACTCCAGCGGGCGGTCTTCGAAGCGGAAACTGCCCAATACGAGTTTGGTTACGTCGTGCACTGCCGGCTCGTCATCGACGATCAGCAGCTTATAGGGATTGTCTTCGGCGTCCGTTTCGTCTGCGAACTGAAACAGTTCGTCTTTGTCAGCCATTGATGTCCCCGTGGATCACAGACAGCGGCAGTGTAGCAATGTCGCTGTGCCCGCGGTGAGGGGTAATAGCGAATTTCGTAGAACTGAGGAAAGCCAGGGCCCAGGGCAGGAGGGCCCAGGGCCCAGGAAAGGCGCTGTTCTGGGGCCCGGCGAATGCCGGTGGTGCCGGTACCGATGATCGTTGAAGCAGAAAGATCGAGGGCCCAGGGCAGGCGGGCTCAGGGCCCAGGAAAGCTGCTGTTCTGGGCCCTAGGCCCTGGGCCCTAGCTCTTGAGCCCTAGCTGTTGCCGTTGTAAAGCTCCAGTAAGGTCGAGGGCCCAGCGCAAGACCCAGGACTCGGGAACGCGGCTCTTCTGGGCCCTAAGCCCTGGGCCCTGGGCCCTAGCTGTTGCCGTTATAGAGCTCGCGCCCGATCAGCATGCGGCGGATTTCGTTGGTGCCGGCGCCGATCTCATAGAGCTTGGCATCGCGCAGCAGTCGCCCGCAGGGGTATTCGTTGATATAGCCATTGCCGCCCAGGGTTTGAATCGCTTCCAGGGTGACTTCCACGGCACTCTTGGAGGCGTGCAGCAGGCAACTCGCCGGATCAATGCGCGACTGGTGGCCGCGGTCGTAGTCCTCGGCAACGCGATAAGCAAAAGCGCGTGAGGACTGCAGGGCGGTGTACATGTCGGCAATCTTGGCCTGCATGATGCCAAAGGTGCCGATCGGGCGGTCGAACTGGCGGCGCTCGCGCACATAGGCCAGCGAAACCTCGATCGCCGCCTGCATCAAACCCAGCGGGCCACCGCTGAGCACCAGACGCTCGGTGTTGAGGCCGCTCATCAGCACCTTGACCCCGTTGTCGACCTCGCCGAGGACGTTTTCTTCCGGGATCTCGCAGTCTTCGAAGACCAGCTCACAGGTGTTGGAGCCGCGCATGCCCAGCTTGTCCAGCTTCTGCGCGGTGCGGAACCCGGGCATATCCTTTTCGACGATGAAGGCGGTCATTGCCCGCGAGCCGCGATCCTTGGGTGCGGTGCGCATGTAGACCACCAGCACCGACGCTTCCGGGCCGTTGGTGATCCACATCTTCGAGCCGTTGGCGACCCAGCGGTCGCCGCGCTTTTCGGCCCGGCAGGCCATCGAACCAACCACATCCGAGCCCGAACCGGGCTCGCTCATCGCCAGCGCGCCCACCCATTCGCCGCTGCACAGCTTCGGTAGGTAGCGCTCGCGCTGGGCCTGATTGCCGTTGTTGTACAGATTCTGCAGGCACAGGTTGGAGTGGGCGCCGTAGGACAGGCCCACCGACCCGGAGCAGCGGGAAATCTCCTCCAGCGCAATCATGTGGGCCAGATAGCCCATCTCGCTGCCGCCATACTCGCCGGGCAGGGTGATTCCCAGCAGCCCCAGTTCGCCCAGCTTGGCCCACAGGTCGGCGGGGAACAGATTGTCGTGGTCGATCTGCTCAGCCCGCGGCGCTATCTCCGCCTCAGCGAAGCGACGTACGGTCTCCCGCAGCAGTTCCAACTCTTCGCTCATGGGAAATATGCGCATGGACGACTCCTGATAGATGGTGCGGTAAGGATCACCGATAGTCCGACAAGGGCTCGCGAATAGTCGCGCCGTTTCGAGGGCGCCGCAGCGTCAGCGACGCCCTCCATGGGGCCTCCGGTCAGCCGCGCTTGCGGCCGTGAAAGCGAGGCGGGGTGTAGCCCATGTGCGGCAGCTTAAGCCTTCCCACCGCGGCAATGCGCTCCTCGGCCATGCGGTCGGCGGCGCGCCAGGTGGGTATGCCGTCGCGCTGGGCGATCTGGAATACCCGACCGACGTTGTAGTAGATCGAGCGCATCATGCGCCGCGCGCGTTCCTCGTCGTAGCCGTCCAGCTCGATGGAGACGTTCATCAAGCCGCCCGCGTTCACCGCGTAGTCCGGGGCGTAGATCATGCCGCGCTTCTCCAACTCGTCGCCGCACTCGTCGGTGGCCAGTTGGTTGTTCGCCGCGCCACAGACCACCTTGAATTTGAACCGTTCCATGGTGTCGGGGTTGACCGTGCCGCCCAGCGCGCAAGGGGCGTAGACGTCGGCTTCGACATCGTAGATGTCGTCCAACGGCACCGCTTCGCAGCCCAACTCGTCAACGCAGCGGCGCACCTGGTCCTGATTGATGTCGGTCACAAAGACCTTGGCGCCTGCCGCACGCAGCAGCTTGACCAACTCGAAGCCGACGTGGCCGACGCCCTGCACGGCGTAGCTATAACGCCCCACCTCTTCGTTGCCGAAGCGATGATTGAGACTGGCCAGCATGCCCTGCATGGTGCCGTAGGCGGTGAACGGGGAGGGGTCGCCGGAACCGCCGTGCACCGGATGCACGCCGGTGACGAACTGCGTCTCGTGGAGCACATATTCCATGTCGTTGACGTCGATGCCGACGTCTTCGGCGGTGATATAGCGACCGTTAAGTGAATTGATGTAGCGACCAAGGGCGCGGAACAGAGCCTCGCTCTTGTCCTTGGAGGGATCGCCGATGATCACCGCCTTGCCGCCGCCAAGGTTGAGCCCGGCCACTGAGGCCTTGTAGGTCATGCCCTTGGACAGGCGCAGCACATCGTTGAGGGCGTCCTGTTCGCTCTTGTAGGGCCACATCCGCAGCCCGCCCAGAGCCGGGCCCAGCGCCGTGTTGTGTATGGCGATGATCGCCTTCAGGCCGGCGTCCTTGTTATGGCAATAAACCACTTCCTCGTGGCCCATCGTGCCAATCGATTCGAAAACCATTAATCCACTCCCGTTGATAAAGGCCTGCTCGGGAGCGAGGAATAAACCGGCCTGGAACGGCGCGCGTTCCATTCATGCGACCTGGCTATCGCCACCCCTCCCCGGTGCGGCAGCCCTCAAGTCTATCTTCTGAGCCTTCCCGGACCCAAGAAACATACGGGGGCGAATGGGGTTGGCGTTCAGCTGAGCACCAAGCCCTACGAAGGAGGGCCCAGGGCAAGAGGGCCCAGGGCCCAGAGCGATCCCGTTGCC
>JAUIFV010000124.1 GCA_030430155.1 Gammaproteobacteria bacterium
CATGCTCAACCTCGACATGGACCTGGAGGCCGACCTCGGTGTCGACTCCATCAAGCGCGTCGAGATCCTCGCCACGCTGGACGAGCGCGCTCCGGATCTGCCCAAGGTGGATCGCTCGCGGTTGACTGCGCTGCACACATTGGCGGAGATCATCGAGTACCTGTCGGCCGCTGGCGAAGGGCACAGTGCGAAGGATCCAGGGCCCAGGGCTCAGGGCCCAGGGCCCAGAAACAGCGACGAAGCAGCCCTGGGCCCTGGGCCCTCTGCCCTGGGCCCTAGCGCCAACCAAGGCGCGGACCTTGCGGCGCTACTAATGGCAGTGGTAGCGGAAAAAACCGGCTTCCCCCCAGACATACTCAACCTCGATATGGATTTGGAAGCCGATCTCGGCGTCGATTCCATTAAGCGCGTCGAGATCCTGGCGACGCTCGACGAACGTGCTCCGGATCTACCCAAGGTGGATCGCTCGCGACTGACCGCTCTGCACACCCTGGCGGAGATTATCGAGTACCTGTCGGCCGCTGCCGAAGGGCCCAGAGCTCAGGGCCTAGGGCCCAGTACGCAAGACCCGAACGTGGCGGATACTGGTAACGAACCGCCCCTCAGCCCTCAGCCCTCAGCCCTCAGCCCTGGCTCAAGCAACGATGCACCCCTGGGCCCTGGGCCCTCTGCCCTGGGCCCTCATCTCGGCCGCTACCAAACCACCCTTACCCCCGCCCCTGCCACCGGCTTCGCGATGCCCGGACTGCTCGACGAATCACCGCTGGCGATCATCGGCCCGGCCGCGCTGAGTCAGGCGTTGGCGAATGCGCTGGTGGCTCGTGGTGTGAACGCACAGGCCTGCGAGGAACTCCCGGCAAGGGCACGCGGCTGCATCTACTTGGGCGGCATGAGCGACCACGCCAGCGCCGAAGATGCGATGGCGATCAACCATCGAGCCTTCGCGATCGCTCGTGAACTGGCGCCGCGTCTGGCCGACGACCGCGGCCTGTTCGTCTGCGTGCAGGACAGCGGCGGCGACTTCGGGATGGGCGGCAGTGCACCTGATCGCGCCTGGCTGGCCGGGCTGCCGGCGCTGATCAAGACCTGCGCGCTGGAATGGCCGCAAGCGGCGCTAAAGGCCATCGACATCGCTCGCGGCGGACGCAGCAGCGAGGCGCTGGCCGAGGCGATTGCCGTGGAGCTGCTGGGCGGTGGCGGCGAGATCGAGGTCGCGCTGGGCGCCGACGGCAGTCGCCACACGCTGCGCAGCGTCGAGCATCCGGTACAGCCTGATAGCGAGCAGATCGAGGCAGGTGAGACCGTGCTGGTCTCCGGCGGTGGACGCGGTGTGACCTCGGCCTGCATCAAAGCCTGGGCGCAGCGCTGCCCGGCGCATTTCGTACTGCTGGGTCGCACCGAGCTGACGGCGGAGCCGGCTGTTTGCGTCGGTCTCAACGACGCGGCTCAGGTCCAGCAGGCGCTGCTGCAGCAGGCCCAGGACGACGGCGAGCGACTCAGCCCGGCGCAGCTTTCCGCACGGGTCAGCCAGGTGCTGGCGGTGCGCGAGATACGCCAGACCCTGAAAGACATCGAAAACGCGGGAGCCACCGCCAGCTATGTCGCAGCGCCGGTCGCCGACCAGACCGCACTGGCCACCGCGCTGGCCGCGGTTCGCGAGCAGCACGGACCGATCCGCGCCGTCATCCACGCCGCCGGCGTGCTCGCCGACAAGCGCATCGCCGACAAGACCGATGCCCAGTTCGCCCAGGTCTTCGACACCAAGGTACGCGGCCTACAGGCGCTGCTCAATGCCACCGTCGATGATCCGCTGAAACTGCTCTGCGTGTTCTCTTCGGTGTCCGCGCGCTGCGGCAACACCGGCCAGGCCGACTATGCGATGGCCAATGAAGTGCTGAACAAGGTCGCCTGTGCGCAGGCGCAACAGCGTCCCGATCTGCGCGTCAAAGCGTTGGGCTGGGGGCCCTGGGAAGGCGGCATGGTCAACCCGGCGCTGCGTGAGCGCTTCGCCCAGCTCGGCGTGCCGATGATTCCGCTGGCCACCGGCGCGGCGATGTTTGCCGACGAGATGACCGATACGAGCGGCGCGGTCGAGCTGGTGCTTGGCGGCGAACCGCGCCCGCAGGCGCTGCTTTCCGACGGCGCCGACGCCCGCGTCGAGGCGCTGGAACTGCGCGTGTCCAAGCTCAGCCATGACTACCTGGCCGGACATGCGCTCAACGGCCAGCCGGTGGTGCCGGCGGTGCTGGTGGCCGAGTGGCTGACCCGCGCCGCGCGCAGCTTCCGACCCGGATCAGCCGTCGTCGCATTGCATGATCTGCGCGTGCTCAAGGGCATCACCCTGCCCGGCTTTGAAAACGGCGGCGACCTGCTGCGTATCGAGGCCAGACCATTGGCGCAGAGCGACGGCACGCAGCTGGCCATGCTGCTGGTCGACTCGCGCAATCAGCCGCGCTACAGCGCGCGGGTAGAGCTGGGCGATCTGGATGCGGACGCCGGCGACGCGCCGCCGGAGCTGGAGCTGGAGGACTGGCACGGCGAGCCGCTGTACGGCGACCTGCTGTTCCATCGCGGCTCTTTCGAGCTGATCGAGCAGATCAATGGCATCTCCGACCAGGGCGTGCGCGCCCAGCTGCGCGGCGTGGCCGATGCCGGCTGGCCGCAGGACGACTGGCAGCTGGACGTGGCCGCGCTGGACGGCGGCATGCAGCTGGCGGTGCTCTACGGTCGGCGGATGCTGGGCGGGGCCAATCTGCCTACCCAAATCGCGCAGCTGCGCCGCTATCGACCGGCCGCGAACGGCGGGCCAATCACCGCCACCGCCTACAGCCGCGAGGTCGGTCGCCACGCCACCACGACCGACATCGTCTTCACCGACGCCAGCGGTCAACGTCTGATCGAGCTGCTCGGCGTACGCAATCACGCGCTGCCAGCAGCATGAGTGTGGCCCGCACCGGGCCGGTGCCGATCGCGATCGTCGGCAGCGCCTGCGTGCTGCCGGGCGCGCTCAGTCCGGCGCAGCTGTGGCAGGCCGTGGTCGAAGCTCGCGACCTGCTTGGCACTGCACCGCAAGGACGCTGGCGAGTGCCACCGGAACGCGCCCTTTGCGACCGGGACCGGCCGCAGCCTGATCGCGCCTGGTCTGATCGCGGCGGCTACGTGGACGGGTTCGAATCGATCTGGCGACCGGACGGTTTCGCCATCGATGCCGGGCGGCTGCAGGGACTGGACCCGTTGGTACATTGGCTGCTGCACTGCGCTCGCGAGGCGACCGGCGAGACGCGCTTGGCTGGCAATCGAGTCGGCGCCGTATTCGGTAACCTCGGTTTTCCCAGCGAGGCCATGGCGGCGTTCGCCGACCAGGTCTGGCGCGGTGGCAAGATCGACATCGACCCGCGCAACCGCTACATGAGTGGCGGCAGCGCGGCGATCCTGGCCGAGGCGCTGAGTTTGGACGCCGGCTGCTTTAGCCTCGATGCCGCCTGCGCCAGCTCGCTTTACGCCATAAAGCTGGCCTGCGATCAGTTGGCCGACGGCCAAGCCGATCTGATGCTCGCCGGCGCGGTGCAGCGCGCCGATGATCTGTTCCTGCATATCGGCTTCTCGGCGCTGCAGGCGCTCAGCCGCAGCGGCCGCTCGCGACCTTTCGAACGGGACGCCGACGGTCTGGTGCCGGCCGAAGGCTGCGCCATGTTGGCGCTGAAACGACTTGAGGACGCCCGTCGCGACGGCGACCGCATCCAGGCGGTCATACGCGGCATCGGTCTGTCCAACGACGGCCGCGGCCGTGGTCTGCTGGTGCCCGATCCGCGAGGCCAGGAGCGCGCGATGCGTGCCGCCTACGCGCAGGCAAAGATCGATCCGGCGCGGGTGTCGCTGTTGGAATGTCACGCCACCGGCACGTTGGTTGGTGACGGGGCGGAGCTGGCCAGCAGCGCCGCCGTGTTCGCCGAGGCTGGCGACCTGCCCATCGGCTCGCTGAAGTCCAACCTGGGGCACCTGATTACCAGCGCCGGCGCGGCCGGGGTGATCACACTCTGCCAGGCCCTGCAGCACCGGGTACGACCGCCCAACCGGCCGGTCGCGCAGCCATTGGCGGCGCTGGCTGACGGGCCGTTTCGACTGCTGCAGGCGGCCGAAGACTGGCCCAGCGACGGACCGCGCATTGCCGCGATATCCGCCTTCGGCTTCGGCGGCAACAACGCCCATCTGATCCTTTCTGAGGACGACCCGCAGCTGCCGTTGCCAGATCGCAGCGCTCGCCCCAGCCCCAAACCGGTGGCCGTTGTCGGCTTGGGCTGCATCACAGCTGGCGCCGCCAATAGAACCGAGCTGAGCGCACGACTGGATGCCGGCGGGCTGTGTCCCGGTGGCGGCAATGCGCCTATCGAACAGCTCAGCCTGGATCTGGCCGGCCTGCGCTTTCCGCCCAGCGATCTGAGCCAGATCCTGCCGCAGCAGCTGGCCATGCTGGAGGCCGCAAGACAGGCGTTGACTGAGGTTGATCCGCTGCCGCGCGATGAGACGGCCGTATTGATCGGCATGGAGCCGGATCCGGAGGTGGCGCGCTATGGCAGCCGCTGGCGCAGTGATCCGGCGCAACAGCGCTGGGCTGATCAGCTGATCGCTCCGCTGCAATCGGCCGGCGTGATTGGCTGCATGCCCAACATTCCCGCCAATCGGATCAACTCGCAGTTCGACCTCGCCGCGGCCGGCTACACCGTACAGGCCGGTGCCAACTCCGGTCTGCAGGCGCTGTACATTGCCGTGCGCGCGCTGCAGCACGGAGAGATCGACGCCGCACTGGTCGGCGCGACCGATCTGGGCTGCGAGGCCGTGAATCAGGCCGCCAGTGGCGAAGCGGCTACCGATGCCGCTATTGCGCTGGTGCTCAAGCCGCTGGATGCGGCGATCGCCGCCCAGGATCGCGTCTATGCCGTTGTCGATCAGAACGACGCCCCTGCCTACCAAGAGCTGCCGCAGTGGCGAACCGAACTCGGCAATGCCGGCGCGGCCGGGGGGCTGCTGCGCCTGGGCTGCGCCGCGCTGCGGTTGCATCAGCGACGCCAAATTGATGGTAGGCCCTGGCTGGCAACCGACCGACGTGGCTGGTCACTACCCGCGCCGCTGGCCAACCTGCGCCTGCGAGAAGCGGTTGATCAGCCAACGCTTGCCGACACTCCGCGGGCCCGTCTGTGGGTCTATTCCGGCGCCGATGCACAAGCCGTCACCGCGGCGCTGCGCGAGGACGTCCGAAGCAATCGGGGCCCGGCGCGACTGGTACTGGTTGGCCGCAGTGACGAACTGCCTGCGCTGCGCACGCAGGCGCTGGCGCACCTGGAACAGGGCGAACCGGCCGGCGCCCGGATCCATTTTCGCGATGCACCGATTCAGGGCGAACTGGCCTTCGCCTATGCAGGTGCCGGCGCCGCCTACGCCGGCATGGGCAAGGATCTGTTGACCCAGCTGCCGCAGCTGCAGCAGGCGGTGGCACGGCGCAGCCGCGAGCTGGCCTGTGCGCTGCATTGGGCGATCGCTGATGGCGAAACAACCCCCAGCGTTGCCGAGCAGCTGTGGGGCGCCTCAGCGCTGTCCCAGCTGCACAGCGAGCTGAGCTTGAATCTGCTCGGCCTCAAACCGGACGCCTGGCTGGGCTACTCCTCCGGTGAGACCAACGCCCTGGTCGCCGCCGGGGTTTGGCCGGACGCCGACGGTCTGGCCGCCGACATGGCCGCCAGCGGCCTGTTGAGCGCACAGCTGGGCGGAGCATTCGCT
The DNA here is from genome assembly GCA_030430155.1 of Gammaproteobacteria bacterium. Lineage (GTDB taxonomy): Bacteria > Pseudomonadota > Gammaproteobacteria > Xanthomonadales > SZUA-5 > SZUA-5. Next base: position 5,776 of record JAUIFV010000124.1, read on the forward strand.
GCCGTGAGCAGGCTATGGGGCGAACCTGCCGACTGGCGCTGCTGGACGGTGGCCGCCAGCGTTGATCAGGTGCAGGCCGCACTGGCCGACGAATCGCGAGCGCATTTGGCGATCATCAGCAGCGACAGCGATTGCCTGATTGCCGGCGATGCGCAGGCCTGCGCCCGTGTGATCGAGCGCATCGGCAGCAACCGCGCTCTGCCGCTGGATTACTGCCTGGCGGTGCACGTGCCCGAAGTTGCCGCGGTGGCTGATGCCTGGCGACGGCTGCATCTGCGCCCGAGTTTCCCCGCCCGCTGCGGACGCATCTACTCCAGCGCCAGCGGCCAAGTCTACAAGCCCGATAGCGAAGCCTGCGCGGAGGCCATCCTGGCCCAGGCCACGCAGACCCTGGACATGCGCAAGGTGGTCGAGCAGGCCTATGCCGACGGCATACGCATCTTCATCGAGCACGGCCCGGGCGGCGGTTTTGGCCGGGCGATACGGCAAACGCTGGGCCAACGCGAAGCGCTGGTGGTCAGCCTTGATCGCCGCGGCAAGGGCTTTGAAGCCACCCTGGGCGCCATTGCATCGCTGGTTGCCGCCGGCGTACCGGTTGATCTGGAAGCATTGGACGCTGCGCTGGCCGAGCGGCTCGCGGCGGCGCAGGCGCGCCCCTTCACCCTGCCCGCCCACTGGCCGCCTGTAGCCGCGCCGAGCGCGGTTGATGAGGAAACCCGTATCAGTACTTTGCCCGAATCCGACTCCACGCTGCAGATCATGGCGCCGGCGCCGGAGTTGCCGCCGGTGCTGGTTGCTATTGCAAGGGCCAAGCCTGTGGCGGAGAGCTCTGCCTCTGCGATGCATCCGGTGTTCGTCAACGGCGAGGCCCTTGGCGACAATCGCGAGCAAGCTCGCTCCTACACCGGATCGGTGCAGCCGGCGGTGGCAGCGATGGCCGAAACGCCGGTAGCGGCAGAACTCTCCGAACAGACCCGCGACGACAATGGCAACGGACTGGTGCAGCTTTGGCGGCAGCAGCTGCATCTGCTCAGCGAGCGCCATCAGGCCCACACCCAGGCCCTGAGCCAGGCACACGATCACTATATGCGCGCCAAGGCGCAGGCCCAGACGCTGCTGATGGACGCCAGTCGCGGCACCGCTACGGTGCAAGCGCCAGTTCAACCGCAGCCTGTTTCGGACACCGCTGAGTCCGTCGCGGTCCCGGTTTATGCAGCCCCTAAAGCTGGAGCGCCAGCGAACGACAGCGAAGCGCCAGCTGCGCCCCGCGAGGTCGAACCCAAATCGCGTAGCGCCGTCCAATCATCGCCAGTGCCCGCCGACAACGACCAACCACGCGGCCCCAGCTTTGACCGCAATCAGCTGCAGGTTCACGCCGAAGGCAGGATCTCTACCCTGTTCGGGCCACAGTTCGTCGGCCAGGACGAATACCACCATCAGGTGCGCATGCCGCAGCCGCCGCTGCTGCTGGCCGACCGGGTGCTCGGCATCGATGGCGCCGCCGGCAGCATGGGCAAGGGACGGGTCTGGACCGAGACCGATGTGGGCTCGCAGGACTGGTATCTGCACGTCGGCCGGATGCCGGCCGGGGTGATGATCGAAGCCGGCCAGGCCGATCTGATGCTGATTTCCTGGCTGGGCATCGACGCCCACAATCAGGGCCAGCGGGTTTATCGATTGCTGGGCTGCGAGCTGACCTATCACGGTGACCTGCCCGCGATCGGCGACACCCTGCGTTTCGATATCCGTATCGACGGCCACGCCGCGCAGGGCGATGTGCGGCTGATGTTTTTCCACTACGACTGCTACACCAGCGCCGTCGATGGGTCTGCACCGCGTCCGCAGCTGTCGGTGCGCGAGGGTCAGGCCGGTTTCTTCACCGCCGCCGAGCTAGCCGATTCGGCCGGCTGCCTGTGGAGTCCCGAGCAGCAGAAAATCAATCCACAGCCCGTGCTGGACGCGCCGCTGGCCGAGCCGGAGAGCAACCAGCTCAGCCGCGAGCATCTGCAAGCGCTGGCCGACGGTGAATTGTTCGAATGCTTCGGCGACGGCTTCGAGTTCGCCCGCACCCACACCCGCAGTCCGTCCATCCACGGCGGCAAGATGCTGCTGCTGGACCGGATCAGCGAGCTGGCCATCCGTGGTGGCCCCTGGCAGCGCGGCTATCTGCGCGCCGAGCTGGATATCCGCCCCGATCAGTGGTTCTTCGACGGCCACTTCAAGAACGATCCCTGCATGCCCGGCACGCTGATGTTCGAGGCCTGTCTGCAGGCGATGGCGATCTACTTGAGCGGCTGCGGCTACACCCTGCGCCGCGACGGCTGGCGCTTCCAGCCGATCCCAGAGGTGCCCTACCAGCTGCAGTGCCGAGGCCAGGTCACGCCCAACAGCAAGCGCTTGATCACCGAGATCTACGTCGAGGAGCGCTGCGCCGGGCCGGAGCCCTACATCTACGCCGATTTGCTGTGCACGGTGGACGGTTTGAAGGCCTTTCATGCGCGGCGGGTGGGGCTGCAGCTGGTGCCGGATTGGCCTTTAGAGGAGGAGCAGAGAAGGGCACAGGGCGCAGGGCCCAGGGCTCAGGAAGAGCGAAGGGCCCAGGGCTCAGGGCTCAGGGCCCAGGAGAGCGGCGGCGCTTCCGGGGTGGTCGCCGAAGTCGACGGGTTTCGCTTTGATCAGGAAGCCTTGCTGGCCTGTGCCATGGGTCGGCCTTCGCGGGCCTTTGGGCCGATGTATGGGCGTTTTGATGGGCCGACGCGGGTGGCGCGGTTGCCGAGTCCGCCGTATCACTTCATCAGCCGTATTGCGCAGGTCGATGGGCCGATCGGCAAGCTCAAGGCGGGTGCCCGAGTCGTGGCCGAATACGATCTGCCGGATCAGGTCTGGTATCTGGACGAGAACGGCTGCGCGCGGATGCCCTTTGCGGTGCTGCTGGAGGCGGCGCTGCAGCCCTGTGGGTGGCTGAGCAGCTATGTGGGCTCCACGCTCACCGTCGATGAGGAGCTGGGTTTCCGCAATCTGGACGGCGACGGCGAGGTGCTCGCCGAGTTGGCCGGTGGAGACGGCACCCTGCGCACCGAGGTCGAGCTGGTCGACGTCTCTGCCAGCGCGGGCATGATCATCGAGAAGTTCACGGTCAGCTGCACGCTGGACGACCGCCCGGTCTATCGCCTGAATACCGTGTTTGGCTTCTTCCCGCCGGCGGCGCTGGCGGCGCAGGCCGGACTGCCGGTCAGCGACGGCCAGCGTGAGCTGCTGGAGCGCACCGGCAATCTCAGTATCGATCTGGCCGAGTCTGACGAGTACTACGCCGCGCAGCGACCGCGGCTGGCCGGTACCATGCTGCGGATGATCGACCGCGTCGAGGGCATCTGGCCCGACGCCGGCGCGGCCAGTCTGGGTCAGCTGCGCACGGTCAAGGACATCGACAGCAGCGAGTGGTTCTTCAAGGCCCACTTCTTCCAGGATCCGGTGCAGCCGGGCTCGCTGGGGTTGGAGGCGATGCTGCAGACCCTGCAGGTCTATCTGCTGCGGCAGGGCAAGGATCGCGGCATCGACAATCCACGCTTTGAATGCATTGCCCTGGACCTGCCGCATCGCTGGCGCTACCGCGGCCAGGTCTTGCCCCATCACCGCCGGGTGCACACCACGCTGGAAATCACCGCCGAGGGCAGCGATGAGCGCGGATACTTTGCCGTCGCTGAAGGCAGCCTGTGGGTGGATAGCCAGCGCATCTATGAAGCCAGCGGCTTGGCGGTGAGAATAGTCGGCGATTGAAGCCGTCCGCCCGTCGATGTATTCACTACCGCCACAGCAACCGCAGACCAATAAGAAAACGCGCCTGCACCTGGCCCACATGGACGAGGTGCTGGCGCGTGCGCCGGCCGGACGTGACTGGCTCTCGCCTAGCGAACAGGACCGAGCGGCGCGGCTTAATGCGCCGCAGCGGCTGGCGCACTATTTGAGCGGTCACTGGCTATTGCGCGAGGTCCTGGCGCGGGTGTTTCCGGGAGGAGACTCCGCAGAGGTCATCGACCGCCAAAGTCTGCCGCCGCAGCTGGCCGATCGACCCGATCTGCATCTGTCGCTCAGCCACAGCGGCCCCTGGATCGCCTGCGCGGTTTCCACCGCGCTCATCGGCATCGACCTGGAACAGCGCCGGCCGCGTGAGGCCCTGAGCGGCTTCGATCATCTGCTGCGCAATCCAGACGAGCCGCCGGGCTCTTTGGACCCCTATGCCCTGCTGCAGCGCTGGGTGATCAAGGAGGCCTACATCAAGCGCGACTGCGGTAGCGCCCTGCCGGAGAGGCTGGCCGAGCTGCAGGTCTACCAGCAGAGCGAGCCGGCTGAGGTTTGTCTGTGGCAGAGCGGGCTGTGTTTGTTGGCCAGCACTGATCCATCGGCAAGACCCGTGGCCGAGGGCGCGGCTGCCGAAGGATGGGATCCTGCGCCGGCGCATTGGCGCGTGGTGGATCTGGCTACCAGGCCGTGCCAGTAGAAGAGCGAGTTCCAGTCGAAAAGCGAGTTCCAGTAGCCAGGAAGAGCACGAGCGCGAGTAGGCGACGCGTGGCCGCCATTCGGGACCGCGGGCGTCTGGCCCGCATCGCTGCTGATCCATCATCAAGAGCCAGAGCATGCGGGCAGGATGCCCGCGGTCCAGAGCGCGCCACCCGGGAGCCTTCTTGAGGACCGCGGCGTCTCGCCCGCATCGCTCCTGATCGAACATCAAAAGCCAAGAGCATGCGGGCAGGATGCCCGCGGTTCAGAGCGCGCTCCGGCTTTCGCCTTCCTGGCTACTGGAACTGGCTACTGGAACTCGCTCTTCTACTGGAACTGGCTACTGGCACTCGCCCCCAACACTTCCGCATACACCGCCAGCGTTGCCGCCTGCATCGCTTCCACCGTCGGAATGGCATCGCGGTTGATCTGCTCCAGCTGCGGATCGGTCAGCAGTCCGACGGCGCGATCGGTCAGCGACTGCGCTTCGCCCATCGGCACCGCACCCGGCGGGAAACAGGCGCGCAGCTGTTCGCCGACACCGCCCAGATCCCAGCCCAGCACGGGTCGGCCCTGGTGCAGCGCCTCGGCGACGGTGCGACCGAAGCTTTCCGGGCGCTCGGACAGCTGCAGGATAAGATCGCTGACCGCGTAGACGTCGGCCACATCGGCACGGCTGGGGCAGGCCTGCCAATAGTCGGCCACGCCCAGCGCTTGTGCGTATCGGCTCAGCTCCGCCAGATAGCGCTCACGGCCGGCCTGCTCGGCGCCCAACAGCAGCAGGCGCGCGTCGACCTCGCCCTGTCGCAGACTGGCCAGCAGCTGCAGAGCGGCGCGATGCCCTTTGAGCCGCGTGCCGCGTCCCGGCAGGGTCAGCAGCTTGCCACCGCTGAGTTTGGGAAAGGCGAATCGGGAGTCCTTCCGCCACTGCGCGCTGGGCGCGTAGCGGTGCGGAAATTGCTCGGCGGCGACGCCGCGAGAGATCACCCGCAAACGCTCGGCGGGCAGCTGCCTGTAGTGGGTGCGCAGGTAGTCGGCGCAGGTCTGCGACACCGCAATCACTCGCTCGCCCCGGGTCAGAATGGCGCTATAGCGACTGACCGAATTGAGGCCGTGAACGGTGCAGACCACCGGCAGCGGCCGTCGCCACAGCGCCGCGCGGGCCAGCCAGGCCGGCAGCCGCGAGCGCAGATGCAGCAGGTCCGGAGCGATCTGCTCGATGAGCCCACGCAATCGACCGATCTGGGCCAGGGTGCGCAGCGATTTGTCGGCGATCGGCAGTTCGAAATGCTCGGAGCCTTCGGCACGCAGCTGTTCCACCAACCCACCGCCGGCGGAGATCACCACCGAACGATGCCCGGCGGCGACCAGTGCGCGGCCGATTTCCAGTGTCGAGCGCTCGGCGCCACCGGCCTGCATGGCGGGCAGGAGTTGGAGGATGGTCCAACGGCGATGCGTAGAAGGCATCCTAGAGTGCACCCACTTCTGCGACTTTGAGCAGATCGCCAAGGGCACAGGGCCCAGGGCTCAGGGCCCAGGAGAGCAACGGCGTGCGGGCTTCGGCTGTTCTGGGCCCTAGGCCCTGGGCCCTGGGCCCTGGCGCACGTTCGGCCAAACCCAGCTACGCCGCGTGACTATGCTCACCCTTAAGCACATACATCGCGCCACAGTAGGGACACTTGGCCTCGCCGCTCGCTTCGATCGGCAGATAAACCCGCGGATGCGAGTTCCACAGGTGCATGCCCGGCATCGGGCAGGACAGCGGCAGATCGGCGCGGGTGACTTCGTAGCGGTTTTCGGCGTTGGGGGTGATCAACGCGGCGCTGGGATCAACTCGGCTCATCGACTGGGCTCGCTGTGGGCTGCGGCGGATTGTCGCGCCATTGGGGCGAAGGGTAAAGCGGACAGAAACGACAACGCCGGGCAAGCCCGGCGTCTGCGCGATCCGTTCGCGTCGCAGGAGGCTCTGCTGGGCGCGTATCGCGATAGAAATGGCGTCCCCACGGGGATTCGAACCCCGGTCGCCGCCGTGAAAGGGCGGTGTCCTAGGCCTCTAGACGATGGGGACGCGGATTTTGCTAAAACCGAAGTGGTGGAGCCAGACGGGATCGAACCGACGACCTCTACAATGCCATTGTAGCGCTCTCCCAACTGAGCTATGGCCCCAAATCGGAGCCGCGCAGAATAGTGCCCGCGCAGCGATGCGTCAAGTGTTTTTGCTCGCTACGTCGACATTCATTCAGCTCGTTGCCGAAATCGCTTTTAACGGACCGCAATGCCGCGTGCCGGACCTCCCTCGTACTGTGGGGGGCAACTACCTATACTTGTGAACATTGCGTGGAGTACCAGCCCGTTGAACTACCGTCACGCCTACCATGCCGGCAACTTCGCTGACGTGCTCAAGCACGCCACCCTGGTCGGCCTGCTCGAAGCGCTGACCGTCAAGCAGACCCCGCTGTGCTACTTCGACACTCATGCCGGGGCCGGCAGCTATGATCTGACCGGGCCGCAGGCGCGCAGTACCAGCGAGGCAGCCAACGGGATCCGGCCGCTACTGGAGGCGCAGCAGCTGCCCTCCTCGCTGCACGTCTATCTGAATCTGGTGCGCTCGTTCAACTCCGCACCCAACACCGGCGGCGTGCTCAATGTCTATCCCGGCTCGCCGCTGCTGGCTGCCAGCCTGCTGCGCGAGAGTGATCGACTGGTGCTGTGCGAGCTGCAGTCCGACGAGGCCACCAGCCTGCGCGATTTGTTCGCCACCGATCGCCGCGTCGGCGTGCACAAACGCGATGGCTACGAAATGCTGCCGGCGCTGGTGCCGCCAGCCGAACGCCGCGGACTGGTGCTGATGGATCCGCCCTTCGAATCCCAGGGCGAGGAGTTCGACACCATCCTGCACAGCCTGCAAAAGGCCTACGCGCGCTGGCCCACCGGGGTCTACGCGCTGTGGTATCCGATCAAGCTGCGTGAAACGGTGACCCGCTTTCACCGCAAGATAGAGAGCGCCGGCATTCCCAAGGTGCTGGTGGCTGAGCTGTGTCTGCATGCCGACGACACCGCGCTGCGCCTGAATGGCTGCGGCATGCTGCTGATCAACCCGCCCTATCGCTTCGAGCGCACCCTGGAGAGCATCGTCAAGTCGCTGGCCCACCACCTCAAGCAGGGCCGCTACGGACGCACTACGATCAGCTGGATCAGCGGCGAGCAGACCGGACGCCCAGGCGCGCGACCGAAACGGCCGGGAGCGAAAGTGCGGCGAGGCTGACGCGGCGCTGACCGCTAGCCCGCATTTCTCATACCTGTCCGTAGCGAGGGCGCCGCCCGCCGTTGTAAAGAAATGGGTGGTGTGGTGCGGCGCGCGGACAGGAAGACCGCGTAGGCGTGGTCGTCACTACGTCAAGCGGGCTGGAGGGAGCACGCCGTGCCACACCGCGGAGATCGGCGGCCGCAGTAGGAGAGGTATGCGAAATGCGGGCTAGCACCGTACCGTGCGACCATTGCTGGTCTGTTTGACCGGCCGGGAGAAACTTTGTGACCGTCTTGCCCACTCGCACCAGCCGGCGCCTGCGCGCCCTGTGCACCGTCTTGTTGTGCCTTTACACCGCTGCATTGGGATCGACCGCCATGGCCGCCGACCGCATTTCCGACGCCCCATTCGCGACCCGTTCCGAGGTGATCGCGCGCAACGGCATGGCCGCCACCAGTCATCCATTGGCCACCCAGATCGCGCTGGACATCCTCAAGCAGGGCGGCACGGCGATGGATGCGGCGATCGCCGCCAACGCCGCGCTGGGACTGATGGAGCCCACCGGCAACGGCATCGGCGGCGATTTGTTCGCTATCGTTTGGGATCCGGAGAGCGGCAAGCTGCACGGCTACAACGGCTCCGGCCGCTCACCGGCAGGCCTGTCCCTGGCCGAATTCGAACGCCGGGGGCTGAAAGCGGTGCCGCCGCACGGTCCGCTGCCGGTCACCGTACCGGGAACGGTGGACGGCTGGTTTGCGCTGCACCAGCGCTTCGGCAAACTGAGCATGGCCGAGGTTCTGGCGCCGACGATCAGCTACGCCCGCGACGGCTTCCCGCTAACCGAGGTCATCGCCTACTACTGGCAGCGCTCCGTGCCGGTGCTGTCGCCACACCCCGGCTTTTCCGAGCAGTTCACCATCGACGGCAAGGCGCCGGTCAAGGGGCAGATCTGGACCAACCCGAATCTCGCCGACACCCTGAGCAAGATCGCCAGCGGCGGACGTGACGCCTTCTACAAGGGCGAGATTGCACGCACTATCGACGCCTATTTCAAGGCCCACGACGGCTTCCTGCGCTACGAGGACATGGCCGCACACCAGGGCGAATGGGTGCAGCCGGTGTCGGTGAATTACCGCGGCTACGATGTCTGGGAGCTGCCGCCCAACGGTCAGGGCATCGCCGCGCTGCAGATCCTCAACATCCTGGAAGGTTTTGACCTGGCCAAGCTTGGCTTCGACCATCCCGATTACGTGCATTTGTTCGTCGAAGCCAAGAAGCTGGCCTTCGAGGACCGGGCGCGTTTCTA
>JAUIFV010000125.1 GCA_030430155.1 Gammaproteobacteria bacterium
TGGATCTCCCCTGTCGCATCGGCGACGCACGTGTGCGAGGTACCGAGCGCGATGTCGACGATGTTCTCGAGACCGGGGACTCGGGTTGGGGTGACGACTGAGGTGGCCTTGGTCTCGACGCCCAGTTGTCCTTCGTCGTTGCGTCCCCAGCACCACAGCCCATCGGCATCGACCACGCAGCTGCGATCGCTGACCCGCAGCAGCCGTGCATCGCGGAAGCTGCCGTTGACCGAATCCGGCCGCGGCGTGTGCTCGGCCAGCGACATCAGCTGTGCTGCCTCTGGGGTGGCAGCGTCTACCGCGCTGCCACCCCAGCAATACAGCTGGTCGGAGACCAGTGCGCAACCGCGACCCTCCGCGCTGCTTGCGCTCAGTTCAACGCCGCCCAGGGCGATCGCCGGGGCAGCGCTGGCTGGACTGGCTGTTGCACTCAATCCTGCGGCCATAAACCAAGGCAGGAACTGGAGAACTCGGTTGGTGCAGCGCATCGGCAGGTCCTTAGTAGAGGTCGCCGAGGCGCCGGCGATCGCTGCTGGTAGGACAGCCAACGACTCGACTTGGTTCCGATGCGCGGCTGGCTGAGACTGCTGGCGGGCGCGCGCCCGCGGCACCACTTGTTGGAGCAACTTGGCCAAGCCAGGAAGAAGATTGTCGATTCCTCCACTCATCCATTGTGACTGAACAATTAGTCGCTAGCTTGCAGACAGCCCCACAACGCTCGACCGCAACACCGGCAACCCGAATCCGATGCAGTGCAACAGCCCCCCGCCGCAGCTAAACTCCAGGTCTCCTGGACGGAGTACTGCCTGGTGACCAAGCCGGACGCCATCGCACGCTGCGCGACACGGCTCGCGGCGCTGTGGTGTCTGGCGTTGACACCGCTGCAGGCGCAGCAGCCGGCGGCAATCTGGTCAGCAGCAAATGCGATTCAGGTCGACAGCCTGAGCCTCTCCGATGGGCTCTCGGATTCGACCATCTTCAGCATTTCCCAGGATCAGCGCGGACGGATCTGGCTGGGTAGCGCCGCCGGTGGCGCCAATGTCTACGACGGCTACGAAGTGCACTACTTCGTCCACGATCCCAACGACCCCACCACCCTGTCCAACTCGGCCGCCGGTGAAGTGCTGGCGACCCGCTCCGGGGTGGTGCTGATGGGCACCTGGGGCGGCGGCCTGAATCGGCTCAGCGCCATCGACGGGCAGTTCGAACGCCTCAATCCGAGTGCCGCCCCAACCCACATACAGGTTTTGATCGAGGACTCGGCCGGACAGGTCTGGGTGGGCTCGGCGGATAGCGGCTTGTACCGCCTGGATCAGCACAGCGGGCAGATCAGCGCAGTTTCCCGTCCCGACGGAGAAAGCTACGGCCGGGTCTGGTCTTTGGCAGCCGGTCCTGACGGCCAGCTGTGGCTGGCCAACGCCGAGGGGGTTTTCGCGGTGCGCAGCGGCGAGCTGTTGGAAGCCCCGCGCGGCGGCTGGATCAACCACCCGCGCGCCCTGCTCTACGCCCATAACGCGCTGTGGATAGGTGATGACGAGACGGTCTACCGGCAGCGCGGTGACGCCGCACCGGTTCCGGTGGTCGCCGAACTGCCCCTGGTCAACACGCTGGCGCTGGGACCCAAAGACGAGATCTTGATCGGCACGCTGTCGGGAATACGCGCGGCCAACGCCGCTGGCGAGGCCACCGCGCCCTTCGGCGCAACCCAGCCGCTGCTGTTTCCGGAACGCAATATCCGCCGCGTGCACGTCGATCGCGGTGGGGTCAGCTGGGTGGCGACGCGCGAGGCCGGCGCTCTGAAGGTGCAGCCTACCGTGTCCGGATTCGACGGCTTTCGCCTGGAAACCGACTTGGACACCGCCGACACCATGCTCGAGTTGGCCCCCGACGATGTGTTGATCGGCTCCAGGCGCGGCCTGTGGCGATTGACCAAGGGACCGGAGGGCAATCAATTCCGGCAGATTCCAGGTTCCGAAGCGCACCCCATCAGTCGACTGCGGCGCCAGGGCGAAGTAGTGCTGGTCGGCACACGGATGGGCATCTACCGCTTCGATCCACGCAGCGAGGAATTGAGCGTAGATCCGCGCTTTGCCGAAGTCGTAGACTTCATGGTCACCACCTTGCGCGTCGGCGACGACGGTGGTGTCGACATCGGCACGTGGACGGGCGGGATGTTTCGCTACGGCCCGGAGGGACTGCGCGCACGATTGGCGCCGGACGGGGACATCGTCCTGCCCGACGCCTCCATCGCCGACATCGAGCCCGACGGCGCCGGCGGCATCTGGGTGGGATTGTGGGAGTCCGGCGTCGCTCACCTCAAATCCGACGGCTCGTTGAAGCTGATCGACCGCGCGCAGTTGGGGCTGGAGGGCACCTTGCATGATCTGCTGCTAGCCGACGGACGCCTGTGGGTGGCGACCAGCTTTGGGCTGAGCAGCTACGATTTGCAGCGCAGCGCCGCCGAGCAGCTGACCTTGATTCCCGACTACCCGAACACCGCAGTGCAGCGGCTGGCCCACGGCGGCGGTCGCCTCTGGGCGGCAACCACCCGCGGGGTGATCGCGCTGAATCTGTCCGATCGCTCAATGACCCGCTTTGGCACCGCCGACGGCCTGGTTGTGGACGAGTTCTTCGCCCGCTCTGGTGACGAGGGTGAAAACGGCCGGGTCTATTTCGGCGGGCTGGGCGGCTTTGTCAGCTTCCTGCCTGAGCAGGTTGCGCTGTCGTTAACCCCGCCCGAGGCGGCCGTGGTTGGCGCCTGGGCAGACGGTGAACCGCTGCCGTTGAGTGAACCCCTGTCGGTTCCACCGCTGGTTGCCAGCCTACGCCTGCGCTTCATCGCCGCCGACTACAGACTGGCCACCGCGAACCGCTTTCGCTGGCGCCTGGTCAACGACCGTGGACATGGCGAGTGGAGCCCGGTGAGCGCCACGCCAGAGGCGCTACTGACTGGCTTGAAGCCGGGACGCTTCGGCTTCGAACTGCAGGCCGCCAGCGGCAATGGGCTATGGAATCGCGAGCCGATGCGACTGCCGTTGCAGGTGCTGCCAGCCTGGTGGCAAACGCTTTGGGGGCAGCTGGGGTTGCTGGTCGCGGCGCTGCTGCTGGGCTGGCTATTCAGCTACTGGTATTCGCTGCGCATCCGCTTGCGCAATCGCGCGCTGCGCCGCGAAGTGGACCGGCAAACCGAAGCCCTGCGCAAGGCCAACGCCTCGCTGGCCATCGCCGCCTTCACCGATTATCTGACCGGCCTGCTCAATCGGCGTGGTTTTCTCAGCCGCGTCGATGAGTTGCCGCCGGCCGAGGGCGAGTACTACGCCCTGGTGGATGCCGACAACTTCAAGTCCTTCAACGACCGCTACGGACACGACGTTGGCGACCTGGTGCTGCAACACGTAGCGGAGTGCTTGAGCAGTTCCATTCGCTTCGATGAGGATCTGGCCGCGCGCTGGGGCGGCGAGGAGTTCATCCTCTGCGTGCGCGACGCCGATGCCGAGGAAGCCGCCGCCGTCGCCGAGCGCGTCCGCGAGGCCATCGCCAGCCAGCCGCTACACGCCGAACGCGAGCTGCCGCCGATTACCGTCACCATCGGCCTGGCCCCGCGACTGCCCGGCGAAGACGCCATCGACGCGATCAACCGGGCCGATGAGTATCTGCTGCAGGGCAAGGCGCAGGGCAAGAATAGGGTGATTGCTCACGCGGCATGACGCCGCCGCGAAATGGCCCAGAGACGAGGGCCCAGGGCCCAGTAAAGCCGGAGTCCGCGGCTCTTGACGTTCTGGGCCCTGGGCCCTGAGCCCTGTGCCCTCAAAGCTCAATAGCGCCTGCGCAACGTCGCCGCGCCGCCATCCCACACCAGGGAGACTTCCGCCCCACCCATCGCCTCCAACGCGTAACGCATCGAGTCGCAGCCGGCCGTCAGCTCTTTGCCGTTGATGCTCTGCAGCGGCGTACCGGCGCGCAGCCCGGCTTCTGCGGCGGCGCTGTCGTCCCACACCGCGGCCACGCTCAGCGGTGATTGGAATGCCAGCGTGAATCCGAAGCCGGGCTTTTCGTAGGGACCGGACTGATAGGCGTCGAAGTAGGCCGATCCGGAGCGCTGATCCAGGGTCACCACGAAGTGCTCCAGGAAAGCGGCGCCGATCAGGGTGGGCGGCTGCGGCCGCAGCGTGGTCCAGATCCGGCCCAGCTTGAGCTGGTCTATGGCGAGGGTCTTCAACTCCACCCGAGTCAGCTTCGCGTCTGGCGCCTGACCGCCCAGCGAGCCACCCGCCGAGCCAAAACCGCTGCGAGTCTCGCCGATCCCGCGGTTGCGCTTGGCGCCCTCGAAATCCGGCTGCGCCAGGACCAGGTAGTCCGGCGCACCGGTGTCGAACATCGCCTTGCTGTTGGCCTTCTTGGCCAGCTGGATGTCGAAGATCGGTGCGTGGGGGTAGCCGAAATCGTGCAGATTGAGGCGCTCGGCACCGGCAACGTGATCGAGCTCGCGCAAATCCGTAGCACAGCGCAAGCGCCGATTGGGCAGATCGATCTGCCAGGCACACAACGGCAGCAGCTCCGAACCCAACACACCGTCGCCGACCAGACACGCGGCCGCCTCGCTCTGGCTGAAGTCGGCGGCGTAGATCGGCACCTTCTCAACCAGCACGCCACCGAGGGTCAGATCGGCCTGCATGATCCGGCTCTCCACCAGCGCGCCGTGCGCATCGCGACCGACATTGTTGCCGACTTCGACCAGGCCCAGCTCATCGGCCAACCGCGCATCAATCATTGATGGCGAACCGGTGTCGAAGACAAAACGTCTCGCTTGGCCGCCCAGTTCGACGCTGACGAAGAGCTTTGTGGCCACCACTTCCAGGGGCAGTTCGAAGGTGAACTGATCGGCCTGTACCTTGGGTCCCTGAGTGACCCATTGCGGTGCGGTCCGCTGCTCAGCAGCGCCAATGCTCGCGATCAGCAAGCCCGAGCACGCCGTGCATAGTCGTAGCGCAGCATTCATGTCGGCAAAAAAGGTGAACGGATGTAAATCGAGTCTGCTTGGTAATCAACCGCTCAACCAGATGCCAGAAGGCACACAAGTCGCGACCACTGCCGTGTTGGGGCGCCCATTGGATTCATCAGTCCTGTCGATACGATCAGGCACTCCGGGTGCGAAACTGAACAAACTCTAAGTGAAGTCTTTTGTTCAGCAACCCTTTTTGCCCACTAGCCCCGTTTAAGTGGGTGTCGTCAATAAGACGGCCAGGCTAGGAGAGGCAAGATGAAACGACTGTGGCAGTGGTTGGCACTGTCGGTTTTGCTGGCCGGGACGGCCGCGCAGGCGCAGGTCCGGCTGGAAGTGGTGGATCGGCACAGCGGTAACGTGCTGCGCCAGTATCAGAGCGGGGACGAGCGCTGGATAGCGGGTCTGCCCGGTCATCGCTATGCGATCCGGCTGCGCAACCACACCGCGCAGCGGGTGCTGGCGGTGGTTTCGGTGGACGGCGTCAACGTAGTCAGCGGGGAAACGGCGCGGCCGGATCAGGCCGGCTATGTGCTGGAGCCCTGGGGCAGCACCGAGATCCGCGGCTGGCGCAAGAGCCTGCGCGACATCGCCGCCTTCGAGTTTGTGGCACTGCCCAACAGCTATGCCGCGCGCACCGGCCGGCCCGACGATGTGGGCGTAATCGGGGTCGCGGTGTACGCCGAGCGTCGGCGTCCTGCGATCGCGCTGGAAGACTATGCGCCGCGCGCACCGTCCGCCGAGCCGGGCCGTTCGGGCCGCTATGACAAGTCGGCTCCTGGAGCAAGGAGTCAGGGCTATGCCGAGCGCCAGGAACTGGGCACCGGCCACGGCCGTCGCGAAGGCGACCGGGCGCGCTATGTGGACTTCGAGCGTGCCGCACGGCCCTCGCAGATCCTGCGTCTGTATTACGACGAGCCGCAGCGTCTGGTGGCGATGGGCCTGATCCCCGACCCCTATCGCTACGGACACAACCCACAGCGTCCGCGGGCCTTTCCGGGCTTTGTGCCGGATCCGCCGGGCTATGGGTATCGGTATCGTGGTGGGTCGCGGTGGTAGATGACAGCAGGGCCCAGGGCTCAGGGCCCAGGGCTCAGAACGCGGCGCTGCTGATCGATACTGTGATCAGCAGCGCCGCGCCATGCATCGACCAGGGCCTGGCTGGCCGGGTGCTGGGGCTGCAGGGCCAGATCGGCGGTGGTGGCCTGTTCAACCAGGCGGCCTTCATCCAGGACCAGAACGCGGGAGCACAGCCGACGGGCTTCGCTGAAGCTGTGGGTGATCAACAGCAGCGCGAAGCCCTGATCTGTGCTGAGCTTCTCCAATTGCTCGATCAGCTCCACTCGCAGCGGCGGGTCCAGGGCGCTCAGCGACTCGTCCAGGATCAACAGGCGCGGCTGCACGATCAGCGCGCGAGCCAAGGCGACACGCTGACACTGGCCGCCAGACAACGCTCCGGGACGCCGCTGCAGCCAGATCGGATCGACCTCAGCCAATGCGCAGGCGCGATCGACGGGAATCGCCCGTGCCTTCCCGCGCTGAACCCGGCTGACTTCACCCAAGCTGGTGGCAACGCGGTGCATCGGGTTAAGCGCCGCCCGCGAATCCTGTAGCACCATCTGCACCAGCGCCGCCCGCTTCGCAGCGCCCAGCGGCCCGGACAGTCCCGACCAGCGTATCGCTCCGGCTGTCGGTCGATGCAATCCAACCAGACAGCGACCCAAAGTGCTCTTGCCGCTGCCGGAGGCGCCCATCAGCGCAACCCGCTCGCCGCTGCCAATCGCAAAGTTGATGCCTTCCAGCAGCGTCTGCCGACGCCGGGTGAACAGCGAAGTTCGAATGCTGAGGTGCATCTGCTCGACGCTAACGCACTGCGCTTGGCCACGCTCAGCCGGCGCCGCTTGTTCTGCCAGCCGACCATCAGCGGCGACCAGCGCCCGGGTCCAAGGCTGTTCAGGAGCGGCGAAGATCTGCTTCAGGGCACCGCGCTCGACGAGGCGGCCGTCAACGATGACCAGCGCCTGATCGCACACCGAGCGCACCAGCGCCGGATCATGCGCGACCAGCAGCAGACCCAGGCCGCGCTCGCGGCACAAACGGCGCAGCAGGGCCAACACTTCGGCTCGGGCGACGCTGTCCAGCGCGGCGGTGGGTTCATCGGCCAGCAGCAGCTGTGGGCGGGCGGCCAGGGTCAAGGCGATCAGCGCGCGCTGTCGCTGGCCGCCGGAAAGCTGATCCGGCCGTCGCCGCCAGTAGCGCTCCACCGGGCGCAAGCCGACCTCGGCGAGCAGCCCGCGCGGGTCGGCCACGCCGTGCGCCGCGGCGGTTTCGCTGAGCAGATCGCCGATTCGGCGCAGCGGGTGCAGGGCCTGACCGGCGCCTTGAAAAACCAGTCCCAAGCCCGGCAAAGGCCGCTTCTGACGAGACAGATCCAGCTGCTGACCATTCCAGCGCAAGAGGCCGCTGAGACTGGCACCGACGGGCAGCAAACCCATCAGCGCGCGCAGCAGCAGCGTCTTGCCTGAGCCAGACGGGCCCAGCAGTGCGACCCGCTGGTCGGCACCAATGCACAGGTCGATCTCGCGCAGCAGCCATTGATCGCCCAGGCGCAGATTCAGGCCGTCCACGCGCAATTCAGTCATGGCTGACTCCGAAGCGCTCGCGCAGTCGATTGGCAAGTGCGCGCAGACTGCCCAGCAGCACCAGCAGCACGGCCGTTGGCGCCAGCAGCAGCCACGGCGCCTGCTGCAGATCCTGCGCGCCTTCGGCGAGCAGACTGCCCAGACTGCCCATGGCCTCGCCCGGTCCCAGGCCCAGAAAGCTCAGGAAGGACTCCACCAATACCGCCTGGGGAATGGCCAAGGTCAGCGCCAACAGCAGCGGGCCGAGCAGATTGGGCAGCAGATGCACCAGCAGCTGACGCAGCTTCGGCACGCCGGCGATCTGCGCCGCAACGATGAAGTCGCTGCGACGCAGGCGCAGCGCTTCGGCGCGCAGCAAACGGGCCACGTCCAGCCACAGATAGGTGGCCAGGACCAGCACCAGAGTGAGCAAACCTGGCTCGAGAACGGTCACCACGACTACTGCGACCAGCAGCAGCGGCACGCTGGTGATGGCGTCCACCAGGCGCATCCCCAGCAGATCCACCCAGCCGCCGTAGAAGCCGCAAATGGCCCCATACAAACCGCCGAAAATCAGCGACAGCAGGCCGGCACTGAGCGCGACCAGCAGCGACAGCGAAGCGCCGGCGAGCAGGCGGGCATAGACATCGCGACCGATGGCATCGGTGCCCAGCGGATGGGTGCCGATCCACTGTGGCGCCAGCCAGGCCTGGCCCCAATCCGGGGTTACCGCATCGAAGCTGGCCAGCGCCGGGCCTAGCAGCACGGCAAGAGTCAGGCTCGCCAACGCCAGCAGCGGGATCAGCACGCGCCGATCAGCCATCAGCGTCACCGGCGGCGCGAATTCGCAAGCGGCTTAAGCCGCCCGCGAGCGTGAGAAATCGGTCTCCGCCAGCGCCGCTGGCTCACCCAGGAAGTGTCCCTGCACGTAGTCCACGCCGCAGCCCTTCAGCCACTCCAGCGACCCTTCAGAATCGACATGTTCGGCAATCACCTGCAGACCCAGCGAATGGGCCAGAGAGGTAATCGCGCTGACCATGGTGCGATCCCGATCGGATTCCTGCAGATCGCTGATCAGACTGCCCTCCAGCTTGACGAAATCCACCGGCAGGTGTTTGAGGTGGGAGATGGAGCTGAAGCCGGTGCCGAAATCGTCCAGAGCGAAACGGCAGCCCAGCGACTTGAGGGTCAGCACGAAACGTCGGGCCGAGTGCATGCTGGCGATCTCGGCGGTCTCGGTGAGCTCGAAGATGATCCGCGCCGGATCCACGCCCGAAGCGCGAATCTGCTCTTCGATCAAACGCAGCGAACTGGCGTTCTGCACCGTCACATTGGACAGGTTGACGGTAAAGCAGACCTCCGGTGAGTTGCTCAAGCCGCGCAGATGCTTGAGCGCCTGACTCAGCACCCAAAGATCGATCTTCTCCATCATCCCCACCCGCTCGGCGAGCGGCACGAAGACGCTGGGAGCGATCTGCTCACCGTCGCGATTGAGCATGCGGATCAGCAGTTCGAACAGCAACTCATCGCTGCCGCTTTCCTGGGCGCGGACGATGGGCTGGGTCAGCAGCAGAAAGCGGTCTTCGTGCAGCGCTTCCTTGAGCTTGGTGATCCAGCCGGCGTCCAGCTCCCGGGCGATGCGCTGATCGGCATCGGAGACCTGGATCTGGGTTTGATTGCCGCCGCGGCGCTTGGCGGTCTGACAGGCGATGCGCGACTGTTCCAGCGCGTACTCGGCGCTGGGCGTATCCGACGACAGCACCGCCACACCCACCGTCGCCGACAGCTGCTGCGTCTTGCCATACATTTGGAAGCCGATCTTGCCGATCTGCTCGCGCACCGCGTCGGCCAGGCTGGCCAGATTCTCCAGCTGCACGCCGGAAAGGATCAGCGCGAAATGGTCCTCTTCGAGCCGCGCCAGCACGTCGTCCTGGCGCAGGCGCTCCTTCAACCGCCCCACCACGTCGGCAAGCAGGCGATCGGCCATCGGCTGTCCGCCCTGCTCCTCGATCAGGCTGAAGCGGTCCAGATCGATCAGCAGCAGTGCCGAGTAGCCGCCCTGCTCGGCGCGACGGGTCAGTTCAGCGGCCAGCGCCTGGTTGAAATTGCGCTTGTTGGCGGCGCCGGTCAGTCCGTCGTGCATCATCTCCCAACGCATCTGATCGGCGCTCTTGCGGTCGGAGATGTTTCTGAACACCACAACGGTGCCGTCGCGCTTGCCACCGATGGTCAACGGCACCACGCTGCACTCCACCGGCAGCGCCTCGCCGGCGCGATTCCAAAACACCGTTTCATGACCCTTGAGCGGATCGCCTTCGGCGTAGGCGCGACCCAATGGGCTGTCATCCTCATCCACCCGCGATCCGTCGCCAAGCGCAAAGTGCAGCAGGCTGTGGGCGCGCTTGCCGAGCAGCTCTTCGGCATCCACATAGCCCAACAGCGCCAGTCCGGTCGGGTTGATGAAGCTGATCGTGCCATCGACGCCAACGCCATAAACGCCGTCACCTACCGAGGCGAGTATGCCGTCTAGCCGCTGGCGGTCCGCGGCCACCGACTTCTGCGATTCAATCGACCGCGCCAGCGCTTTTATTCGAGCCAGGGTCAGCTCCAGCACTTCGTTCTTGAACATGCATTCCACGGCACCGGCGTCCAGACAGCGCTTGATCACTGCGTCCTTGTAGGTGCCGGTGATCATCGCAATGGGCAGATTGCGGGTGTTTGGATTGGCGATCAGCTTGCGGCACAGCTCGTCGCCGTTGCCGTCGGGCAGGTAGTAGTCGACGATGGCCAGGTCGTAGCTGCCGTCGGCAGCCTTCTGAAAGGCCTCGGAAAGGCTGCCGGCCAGATCCACCTCGAAGCCGTGACTGACCAGCATCTGCTTGTAGGCGAAGCGCACGCTTTGCGAGTCGTCGACAAACAGCAGCTTGAGTTTGAACTGATGGTTCTGCCGGCTGGACTTCACCGAGCCCGGCAGTTCATCGGGAAGGTACTGGCGCACCAATGGTGGAATGCGCGAGAAGTTGGCCCACAGCAGCAACGACGATTGCCGCCGCCGGCTGAGCCATTCGGTCAGTTCGGCGCTGCGCTCATGGGTCAACACCAGCACAGGCAGATCCTGGTAACGCTCCTCCAGCAGTTGTTCGAGCAGCGTTTCGAAATCGGTGCCGATGCGCTGCGGCGCGCCAAGCAGCAGCAGGCGAATTGGTCCGCTGCTCAGCCCTGACTGCAGCAGCGGTTCCAGATCGCTGTAGTTGTCCAGCATCCGGTCGGCGCTGAGCTTGGACGCGGACAAAGTCCGCTGCAGCAAATGACTCAGCGTTGCCGAACGCTCGGCAATGACAATTCCAGACATCGATCCCACACCCGACGTGTCAGTGTCGCAAGCATGCCCGCAGTTGCGCGTCAGCGCCACCGCGAAAGCCGGAAACGAGTGCGAACTTTGGAGACGTCGCGCAGCATTGAAGCGATAGCACGCTATCGATTAGCTAACCGGCTGCCGCACGACGGCTTCCACTTTTCGCGAGGAACTCCCCGGCAGTCCGAGTTGAGTGACAGGTGAGAATTCACCTACGCGAGACCAATTCTGAAAACATCCACCGCGAATTCCACTTAGACCGGGGAGGCTTTGGTTGCAGCGATTTCAGAGAGATGCCTCATCCTTGAAGCAGCTTCCGACGGACAAGTTTCAAAGATTATGCTGCTCGCACAGATCTTCCGAACGACCGCGATGGCTTCAGACAACTCACAAGTGAAGAATTCGCTTCCGCTTTTGGCGCCCTTAGTTCTAAACTTTTCAAGTTCTAACTTGAGTTTACCCGCGACTCGGCGAAAATTCCGAACCTTAGCTTCGTACTCCACTGGGAAAGGCATTGGATCACCAGTGCGATCGCGTTCTGCCAAGGAATCGCTTGAAATTTTGATCCTCAGAATGCCATTTGTGCCTGGATTCGCATAGATGCGGACCCACCAGCTCAACTCATCCAAATGGTTCACGTTCTCCACTCCCTTTGGATGACTTCAAACCCAAACTATGCCGCTGGTCCCTGACCCTCACGCAACCACATTGCCACCTGCGGCGCGAAGTAGGTCAGCACCGCATCGGCGCCGGCGCGCTTGAAGCCGAGCAGCGACTCCATCACTACCTGACGCTCATCCAGCCAGCCGTTGGCCGCGGCCGCCTTGAGCATCGCGTACTCGCCGCTGACCTGATAGACCATGGTCGGCACGGCGAACTCGTCCTTGACCCGACGTACCACGTCCAGATAGGGCATGCCGGGCTTGACCATCACCATATCGGCACCCTCGGCCAGATCCAGGGCGACCTCGTGCAGCGCCTCGTTGCCGTTGCCCGGGTCCATCTGATAGGTGCGCTTGTCGCCCTTGCCCAGATTGCCGGCCGAGCCCACCGCGTCGCGGAATGGGCCATAGAAGGCGCTGGCGTACTTGGCCGAGTAGGCCAGGATGCGCACCAGCGGAAAGCCCTCCTCCTCCAGCGCCAGCCGAATTTCACCGATACGACCGTCCATCATGTCCGAGGGCGCGACGATGTCGGCGCCGGCCCGGGCGTGGCTCAACGCCTGTTTGACCAGTATCGCGTTGGTCTGATCGTTGAGCACATAGCCGTGCTCGTCGATCACCCCGTCCTGGCCGTGCGAGGTGTAGGGATCCAGCGCCACATCGGTGATCAGCCCCAGCTGCGGGTATGCCGCCTTGAGCGCACGCAGCGCGCGCGGTATCAGTCCATCGTCATTCCAGGCCTCCTCGGCCTGCAGCGTTTTGCCCGCCGCGTCGATCACCGGAAACAGGGTCAATGCCGGTATCCCCAGTTCCACCGCGCGCCCGGCCTCGACCAGCAGCTGGTCGATGGACACCCGCTCCACCCCGGGCATCGATGGCACCGGATCGCGCACGCCTTCGCCCTCGCAGACGAACAGCGGCCAGATCAGATCATCCACCGAAAGCGTGCTTTCGCGCATTAGACGGCGGGAGAAATCGTCGCGGCGCATGCGGCGCGGGCGGAGTAAGGGGTAGTTGGACATGTGCTTTATGGCTGAGGGCTGAGGGCTGAGGGTAGAGCAGTTGCGGTGGCCAGTGCCAGCACTGGGCCGAGCGGCGCCGGTGTAGCCGATTAGCGGCATACCGGCGCGACGCCAGCGTTGGCTGGGCGCGGCCAACTGGCCGCGCCCAAAGGCCTCAGATTCTTCAGGACGGAATGAGGCCGAATCCGAATCAGCATTATCCCGGCACTGCTCGGTCCCAAGCGCTAGGCCTGGGGCCTTGATCCGCAACGCCCATCGCGATAGTCCGCGCAGTTTGGTCAATAGTGCGCGCTAGTCACGCCCCCGCATCATCAAGCTACCCAGGCCCGCCAGGGTCAGTGCCAGCAGCACCAGCAGTACCGGATTCAGCGCCGGCACCTGCTGCACCGCGGCGCCAACGGCGGCCGCCGAACTGTTGTTGTTGGCGGTCGGGTCGCTGGTCGCCGAGTTGACCGTCGCATTGACCACGATTTGGCCCGAGGCCGTTGCCTGCAGTAGGGCTTCAATCGAATGCTGAGCACCAGGGCTGGTGGCTCCGGCGTAGCCGCAGCTGAGCAGCACCGAGCCACCGGCGGGCGGGCCGCTGGCGCACACGCCGCCAGCACTGGGATTACTGGAGATGATCAGCAAGCCCTGGGGCACATCGATATCGATCGCCACATCCTGCGCATCGCTGGGTCCGCTATTGGTCACCGTGGCGCTGAGGACGAAGAACTCACCGACCACGCCCTCGGCCGGCACGATGCTCATCAGCAGCGACAAATCAGCCGCAGTGCTGACCATGCTGGTCACGCTGCTGACATCGTTGGCGGGGTTGGGGTCGACCGTACTGCTACTCACCGTGGCCGTGGAGCTCAGCGCCATCAGCACGCTGGGCTGCACATCCACGATCACCGTGGCGCTGCGTGGACTGCCGGGGAGCAGCGGCCCGCTGTAGCTGCAAACCACCGGCCCAATGCCACTGCAGCTGCCGCCACCGCTGACGCTGCCAGAGACCACGCTGGCACCGGCCGGGATGGTGAGGCTCAGGCTCACATCGGCCGCATCGGACGGGCCCGCATTGCTCACCGTGGCGATGTAGGTGAGCTGAGTGCCGGCAATGACCGGATCGGGCGCGGCGGTCAGGGCGACGGCCAGATCGGCGCTGTCGTCATCGACGATGGTGCCCAGACCCGAACCGTCGGTAAGGCCGACCACCGGATTCGACGGGTTGCCCAGATCGACCGTGTAGCTCTCGTCCGGCTCGAAGTCACTGTCGCCGATCACCGTCACGTTGATGGTTTGAGTCTCGTTGGCGTTGCCGACGAAGGCCAACGTGCCCATCGCCGCGGTGTAGTCGGCGGGCGCCGTGGCAGTGCCGTCATTGGTGGCGTAGTTCACCGTGAATCCACCATCGACGGCGGTATCCAGGGTCACGCTGAAGGTCGCTGTGGTGTTGCCGCCGGTGCCCTCGCTGACGCTGACATCGTCGATGCTGATCCCGGCGGTATCGTCGTCGATATTGGTGACCGCCACATCGGCCGCATTCAGGCCGCTGTACACGCTGTCGCCGCTGACCGCCGGCGCGGTCACCGCGGTATAGGTCTGATTCCCATCTACCACGACGTCGTCCACACCGCTCACCGTGACCGTTTGCGGCGTGTCCCAGTTGGCGCTGGTGAAGGTCAGGCTGGCCGGACTGACGGTGCCCTCGCCGGTACTCACATCCATGGTCGGTTCGGTGTCCAACGCCACGCTGAAGCTGTCGCTGCCACCGCCTTCGGTGGTCATCAATCCGCTGGTCGGGCTCACCGTGATTCCGGCAGTGTCATCGTCTTGATTGGTGACGGCAACGTCCGCCGCATCGACGCCGCTATAGTTCATATCCATGCTGACCGCCGGCGCGGTGATGATCGTGTAGGCTACATCGCCATCGTCGATATCATCATCGGCACCAGTGACCGTCACCGTTTGCGGGGTGTCCCAGTTTGCGGGGGTGAAGACCACCGTCGCCACGCTTGCCAAACCCTCACCGCTGTCGCTGCTGGACAGGTCAATACTGACGTCCATGCTCGGCGGGGCATCCAGCACCACTTCGAAGCTGTCGGTTGCGCCGGATTCAGTGGTCACCAGTCCGGCCGTTGGGTTCACCGTGATGCCGGCGGGCACGTCGCCCT
>JAUIFV010000126.1 GCA_030430155.1 Gammaproteobacteria bacterium
TCGGCTCCGCGCATAAACTCTCACCTCAAGCTCTCTGCCAAACCGGTATCGCAAGCCAAGCCTCGCAAAGCAAGTCCCTGTCTAGGAGAAAGGCAACAAGCTGCTAGGGCCCAGATGCGCGTGGACGGCTCTACTCTGGGCCCTGGGCCCTCGTACCTGGGCCCTGTCTAGTCCATCCAACGCAAACTGTCGAACATCGCTCGGACCTGCCCCCCATCGCGCCCAAAATAATATTCCGTCGGTGCATAGTAGAGCAGCAGCTGCAGGCGCTCATCGGCGACGAAACCCAATCCTATGGCGCGATAGCGCAGGCCCTGGGCGTTGGCGAAGCGCAGCTCGAAGTCGAAGCCATCCAGCGTACCGACTTTGCGTGGAGCCAGGCTGACGGGCTCGGGATCGACTGCGCCGGCTTCCTTCAGTCCTGCCATGATCAGCTCCTGCAGTTCCAGGGTGTTCATGTCAGCGCGAAAGCGCAGGCCCTCGTCGCGCTTGTTGCGCAGGTCCAGGTCGAAGATGAACTCGCCGTTCTTGATCCCGGTGTAGATCTCCAGCGCGTTGAGCTGTGGTCCATCGATGGTCCACTGCCGTTCACCCTTGACCCCGCGCTGGCTCCAGGCGCTGGTCGGGCGCAGCTGCAGACCGTCGACCTGCACGGTGCCCGGACGTACCAGACCGTTGCTGGAGCAGGCGCCCAGCAGCAGGCAGATCGCCATCAGCAGGTATCGGTTCACGGCTCCTGCTCCAGCTCGGTGATCAGCTGCTCGATGACGGCGCGCTCGGGGGCGTTCGGCTGCTGTTCGAGGTAGCGACGGTAATCCGCCCGTGCACCGCTGCGATCCCCAAGCTTGGCCCGCACCTGGGCGCGCTGGCGATGAACTCGTGGCGGCGCCGCCGGGTCGGCCAAGGCGCGGTCGTAGGCCGGCAGTGCCAGCGCCAGGTCGCCGTGCGCATTGCGCAATCTGTAGAACTCGGCCTGCGCAAAGTGGGTGGTGTGATCGGCCTCCGGCAGCGCCAGCAATCGCCGCAGCAGCACCTCGGTCTGAGTGTAGTGACGTCTCCCCAGTTCATCGTCCAGCCAGTCGCTGCGCCAGGCCGCGATGTGTTCCTGGTAGCGCTTGCGGTGATCGGCGCCAGCCGAGAGCCGCGCGCCCTGGGCGCTGAGTTCATTGGCGCGCTCTTCGGTGGCCGGGTGGGTGGCAAAGATGGCGCTGAGCATCTCCTTGTCGCGCACCTTGTCCTCCTCCCACATTGCCCGCCACAGCCGGCCCGGCGCGCTAGGGTCGTATCCGGCCTGCTGCATTCGCTGCAGGCCATAGCGATCGGCCTGGCGTTCCAGGTCGCGGCCGTAGGCAAATAGCGCGGCATAGCCGGAAATCGCCCCCGCGACGCCGACCAGCCCCGCGCCCACGGCACCGCCGGCCACGCTCAAGCTGGCCAGGATGCCCTCGGTGCGCTTGATCTGGCGCCAGCGCGCCAGGGTGTCGCGATGCCGATAGTGGGACAGCTCGTGGCCAAGCACGAAGGCCAGCTGTGCCTCGTCCTCGACTCGCAGCAACAGTCCGGTCCATACCAGCATCACCCCGTTGGGATACATTGCGGCATTGAAATAGGGCTGTCGAATCAGATAGATGCGCAGGTCTGCGCAGTAGTCGGGGGCAACCTTGCAGCTGACCTCGCGCAGATAGCCCTCCAGCCGCTCGTCGCGCACTCGCGCCGGCGAGGCGGCCAGGGCCTCCTCGATTTTGACCATCTGCGCCCACAGGCCGGCTTCGTCACTGCTTTGGTCTACCGGCTCGTAGCCCACCGGAGCCGGCGCGGGCGGCGTGGTTGCGCAGCTGCAAAGCAGCGCCAGAGCTGCAAGACAGCCTACGCGCCTCACAGCGGCAGCCCTTGCAGCAGCGCCGTCACCGCCTCAGCGGCCGCATCGGCTTGGCGTAGATCACCGCGCTGCGCCACCAGCAGGTTGAACCACACCACCTTGCCGTCGCGCAGATCCACCAGCGAGGCCACCCCGATCTGGGTGCCGCCGGAGGCGCCAATACCGAGCAGCGGCCCCAGCACCATCAGCGCCTTGCGCCCGCTGCTGGCGTAGCTGTCGCGGACGAACAGAAACAGCGCGTAGCGCGCCGACTCGGGCGCCTGCAGCGCTGTGACGCCGGGGCCCAGGGTCCAGTCGAAGCGGTCGCGCTTGGTCGGCAGGCGATCGGGAGCGACTTCGGCGCTGAGGATGCTGCTGGCCAAGGCCTGGTAAAGCAGCTCGATCTGGCGTCGCGCCATTACGGCCTGCGGGTCATCCAGATCAGGCAACCGCAGCAGTCGCGCACCGCTGTTTTCCACTCGCCGGCGCAGCTCGGTGCCGATGTGCTGCCGCGCCGCGGCGGTCCAATCCGCCCGCGCTTCGGTCAGGCCGCTGGGCAGCAGGGTGTAGAGCTCCACGTCCGGCTCCATCAGCACGACCGCGCCTAGGCGGCCCAGCTGGGCGGTTGGCGACACCTGATCAGCCAGGCGCACTCGGGTGGAGACGCAGGCGCAGAGCAGGCAGGCCAACAGCAGGAGGGTGATCGTTCGCATGGCGCAAGGGTGCGTTGTGACCGGGCTCGGCGCAAGCACCGGTCTTGGGGTCATTCGGAGATCAGCGCCGCACAGCGCGCGATCGATCGCCGCATGTAGCCGCGCCACAGCGTGTGGGTGATGACCCAGACCAGCGGCGCGGCCAGCCAGTGGCGCGGGATGTAGCGGTAGCTCCAATACATCGTGCAGCCGCCAGGGTCCTGGGCGCTGGATACAAAACGCCATTGTGCCCACGCGCCTTTGACCAGATGGCGAAAGGCCGAGCTGTACTGATCGGCTCGGTAGGCGTAGCCATGCGGCGGATCGATGGCGACCAGCGTCTCCACCAAACTACTGCCGTCGGCCAGACGCAAAGTGCGCTGTTGGTCAACGGATTGCCAGACTGCCGCCCCCTCGACAGCGGTGATAGCGGGCAGGGGGCCAAAGCCGGTAAAGGCGGCACAGGGATCCAACGCCACAACCCGCGAGAAGGCCTCGGCCGGCGTGGTATGCGCGACGGCCTGGACCGAAAGCGTGCATTGCAGCATGACGGGTTTCCGCACTCACGGACTTGCCCGGTATTGTTGCACCTGCCCGGACCCGGGCGTAAGTTGGAGGTGACGACGACTGGAGTGAGTGCCGTGAGTCGCAAGCAAACTCGAGGATTGTTGGGCGCTGCGATGCGCAATAGTTTTCTGGCTATCTCAGCGCTTCTGTTGGTCAGCATTGACCTCGCTCAGCCCGCCCATGCCCAGAAGGGCGCGCCAGGCAATCGTGAGGTCGTCATTTATTTGCCGCACGCCGAAGGCGTGCAGTCGGCCCCGATCGGGGTCAAGGCCGATGCCTTTGGGATCACGCCGCCGATTCGCGAAACTGCCGCGTACGTCCAAGAGCCGACCTTCACGCTCGACGAGTTCGTGCCACCGCGACGGCGCAACAACAAGATTTCGGTGGTTCGGGGGCTACCTGATTGGACCCAAGTGACCAACGATCCCCTGGCGGCTCTGAGCCGTCAGCGAGCGCAGTTTCCTGCTGCCATTCCCGGTCCGGCGTTGACCTTTGAAGGGATCAGCAGCAATGGCAACGCTGGGCTGTTTGGGACCACATCGCTGCCCCCGGACACAATTGGCGATGTGGGACCCAACCACTACGTTCAGTCGGTGAACTTTGGAACGTTTCGAATCTACGACAAGGCCGGGAATCCGCTTAGCGCGACCATGCGCATCAGCACCTTGTTCGCCGGTCTACCGATCACCAACAAATGCCGCACCACCGACAACGGCGACCCGGTCGTGCTCTACGATCCGCTCGCCGACCGCTGGCTGGTGACCCAGTTCGCCCTCTCCAATGGTGCCGGCGAAGCCGGGCCGCCCTATTTCCAGTGCATTGCGATATCGCAAACCGGCGATCCCACCGGGGCCTACTATGCTTACGGGTTCAAAACGCCCAGCGACTACTTCCACGACTACCCTCATTTCGGCGTTTGGCCCGATGGCTACTACATGGCGGCGCATGAGTTCAACGCGCTGGGAACCGGCTTCGTCGAAGCCGGCTTCTTCGCCTTTGACCGCGACAGGATGCTGGCCGGCGACCCTGGCGCGAGCTACGTCTATATCGGCCTGACCAACCACTTCGGTCATATGCCCGCCGACGTTGATGGCTACATGCCGCCTCCGGACGGCACCCCCGCGATGTTCTTTGAAAACCTTGGTGCGGAGTTCGGTGCGCCCTTCGATCAGATCATCAGCTATGAGATGGTTCCGGACTTTGAAATCCCCGCCAACACGACGCTGACCGTCAAACCGGCGGTGGCGACGGCGCCATTCGACCCTCGCGATCCCGGCGGTAGCAACGACATCGAGCAGCCCAGCCCTGCTGTGGCCTCGCAGTATCTTGATTCGATTGGTTCCCGGATGATGCAGCGGGTGACCTATCGCAATCTGGGGACGGTTGCGGCGCCTCTGCATGCCTACGCGATGACCTGGAATGTCAATGTCAGCGGCGCCACTCCAAACACGGCCGGCTCGCATCAATCTGGCGTGCGCTGGACCGAGATGCGCCGCAGCGGCGGCGGCGTGATGAGCATCTTCGACCAGGGCACGCATGCGCCGGATCCTCCTGGCGGCAGCGGTCGCAATCGCTGGATGGGTAGCATCGCCCAGGACCATCAGGGCAATCTGGCGCTCGGATTCTCGCGATCGGGCTCGGCCGCAGGACAGTTTCCGGACATTGTCTGGGCCGGCCGCAGTGGTGGAATCGTTGCTGCGGGAACGATGAACGAGGGCGAGGCAACGATGTTCGCCAGCACCGGCGTGCAACAGTCGACCAGCGGACGCTGGGGCGACTACTCGTCGATGAGCGTGGACCCTGCCGACGATTGCACCTTCTGGTATTCGACTGAATATCGTCTTGCCGCTTTCAATGGTGGGGGAAACAACCCCTTCTTCTGGAATACGCGCGTCGGCACGTTCCAGTTTCCCGCTTGCACGCCCGCACCGCGCGGCAATATCGCGGTTACCGTGACCGAATGCGCCAGCGATCTGCCGGTGGTCGGTGCGATGGTTACCGCAGCTCCGGGCGGCTTCAGTCGGCAAACCCAGGCGGGCGGAGTGCTGGCCTCCAATTTCATCACGGCGCCCGGCAGCTACGGAGTAACCGCGAGCTACCGTGGCGTGAGTGCCAGCGGCAATGTGGTGGTGAGCAACGGCAGCACCAGCAACCTGGCGCTTTGCCTGAGCGGTCCATTCATCGTCCCCACCACCGCGACTATCGCCGCCGAGGGCTGCGCCGCGGCCAATGGCAGCGTGGATCCCGGCGAGACGGTGACAGTCAATCTGGGCCTGCAAAATGTCGCCGGGGCGACCACCGTCAATCTGCGCGGCAGCTTGGCCGCCTCGGGCGGGGTGATGATACCCGGGCCGGCGCAGGACTTCGGCGCGGTAGTCGCCGGTGCGGCCGCAACGGTTCGCCCCTTCACTTTTACCGCCAGTCCGACCCTGCAGTGCGGTCAGCCCATTGAGCTGACCTTGAATCTCAGCGACGGCGGGGTGGGTGTCGGTACGCTCAAGTACAGCTTGCCTGGCGCTACTGCGGCGGGGGCCACCGTTACCATCCCTTACGCTGGTTCAACAGTTGCGATCCCTGACGACGATGGGACCGTTGGTGCTACCGCGATCATCAATGTCAGTGGTCAATCGGCGCGCATCCAGGATCTGAACTTTCGCATCAACGGCACGTCCAATACCAATGCGGGAGCGGGCATCTCACACACCTGGGTGGGTGATCTGGGTATCACCCTGACTTCGCCTGCCGGCACGGTGGCGGGATTGGTGAATCAGATCAACGACACCGTCGGGAATAACGGCAACTGCAGCGTCAATCACTTCTTCAACACGGTGCTAGACGATGAGGCTGGCGGCAACCCAGTGGATTCACAGTGCGCGGTTGGCAGCGGAATCACCGGCACCTTTAGGCCGGATTATCCACTGTCGGTGTTTGATGGTGAGGATCCCAACGGCATTTGGCAGCTAACTGCCAAGGATGGATTTGCCGGGGATGTCGGCACCATACGCGCCTTTTCCCTGGTGCTGACCAGCTATGCCTGCTGCCAGACCAAGATCTGGACCGGAGCCTTGAGCAGCGCCTGGACCACCGCCGGCAATTGGTCGCCCAGCGGTGCGCCGGGGCCGACCGATCACGCGGTCATTCCGACCAGCGGGGTGAGCAACGAGCCGCTGATCACCAGCGCGGTGAGCATCCGCTCCATCGCCCTGGCCGCTCCGCGTACGCTCACCGTGGGTGTGGGTGGATCGCTGACGGTGTCCACGCCGGCGCTGTCCCAAGCCGCCGGAACGGTGATTTACGCCGGCAGCGCAGCGCAGACCCTGCTGCCGATCAACTTCCACAATCTGACCATCAACAACCCGGCCGGAGTCAGCTTCACCACCCCGACTACCGTACTCGGTACATTGACTCTGAGCAGCGGTCAGCTCAGCTCCGCTGGTAGCGGCTTGAGTCTATCCAACTGCACGCCCGCAGCGCTTAGCGGCGGGGGGGCAGGCAGCTATGTGCGCGCCGCACTGACGCGCTGCATCGCCGGCGGCGGCAGCTATGTGTTCCCGGTCGGTACAGCCAGTGGCTATTCGCCGCTGGACCTCAGCGCGGTGCAGGGCAGCGGCAATTTCTCGGTGCTGGCGATACAGGGGCCGAACCCGAATGTCCCGGCCGACAGCGTGCAGCGCTATTGGACCCTGACACCTGGCCCGGGCGTGGGTGGTGCAAACCTGTTGTTCCATTACCTGGCCAGCGATCTGATTGGCGGCAACAACGAAGCCAGCTACCACGCCTATCGCATCGAGCCTGGTCCCATCGCGCTGGACGTGGGTGGAACGGTGAATACGGTGGCCCACACCCTTAGCGTGCTTGGGGTCACCCAGTTCTCTGACTGGGCCATTGGCGCACCGCAGGGTACGGTGCCTGATCCACCGATCATAGGCACCGCAACGGCCGGCAATGGGCAGGTCACCATCAGCTTCAGCCCGCCGGCCAACAACGGTGGCAGCGAGATCAGCAGCTATACCGCAACCTGCGGTGGTCAGAGCAACACCGGTCCCGGTTCACCCCTGGTGGTTGCCGGGCTGAGCAACGGCTCGCCGGTGACCTGCACGGTCATTGCCACCAACGCCATTGGCGACAGTGCGCCCTCGGCAGTGTCCAATCAGGTAACGCCATTCGCATCGCCGGAGCGATTCCTGACGGTGGGCGCGGTCACGCTGCCGGCAACAACTGCGGCGACCAACGCCACTACGCGGATCGATTTTCCGCAGGCTTTTCAAGCCGTTCCGGTCGTCATTGTGCAGCCGGACAATACCGATGCCGATCCGCAAGCGGTGCGGATCATCGACGTTGATCAGAGTGGATTCAACCTGCTGCAGGTCGAGCCCGTAGGCTGCGTCGGCTGCACCGGCGCTGGTGGTGCAATGACCGTGCACTGGTTGGCAGCCTTGCCTGGATCTTATCGACTGCCCGACCAGAATCCCGGACCCGGGGTGCTGCTCAAGGTCGGAACCACCGCTACCAGCGCCAGTCAGCGCGCACTCAATCGTGGCGGATTTGCCAGCTGGCCGGCACCCAGCTGGGAGGCAATCGCCTTTCC
This sequence comes from Gammaproteobacteria bacterium, assembly GCA_030430155.1. GTDB lineage: Bacteria > Pseudomonadota > Gammaproteobacteria > Xanthomonadales > SZUA-5 > SZUA-5. The sequence continues at coordinate 7,706 of JAUIFV010000126.1, forward strand.
TGCCGTTGCCGGCTTCGACTTCGGTGCCGCGCCGATCGTGCTGAGTACGGTGCAGAGTTGGAGTGTGTCCAACGAAGGTAGCAACCTCAGTCTGGTGCCAACGCCCAGGCTGACCGGGACCTCGCAGGTCTGGTTGACCTCGGTTGTGCGCAATATCACCGCGGCAGGATTTGAGGCGGCTCTGGAAAGCTCCTCGGCGGACAACAACGGCAGCGCAACGGCAGGTGTGGTGGGGCCGGACGCGATCGGCTGGGTGGCGATTGAAAGCGGTGTGTCGACTCAGCTCAACACCGTTGGCGGAGCCGGGCTGATTGGCCTGGCCACAGGCGGCGGTTCGATCAACGGCAACTGCACCGCAACCACGCTCACTTTCCCGGCTGCCACCGCGATTGCGCTTCCCAACGTGCGGGGATTTGCCAGCAAGCAAAGCCGCAATGAGGACGATGGTGGCTGGGTGCGCCGCTGCAGTTTCAGCAACCCCAGCGGCAGCGATGTGACCATCAATGCCCGAGTGGACGAGGATGCGGATCTGAAGGCTGATCGCAGCCATCCGAGCAATGAAGCCATCGGTGTGGCCATGTTCAGTGATGACTTCTCAACGACGCCGGTCAGTTTGGCTTTCGTGCAATCGAGTGTGATTGGCGATCAGATCGACGTGAGCTTTGGAACGGCGACCGAGACCGCGCACCTGGGCTACCGGATTTGGGGCCGCGCCGATGCCGACTCTGATTGGCTGCCGTTGCATGAGGATTTGTTGATCAACGACTCCGGCGATTCATTCGTAGCAAAGAGCTATCGCAAGCTCGTTTCCGCACCTGGAGTGACGCAGATACGGATCGAGGACGTGGATATCCTTGGGCAATCACGCTTCCATGCCGCGATGACCGTGGGTACCAGCGTGGGCTCGCCAGCGCTCACCTCGGCGATCAGCTGGGGCGAAATACGTGCCGCCAATCTGGCCTCGCCGATCGTCACCAGTCGACCTCTGGGCCCGGCGCAGGTCATAGCCGACGTCTCCGCGGTCGGCATACAAAGGTTGGATTTCGCCGAGCTTGCCGCGGCGGGCTTTCCTGGGGCAGTTGACCCTGCGGCGATTGCTGTCTTGGATGAAAGCGGTCCAGTAGCGCGATATGTTGACTGTGGGCAGGCCACTTTCGGTCCGGGATGCGCAATCGAATGGCTGGGAGAGAAGCGAACAGGTCGCTATGGCAGCACGCGCAGCTATGTCGTCACCATTGATCGTGAGAACGCGATCCGCGCGGCCAGTTCGACAGTGCCCAGCGGTGGCAGTCGCGTGGTTTCCCGACGTATCGAGCATGCCCCGGATCGGGCCTACAGCGTGTCCGCGCCAGGTGATGATCCTTGGTATGACCAGCGCCTGGCGACTTCCAGCAATCCGGTGTCGCTGACCCGTGTCTTCAGTACGCCCAATCGGGTCCCCGGCCCGGTTGTACTGACCGTAAACCTTTGGGGTGGACTGGATTATCAGGGCAGCGCACCCGATCACAGCGTTGAGATCAGGGTCAACGGCCAGCTGCTCACGCAGCATCGTTTCGACGGCTTGATAGAGGAGGCGGTGAGCATGACCATACCGGACACCGTGTTGACTGAAAGCAACACGCTCAGTGTCCGGCTGCCGGCTGACACGGGCTATCCAGCCGATGTTGTCTTGCTCGAAGGCTTCCAGGTGACCTACGCCGGTAGCACGACGCTCAGCGAAGGCGAATTGGCCTTCGGCGATCTGCTTGCCGAGCGCGGCGCGGCAGGCGACATCATTCTGGCCAATGGCTTTGAGACGCCGCTTGGGTTCACCCTCGATGGCGTCGACGCGCCAACTTCTGTCTGGACCCGGGTGAACGGGGCGTTCAACCGCGATCTGGCCTCAACCGAATTGCATCTGGATCGCAACGTCGACGCTCTGGTTGCGGCCGAAATGACGCTGCTGCAGCGACCCAGCGTACGATCGGCCGCGGCTCCGGTGAGCGTGCCCGCGCAGGTTGACTATCTGATCGTCAGCCATCCGCAGTTCGTCGACCAGTTGGCACCACTGGTTGGTCTGCAGCAAAGTCGTGGGTTACAGGTCGCGGTGGTCCGTATCGACGAGATTTATGCCGCTCTGAGTTTCCATCAACCAGACCCGGTTGCGATCACCGAGGTGATCAATGCAGTGGCGCCTCGTTTCGTGTTGTTGGTAGGCGGGGACAGCTATGACTACGACGACAATCTCGGTTTGGGGTCGACAAGCTATCTGCCGACATACTATCGCGAGGCTACACCCGTGGTGCGCTATGCGGTCAGTGATCTGCCGTTTGCCGATGACGACGGCGACGGTTCACCGGAGCGGGCCTTGGGTCGATTGCCGGTACGCACCGATCAGGAATTGCAGCGCGTGCTCGGGGCAATCCTGGCCCGCGCAAACAGCGCGCCCGAGAGCTACTTTGCTGCGGCCGGCCCGTCCAACTACCACGAGCATTTCGATCTGCACAGTCGCGCGTTGATGAGCTACTTGCGTCAGGGCCAGCCAACGAGCTTTGGGTTGGCTGACGAGATCGGTCTGGGGCCGGCACGGGATGCGAGCAGGCAAGCATTGGGCGGAGACAGCGATTGGATCAACTATATCGGCCATTCCAGCCCAAGCCGTTGGGCTCTGGAGAATCTCCTCGACATAGCTGGCCTTGCCACCGTGGAACGCACCGGCTTGCCTGCGGTTGTCAGTCAATGGGGTTGCTGGAACAACTATTTCGTGTTGCCCAATCAAGAGAGCATGAGTCACGCCTTGATGCTCCGGGAGAACACTTTGGCTGCTGCGGTCATCGGCTCGACAAGCTTGGCTGAGGACTCCAGCCACATGGCCCTGGCGGTGCGCTTCTTCGATCTGATTGAGGACGGTTGGATCGGCGAGGCAGGTGGTCCGCCCATCAACACCATCGGGGAAGCGCTTCAGGCCGCACAACAGGATGTCGCGCAGAGAGCGCCCGAACACAAGGGATCCAACTACTCCATCAATCTACTTGGGGACCCGGCCATGCCGCTGCGCTAGCTGGCAAAACACCGCCATTGAGAAGATCCGGGCATTCCTTTGTTGAGTGGATACTGGCGCTGTGGGTGAGCGAATGGGGTTGAGATAGCGACACCTCGATCACTGCCATACTTGCCGCAGGCAACGACAACACGGAGTCGATATGCGCCGCAGCCAGAGCCTCAGCGACGACCACACACCTGAGGCGATCAAGCGTCGGCTGGCGGCCAGCAACCGGCCGAGCTTCTATTCAGACGCCGTGCTCGGCGGTATCGACGGCTGTGTGACCACCTTCGCCATTGTTTCCGGCACCGTGGGCGCCGGTTTCTCGGCCGGCGTGGCGCTGGTGCTGGGCATCGCCAATCTGATCGCCGATGGCTTCAGCATGGCGATCAGCAACTACGAGGCCAACAAGGCGCAGCAGGAACTGGCCGACAGCGTGCGGCGCAGCGAAGAGGATCACATCGAGCGGATCCCCGAAGGTGAGCGCGAGGAGATCCGGCAGATCTTCGCCAACAAGGGCTTTTCCGGGTCAGTCCTGGAGCAGATCGTGGAGACCATCACCAGCGATCGGAGACTCTGGGTGGAAACCATGCTGGTCGAAGAGCACGGCTTGATCAGCGACCGGCTGGACCCGTTCAAGTCCGGGCTGACCACATTCGTCGCCTTCGTTCTGGTCGGCGCGATGCCGCTGCTGCCGTTTCTGTTCACCGGTTTGGCGATGTGGACCCAGTTCGGCATCAGCTGTGCCATCGCCGCGGTGATGTTCTTCGCCATTGGTGCCAGCAAGAGCCTGGTCTACCGGCGTCCGCTGCTGAGTTCCGGACTGAAGACCCTGCTCACGGGCAGCGCCGCAGCGGCGTTGGCCTTTGGATCCGGATACATCCTGCGGGCGGTTTTTGGGGTGGAGGGCTAACCGCTAGACATTTGGTGCAAAGCGGGCGGCATTCTCCTTCAGGAAGGCGCTGTCGTCAGCATCAGCATCCCAGAATTGCGGTTGAGCCTTGGGAATGGTCAGCGCCTTCTGTACCGCTGGGCGGGCGTTGATGCGGGCAAACCAGGCCTGGAGGTGCGGAAGGTCATCGACCTGCACCCGCGCCCAGGGAAAGGCCCGTGCCCAGGGATAGATCATCATGTCGGCGATGCTGTACTGGTCTGCGGCGATCCATTCGCGACCCTCAAGGCGCGTATTCAGCACCTCCAGCAGGCGTCGGCTTTCGTCCACATAGCGCTTGATGGCGAAGGCTTCGTGGTGGCCGTTGGGCGCGGCGATGCGTTGGAAGTACATCGCCTGACCCATCATCGGCCCGACGTGTCCGACCTGGAAACACAGCCACTGCATCACTTCCGAGCGAGCCCGCTCGTCCGCCGGTAGAAAGCGGCCGAACTTGTGGGCCAGATGCCAAAGTATGGCGCCACTTTCGAAGATTGCCCGGCCCTCGGCGCGATCGACGATGGTCGGAATCTTGCCGTTTGGATTCAGCTTCAGATAGTCCGGCGCGTGCTGTTCCCGCTTCGAGAAGTCGACAAGGGTCAGGTCATAAGGCACGCCCGCCTCTTCCAGGAAGATGACCGGCTTGTAGCCGTTCATGGTTGCGGCGGTGTAGAGGTGGATGTCGGGTGCGGTCATGGTTGGTCCTGTGCTCAGGCGGCGTTGGCGCGCGCCGGGAACAGCTCGCGGAGATGGGCGTCGAAGCGCTGCAGGTCGGCGGTGATGTCCGGGTTCTTCATCACATCAAATGCACCGAAGGTGGGCAGCGCCGTCATGCCGAAGAACCGGGCGTTGAGGTGAAAGGGGCGCAGCAATTGGTCCAATGATCCACCCTCAAAGAAGGGTTCAGAGGGGTCATCAAAAGCCTCCGCCGGCGCATTCAAGGTCGCCGACAGCATGTAGTTGGTATGGGTTAGGGCGCCGCCGGTGCCGTAGTTGGCCTTGGGCGCCTCGGCTCGGCGGCCGTCGCCGGCACACAATCGGCCGTCCATGCCGGCGGTGTAGACCTCGTCCATGTACTTCTTGAATGACCAGGGCGCCCCCATCCAGTTGACTGGAAACTGCATGATTACCGTGTCGGCCCACTGGTGGTTGGCGATTTCCGCCGCCACTTCATAGCCCTCGGCGACATTGGTTTGCCGCACCTGGTGGCCCTGGGCGAGCAGATAATCGACCGCGCGCTTGGCCAATGTCGCGTTCAGTTCGCCCTTGGCGAAGGGGTAGGGCTGATGGCCATTGAGAATGAAAAATCGACTCACGTTTTTGGTCCCTTGGATTGGATTGGACACTGACGCTGTGGGCGCCGAGGCCGATAGTGGTAGCCAAGGGAACGAATATCAACCAGTATACTTTAGGTAACCTAGTCGGTGAGAGGCTAACCCATGGACGCTGAAATTGTTGAGGACGCCAAAGGGCGCCGGCGTGCGTTGCAGGCTTGCACCGAACCCTGCGCCATCGAGCGTGGGATGCGAATCATCGGCGGCAAGTGGACAGGCTCGATCCTGTGGCATCTTCAAGACCAACCGGTGCGCTTCAATGATCTGTCGCGGATGATCGGCGGCGCCAGCAAGAAGATGATCGCTGAGCGTCTTCGGCAGCTGGAAGATCAGGGGCTGGTCAGGCGCGAGGTGCTCGACACTTCGCCGGTATCGGTGCAGTACTCAATGACCGACTTGGGGGCTACTGCGCTGGGCTTTCTGGACGAGCTGCGCAAGTGGAGCGAGAGCCTGCCCGAGCAGGTGCGCGAGGCAAAATGACTGATCGATGCAAGGTGCCGGTCCGGTTCGCCCCAGCCCAGGCTTAGATGATGCAGATTGGTGGGTCGTGAAGGATTCGAACCTTCGACCTACGGATTAAAAGTCCGCTGCTCTACCAACTGAGCTAACGACCCACGTAAGGGGGCGCAAGTGTAGGGAAGGTGGGCGATTGGGACAAGGCGTTTGCGCCGATAGGCGACGAAAATTGCTGAATTCGACGGCATCGCCAGGTGCCAGGCTTGGCCAGCTGCGTTGCTTCGGGGGAGACTAGGCAGCCTTGCCAGCTGAGGTCGCCGATGAACAATGGGTCCGATGTGATGGTGGTGGTTTCAACCTGTCCTGCCGATCACGCGCAGTCGTTGGCCGAGAGCCTGGTGTCTGAGCGGCTGGCGGCCTGCGTGAACATCATGCCGTCGGTGCGCTCGATTTATCGCTGGGAAGGGCAGATCTGCAGCGACACCGAATCGGTACTCTTAATCAAGACCACTCGCACCGGCTATCCTGGGTTGGAGTCGCGACTGACCCAGCTGCATCCCTACGAAGTACCCGAAGTCGTCGCCCTGGCGGTGGAGTCGGGACTGAGCACCTACCTGGACTGGGTCAACGAAAGCATGTCGGATTGAATGCCGAACTGCGCCGAAGGCGGAACCTTTGCCGGTCTGACGCTGTCGAAGGCGCGCCACCGACTTGGAGTAGCCGATGAGCTTCAGCCGCCTATTGTTCCCCCTGGCCGCCTCGCTGCTGGCCGTATCCTGTGCCCGCGCCGAGCAGCCGACGATCAGCTTCACCCAGCCGCCGCTGCAGACCACCCAGGCTCTGGGCGGGGATGAGCCGCTGCCCGAGGATGAGGCCTTCAAGGTCGAGGCGCTGGCCATGGACCGCAGCAATCTGCTGGTCCGCTTCACCATGCCGCCGGGTTACTACCTGTATCGCGATCGCACCAGTTTCGATCTGGACAATGTTGAAGGCACCGAACTGAAGCCGGAGTGGCCGGCAGCCAAAGCCCATCACGACGAGCATTTCGGCCCGGTGGCGGTGTTCTATGGCGAGATCGATGTGCCGGTGAGCCTAAGCGCGGCGGCCGAAGCCAAGCAAACCCTGGTGGTCAAGCTGCAGGGCTGCAAGGAAGACAGCGTTTGTTATCCGCCGATGCGGCGGCGTATAGAATTCTAGCCAGGGCCCAGGGCCCAGGGCCCAGGGCCCAGGGCCCAGCTGGCTACTGGAACTCTCCGCCAAGCGCGCTACCATGCGGGCCGCTTTCTCACGGCGGCGGACGCTAGCCCGCATTATTCATAAACGTTCGTCGCGAGGGTTTCGCAGGCGTGCTGTGGTG
>JAUIFV010000127.1 GCA_030430155.1 Gammaproteobacteria bacterium
GCTCGGCTGCATCCTGCTGGCCCCAGCTGGGTGAGAACAAAACCTCGGCGATGGTGGACAACTCGCGATCGACCAGCACCTGTTTGGCCCACTCGTAGTCGGCACGATCGCAGATCACGAACTTGATCTGATCATCGCCGCGCAGCAGGCTCAGATTCTCCCAGCGGTTGCGCGCGCTCTCGCTCGAGCCTGGAGTCTTCAGGTCCATCACCTTGATCACTCGAGGGTCAACCGCACTCAGATCCAGCGCACCGCTGGTCTCCAGGCTCACAGTCATACCCAGATCGCAAAGCCGACCGAGCAGCAGATGGCAGCGCTTCTGCGCCAGCGGTTCGCCGCCGCTGACGGTGACGTGGCGAACCCCATAGCCACGAACTTTGTCCACCACTGCATCGATGGGCATGCGCTCGCCGCCGTGGAAGGCATAGGCGCTGTCGCAGTAGCCGCAGCGCAGCGGACAACCGGTCAAACGGACAAAGACGGTGGGAAAGCCGACGCTGCTGGATTCGCCCTGCAGCGAGAGGAAAATCTCGGTGATGCGCAGGGTATCGACCGCTGCATTAGCGGCAATGGTGGTCTCGGAGGACATCATTTCAACTCTGGACTGGACGCCGTAGACCAGCGTCATCGGGCCGGACTAGCGGCTGCTGTCCAGCCTCATTGCGCGTAGTCGACCTTCCGCCAGCCGCGCCACCGGGGTGCCGGGGTAGCGCGAGATCACCCCTTCCAGGGTGTCCGCCGCGCGTCGGGTGTCGCCCAGCTCGAAGTGGCAATAGCCTACCTTGAGCAGCGCATCCTGCGCCTTGCCGCTCTGCGGATAGCGCGACAGCAGCTGCTGGAAGGTATCCAGCGCGATGCGATAGTTCTGGGTCACGTAATAGGACTCACCCAACCAATAGGTGGCGTTGGGCGCCAACTCGGCATCGGGATAGTCACTCAAGAATGATGCGAAATAGCGCGCCGATGCATCGTAGCGACCCTGCTTGAGGGCCTCGAATGCACGATCATAGGCCTGTCGCTGCACCTCAGCGCTGGCCGGATCATCGGCCACTGCGCTGTGTATGGGCTCGCCGATGGTGTCCACAGGCGGCGGGCTCACCAGCCCGTCGTCGGCCGGAACCGGCTCGCTCCAGGTCAGCTGATTGGGATCGCTGGGCTCGGGCACTACCGCCAGCGGCGCCCCTTCTGGACGCACCGGCGCACTCGGGCCGGTGCCCTCGATACGCGCAATGCGCGAATCGATATCCAGATACTGATCACGCTGGCGCTTCTTCAGACTCTCCAACTCGAAAGTCTGCTGCTCCAGCAGGTTGCGCAAGCTGGCCAGCTCTTCCTGCATCTGGTTGATGCGGTTGAGCAGGTCGACGTTGGTACTGACGTCGCCACCGCCGGTGCCTTGCTGCTCGAGTCGAGCGACTCGCTCAGCCAGGCTCAGGCGCTGCTGCTGCGCGTAGCCCTGCTGCGGGAATACCGCGGCGGTGACCAGCACCGCCGCGGTGGCAAACCCGATACCGAAACGCCAGCCAAGCATCACTGCTTGACGGTGTAGACGATCTCAGTGCGACGATTCTTACTCCAGCAGGAGTCGTCGCTCATGGTGCACACCGGACGCTCTTCGCCGTAGCTGACCACGTTGATCTGCGCGGAGCTGGCGCCGTTGGCCAGCAGCAGATCACGCACGGCATTGCCGCGGCGCTCGCCCAGACCCAGGTTGTACTCGCGCGAGCCGCGCTCGTCAGCATTGCCTTCCAGGGTCATCCGCGCACCCGGGTTGTTCTGCAACCACTTGGCGTGGCAGCGAATCATCTCCTGGGCTTCGGAACGCACGTTGGAGGCGTCGTAGTCGAAGTAGGCGGTACGCGCAACCAGGCAGGGCTTGGAGCCGAGCAGTGCAACGTCGGTCCAGTTGTCACCGGCCGGCTGGGTCTGCGGCTGCACCGGCGGCGGCGGCGGCTCGGGAGCCGGCGGCTCAGGACGAACTTCTTTCTTGGCACAACCAACGGCGACCGCGCAGCTGAGCGCAATGAGCAGGGCGCGTACGGAGGTATTCATGGCATTCCTCGTTATCAGGGCAATTCTTGGATTGTTGAAGGTGATTGGTTTGTTCGGCGCTGTAATCAGCCCGAGGCCGGACTAGTTTAACGCGGACGGAAAGGTCCCCAAGCAGGCTCGCGTACGTCACCTTCACCGAAAGTTAGCTTCTGTTTAACTAACCCGTCGGCTGAGGCCGCATAGAGTACTCCCCGATTCCCCTCCCGCGCGGCATATAACACCATGCTCGCATTTGGTGCAAAGCTAGGCGATTCGTCCAACGGTCCTGAGGTTATCACCCGTACCGTGCCGGTGTCGCTACGCTCGCGATCCAAAACCGCAATACGGTACACGTTTTTGTTGCCCTGCACCATAGCGATTTTGCGGCCGTCGAAGGAGACGTTGGCGCGGGTGTTGTAATCGCCCACCGAGGTCACCCGGGCGGTATTTCCACCACTGGCAGGGACGCGATAGATCTGCGGTTTGCCGGCCCGGTCGGAGGTGAACAGGATCTCCTGGCCGTTGGGCATCCAGGTCGGCTCGGTGTCGATGGAATAGTGATTGGTGAGCCGGGTCAGGCGGCTGGAGGCGATGTCCATCACGTAGATGTCCGGATTGCCGTCCTTGGACAGGGTCAGCGCCATCTGACGACCGTCCGGCGAGAACGCCGGCGCCCCGTTGATGCCCTTGAAGGAGGTCAGACGCCGCCGCGAGCCGGTACTCACCTCGTGCATGTAGATCGACTGACCGCCGTGCTCGAAGCTGACGTATGCCAGATAGCGACCGTCCGGCGACCAGGCCGGCGAGATGAAAGGCTGCGAATTCCAGACGATGCGCTGCGGATTGAAGCCATCCGAATCGGCCACCCAGATCGCATACTCGGGGTTGTCGGTCTGCCGCTTGGCGGTGATGTAGGCGATGCGGGTGAAAAAGGCGCCGCGCACGCCGAGGATCTTTTCGTAGATCAGATCGGCAATCTGATGCGCGCTGGCGCGCAAATCGCCGGGCCGACCGCTGATTGCCAGCGCCAGCTGCTCGTCCTGCTTGAGCACGCCGTGCAGCTCGAACTCGATGCGATAGGTGTTGTCCGGACCATCCTGGACCCGTCCCACCACCACGTAGTCCTGCTTGAGCTGCCGGTAGTTGGCAAAGTTGATCTGCGCACCGCGCGAGGGGCGCTCGAAGATGTCGTTGCGCGGCAGCCCACGGAACTGACCGGAACGGGTCAGATCATTGCTGATCACCTCGGCCAGATCGGTGCTGTCGGGGAAGCCGGCGCTTTCCCAGGCAAAGGGCACCACGGTGATCGGGATGGCGCTGGGTCGCCCGTCCGGGATATCGACCACCAACTGTGCCTGTGCGGTAGTGGCCAACGTCATGGCAAGGAGCAGCAACCAACTCAGCCAGTGAATTCGCTTTCCAATCTGCATGGGCTCATCCGTTGTAGTAGAAGTTGAACAAGAGTTCGCGCTGGAAGACTGACTCAAAGCCGCTGTACGGGAGCGGACTGGCGCGCTCCACCGCTTCCAGAATGGACTGTTGAATCTGTCCCGCGGCATTGCACGGCGAGGCGATGGTCACGCCAATGACCTCGCCACCGGGAATCTGCCTGACCCGCAACATGCAGCGGATGCCCGGCGGCGTGTTCGGCGGCCGCCTCCAGCTCTGGGTGACCACCGACTGTAGGGTAGCCAGGTATTCGTTGACCAAAGTGTTGGCCTCGTTGGCTGCTGCACTCGCAGCCGCCTGCTGCGCCGCAGCAGCCGCCCGTCGCTGCTCGGCCTCGGCGTTTTGCCTTTCGCGCAGCTGGGCCAGGCGCTGCTCCTCCAGCCTGCGCTGGCGTTCGGCCTGCTCGCGCTCCTGACGGATCTTCTGCAACTCCCGCTCTCGCGCCAATTCCTGCTCACGCTGCACCCGCAGCCGTTCGGCCGCGGCGGCCTGCTCGGCAGCCAGCTGCGACTGTCGCGCTGCCGCCTGCTCCTGCAGCACTTCCGGCTCCGGTGGTGCCGGCGGCGGTGGTGGCGGGGGCGCGGTCTGCGCCGGCGGTGGCGGTGCTGGTGGCGTCGGCGGCGCCGGACGCGGCTGCGGCAGCGCAGCCAGCGTGCCCAGGTCGACCATTACCGCCTCCAGCGGCGCGCCGCCGGAGAGTTGGATGGGCTGCGTCGCCTGCAGGCCTACAAGCATGATCAGCGCCGCCAGCACGTGAATGCCCAGCGCCTGGACCAGCGACACCGCTTTGTCGCTGAAGCGTTCCATCAACCGCCGGCTCCGGGCGGCGGCGGCTCGGCCATCAGACCGACCTTGGGCGCGCCGGCCTGCTGCAGCAGGGCCATGGCCTGATAGACCTTGCCGTACTCGACGCTGCGATCGCCGCCAACCAGCACGGTGAGCTTGGGATTGTTGCGGACGAAGGCGCCGATCTTGGCCTTCAGCGTCTCGGCGTCCACCTCTTCGTGCTCGCCGCCGACGGTGAGGAAGAAGGCGCCCTCTCGGGTCACGCTGACCACGATGGGTTCGTCGTCGTTCTGCAGCGGCTCGGCGGAGGCCTGGGGCAGATCCACGTCCACACCCAGATTGAGCAGCGGCGCGGTGACCATGAAGATGATCAGCAGCACCAGCATCACGTCGATATAGGGGACGACGTTGATTTCAGAAACCGGCTTGCGCCGTTTGCGATTGCGCGACATAGCTGTTTACTCGGTGGCGAAGGGCAATTCGGTGTGCATTCAACCCGTCGCCGGATCAGCGATAGCTGTCTTCCGGGTGTGCCTGTCTTTGCAAAATCGTACTGAACTCATCCTGAAAGATGTCGTAGCGCGACTCCAGCGATTCCACTTGGTTGGAGTAGCGATTGTAGAAGACCACCGCCGGGATAGCGGCGAACAGGCCCATCGCGGTGGCGATCAGCGCTTCGGAGATACCCGGTGCGACCATCGCAATGGTGGCCTCCTTGACGTTGGCCAGGCCCTGGAAGGCGATCATGATGCCCCACACCGTGCCGAACAATCCGACATAGGGGGAGATCGATCCCACCGTGGCCAGAGTGTTCAGAGAGTGCTCCAGACGGTCAATCTCTCGAATCATCGCCACCCGCATCGCCCGCTGCGCGGACTCCACCAGCGAGCGCGGATCAACGCTGCGCTTCTGGCGCAGCTTGGCGAACTCCCGAAAGCCCGCCTCGAAGACGGTCTCCAGACCTTCCGGATCGCGACCCTGACTGACTTCGCGATACAGCTGAGCCAAATCGGCGCCGGACCAGAAGCGGTCTTCAAACTGCTCGGCCGCTTTGGACGCGCGGCTGAGCAGCCGCCGCTTGCGGGCGATGATCCACCAGGACCAGATGGACGCGCCCAGCAGCAGAGCCATCACGAACTTGACCGGCAGGCTGGCCTGGGTGAGCAGATGGATGAGGTCTAGATCGTTGTTCAAGCTTGCAGTTCCTTGGCAATTTCTAGCGGTATGGAGCGAGGTTTGAAACTGTGTGCGTGGATACAGGCCACTTCGGCGGTTGCCTGCCCCAGCACGCTGTCATCGGCGGCCCGATAGAGCTGGTGGTCGATCACCATCCGCGTGCGGGTCAGCTTGTTCATGTGCAGCTGCACTTCCAACAAATCATCCAGCCGAGCCGGGCGAACGAAGCGTAGCTGCATGCCGTAGAGCACGAACATCGCCCCCAACTCGGTCGCAACTGCGGACTGCACCACCCCTCGGCTGCGCAGCCACTCGGTGCGAGCACGCTCATAAAAGCGCACATAGCTGCCGTGGTAGACCACGCCGCCAGCGTCGGTATCTTCCCAATAGACACGCACAGGCCAGCTAAACATAGGCTGACTCACGGCAAGCGATCGCCTTCAGCACTGGCGAACAGATCGGCCGTGGGTTCGGGCCGCGCCGGTGGTTTCAGGCCCAAGTGCAGCCAGGCGTGGCGGGTGGCCATCCGCCCGCGCGCCGTGCGCATCAAAAAACCCTGCTGAATCAGATAGGGCTCGATCACGTCTTCCAGGGTGCCGCTGTCTTCGCTCAGCGCGGCGGCCAGATTGTCGATACCCACCGGACCGCCGTCGAAATGCTCGATCAGCGTGGTCAGGAGGCGCCGATCAAGCGCGTCGAAGCCGGCCTGGTCGACCTGCAGCATGTCCATCGCGGCGTCGGCGGCGGCCTTGGTGATTACCCCGTCGGCCTTGACCTGGGCGTAGTCACGGGCCCGCCGCAGCAGCCGATTGGCGATGCGCGGCGTGCCGCGCGAGCGGCGCGCGATCTCCGCCGCCCCTTCGCTGTCGCAGGCCACGTTGAGAATGCCGGCCGAGCGGCTGACGATGGTGCTGAGCTCGGCCACGGTGTAGTACTCCAACCGGGCGACGATGCCAAAGCGGTCGCGCAGCGGTGAGGTCAGCAATCCGGCGCGGGTGGTGGCGCCAACCAGGGTAAAAGGCGGCAGATCCAGCTTGATCGAACGCGCGGCCGGGCCCTCGCCGATCATGATGTCGATCTGGTAGTCCTCCATCGCCGGATACAGCACTTCCTCGACCACCGGCGAGAGGCGATGGATCTCATCGACGAAAAGCACGTCGTTGGGCTCGAGGTTGGTCAGCAGCGCGGCCAGATCGCCCGGCCGCTCCAGCACCGGCCCGGAGGTCTGGCGCAGGCTCACCCCCAGCTCGTTTGCGATCACGTGCGACAGCGTGGTCTTGCCCAGCCCCGGCGGTCCGAAGATCAGCACGTGATCGAGCGCATCGGCGCGGCGCCTGGCAGCCTCGATGTAGATCTCCAGCTGCTCGCGAATGGTTGCCTGACCGGTGTAATCGGCCAGCAAACGCGGCCGCAGCGTCGCCTCCAGCTGCGCTTCCGCACCAGCAGCTTGCGCGGACATCACTCGATCAGGGGCGGCAGCGGACATGGGGAGGCGGCAGGCACGGCGGAGGACGCCGCGTATTGTGGCATGACGACGGAAAAGCTAAGAGCGTTTTAGGTTTTACGTGTTACGTGTTACGAAAGAGCAAAGCGCGCCTCGTCTTTTTTGCTTCTGACGTAAAACGTAAAACGTAACAACGTAAAACCTTCGCTCACCCCCTCATCAACGTCGACTTCCCAAACAGACTCTCCACCAGATCCACCGCCAACACCGCGCTGCGGTTGTGGTTGTCGAAAGCCGGGTTGAGTTCGACGATGTCCAGGGAGCCCAGACAGCCGGTGTCGGCGATCATTTCCATGCACAGCTGGGCTTCCCGGTAGTTGGGGCCACCGGGCACGGTAGTGCCGACCCCGGGGGCGATCTCCGGGTCGAGGAAGTCGATATCGAAGCTGACGTGCAGATGGGTGTTGGCGTCCACGCCTTCCAGCGCCTGAGTCATCACCCGGCGCATGCCCATCTCGTCGATGTAGCGCATGTCGTAGATGTCCAGACCGGCCTCGCGCACCAGCCGGCGCTCGCCCGGATCGACGCTGCGGATGCCGATCTGCTTGATCTGACTGGCCTCCAGCAGCGGGTGTCGACCGGCGATCTCGACCAGTTCCTTGGGACCATGGCCGAACAAGCAGGCCACGGGCATGCCGTGGATGTTGCCAGACGGGGTAATGGTGGCGGTATTGAAGTCGGCGTGGGCATCCAGCCACAGCACGCGCAGGGTCTTGCCCCGTTCGCGGCAGTGCTCCGACACCGCGGCAATCGAGCCCAATGCCAGGCAGTGATCACCGCCGAGCAGGATTGGTAGCCGGTCGTCGGATAACTCGCGATCTACCGCCTCGAAGACCGAACGATTCCAGGCCACCACCTGGCCGAGGTGTCGATAGCCGTCGGTGGGCGGCTGCCAGGGATTGACCGGGCCGCTCAAGTTGCCGCGATCAACCACATCCAGACCGCGGTCGCTCAACGCCTTGGGCAAACCGGCCACCCGCAGCGCCTCCGGCCCCATCGATGCGCCGCGATGACCGGCACCGATGTCCGTAGGCGCACCAATCAGGCTGATGGCGCGGCGAGGGGTGTTGACTTGGGCGAGCATGGCGGGTCCGGTCGTGAATATTCAGGCCAACCAGAATATCAGGTGAGAGGTGAATGGCAAGCTGGGGGGTGGAGCTTAGGGCCCAGGGCTCAGGGCCCAGGGCCCAGGGCCCAGGAAATCAACAGCAGCTAGCGGCTCCGCTCTTGCTCCTCTGGGCCCTGGGCCCTGAGCCCTTCTCCGAAACTACCCGCCGTGCCTGGCCTGCAACACCTCAACAACCGCATTCAAATCGGCATCGCGATCGCTAAGCAGCACCAACAGGTGGTAGAGCAGGTCGGCGGCTTCGCCGAGGAGCTCTTCGCGGCCCTGGGCGACGGCGGCCAGGGCGGTTTCCAGGCCTTCTTCGCCGACCTTCTGAGCGATCCGGCGAGTGCCCTTCTGGTACAGCTTGGCGGTGTAGCTGGATTCGGGATCGGCGCCCTTGCGCGCCTGCACCACCTGCTCCAGCGCGGCCAGGAATCCCAAGCTTGGCTGCATCGCGTCGCCGAAGCAGGTCTGCGTACCGGTGTGGCAGACCGGACCCTGCGGCAGCGCCTGCACCAGCAGGGTGTCACGGTCGCAGTCGGTCTGCATGGCGACCAGCTGCATGAAGTTGCCGCTGGTTTCGCCCTTGGTCCACAGGCGCTGCTTGCTGCGCGAATAGAAGGTCACCTTGCCGCAATCCAGGCTGTGCTGCAGCGAGGCCGGATTCATGTAGCCAAGCATCAGCACCTGGCCGCTGCGGGCGTGTTGGACGATGGCCGGCAGCAGCCCGCCGCCTTTTTCCCAGTCCAACGCGGCCGGGTCGAAGTCGATCTCAGTCATCGGCATCAATGTGTCTGAATGGCGGAGGTTTGCTGCGGCTCGTGCGGCCGTATGGGAATCCCGGCGGCGGCCAGCTCAGCCTTGAGCCGCGGTATCGGCACCGATCCGGAGTGAAACACGCTGGCGGCCAGCGCGGCGTCGACGTCGCAGTCTCGAAAGACGCTCAAGAAGTGCGCAGCCGCTCCGGCGCCACCGGAGGCCACCAGCGGCACCTGGCAGCGTTCACGCACGGCGCCGAGCTGCTCGGTGTCGTAGCCCTGACGGACGCCGTCGCTGTTCATGCAGTTGAGCACGATCTCGCCGGCGCCGCGCTGCTGCACCTCGCCCACCCACTGCAGGGTATCGCGACCAGACTCGCGGCTGCGCTCGGGATCGCCGGTGAACTGGTGCACCCGCCAGCCGTCTTCGGCGGCCAGTGAATCGATGCCGATCACCACGCACTGGCTACCGAACTCGCGGGCCAACTCGTCGATCAGCTCAGGCCGCTGCAGCGCCGGGGTGTTGACGCTGATCTTGTCGGCGCCGGCGTGCAGCACCGCGCGGGCCTGCTCCACGCTGCGGATGCCGCCGGCGACGCAGAATGGAATATCGATGCTGCGCGCCACCTTTTCCACCCACTGCCTATCGACGCTGCGCTCCTGCGGGCTGGCGGTGATGTCGTAAAAGACCAACTCGTCGGCGCCTTCAGCGCGATAGCGCAGGGCCAAATCGAGGATCTCGCCCATCACCACGTGATCGCGGAAGCGCACCCCTTTGACCACCTGGCCGTCGCGCACGTCCAGGCAGGGGATCAGCCGTTTGGCAAGCATGCCTGCGCCTCCTGCAGGGTGAATCGTTGCTCCAGCAGCGCCTTGCCGATGATGGCGCCGTCGACCTCGGCCTCGGCCAGGGCCTGCAAATCGGCCAGGCTGGACACGCCGCCTGAGGCCTGCACCTGCAGCCAGGGAAAGCGCTGCACCAGGCCGCGGTAGAGGGCCACATTGGGCCCGCCCAAGGTGCCATCGCGAGAGACATCGGTGCACAGCGCGTGGCGCAGATCAACGTCTTGATAGCGGGCGATGAAATCGTTCAGCTCAATGGCGCCGTCTTCGGTCCACCCGGAGG
This sequence comes from Gammaproteobacteria bacterium, assembly GCA_030430155.1. Classification (GTDB taxonomy): domain Bacteria; phylum Pseudomonadota; class Gammaproteobacteria; order Xanthomonadales; family SZUA-5; genus SZUA-5. Next base: position 9,939 of record JAUIFV010000127.1, read on the forward strand.
TCTGCACGTGCATGCTGCCGTCGTCGGCCAGGCGCACGTCAGCGGCCAGGCAGATGCCCTCGCTGCCCTGTTTGATCAGCCAATCACGGACCAGATCAGGCTGGCGCACGGCCAGCGAGCCGATGACCACCCGGGCCACACCGGCATCATGCAAACGCTGCAGGTCGTTGGCGTTGCGTACACCGCCACCGGCCTGGATGCGCAGGGCCGTGCGGGTGGCGATCTCCTCGAAGACGTAGAGGTTCTCGCCGGCCTCGCCCTTGGCACCGTCCAGATCGACCAGATGCAGCCAGCTGGCGCCGGCATCTTCGTAGGCCTGGGCCAGTTCCACCGGATCATTGGCGTAGGCGGTGGTCTGGTCGTAGTCACCTTGGTACAGGCGAACCACGGTGCCACCGCGCAAATCAATCGCCGGATACAGCCGCATAGCATTCCTCATTGATCAGCCGCCGAGTCCCAGGAAGTTCTCGAGCAGCCGTGCTCCGGCGTTGGCCGATCGCTCGGGATGAAACTGCGCGCCGTGGTAGTTCCCCCTGACCACGAGCGCAGCGAATGACTGACCATGATCAGCACTGAGCAGGGTCGATTCTGTGACCGCTGCCGCAAAACTATGGACGAAATACGCATGCGCATCGTGCAGCCCCTGTGCTAGGGGATGTTCGATGCGCTGCTGCAGCTGATTCCATCCCATGTGCGGCACGCGCACCCCCGGGCTGGCCTGCAGCCGCCGCACGCTGCCGGGAATCACGCCCAGGCAGGGCGTATCGGACTCCTCGGAGTGCTCGAACAGGATCTGCATACCGACGCAGACCCCCAGCACCGGCTGGCGCAGCTCGCGGATCACCTCCACCAGTCCCTGCTCACGCAGCCGCGCCATCGCCACCGCCGCCGCACCCACTCCGGGCAGCAAGACGTGGGAGGCGGCACGAATGCGCTCGGCATCGCCAGTCACCGGCGCGTCCACGCCCAATCGCTCCAGCGCGGCCTGCACCGAGCCCAGATTGCTACCGCCGGAATCGACCAGGACCAGGTTAGGCATTGGCGTCGCCTGCGCCGACAGGGCCCAGGGCCCAGAGCCTAGGGCCCAGCATCCTAGCCATGAGCCTTGGTCGCGTCCTGGGCCCTGAGCCCTGGGCCCTGGGCCCTGCTTGGCTCATAAGGCCCCCTTGGTACTAGGCAACACCTGGCCCTGGCGGACAAAAGCCTGACGCAGGCTGCGGGCGACGGCCTTGAAGCAGCCTTCGACCATGTGATGGGCGTTCTCGCCGTTGACCCGCAGGTGCAGGGTGGCACCGAGGCTTTCGGCCAGCGAGCGGAAGAAGTGCGGGACCAGCTCGGTGGGCAACTCGCCGACCCGCTCCCGCGGGAAGCGGCCTTCGAACTCGAACCAGGGGCGACCGGATAGATCCAGGGCGACGTCGACCCGGGTCTCGTCCATCGGCACGCTGTTGCCGTAGCGGGCGATGCCGCGCTTGTCGCCCAACGCCTTGCGCAGACAGGCGCCCAGGGCCAGCGCGCTGTCTTCCACGGTGTGGTGCTCGTCAATGTGCAGATCACCCTCGCAGCGCAGGCTGAGGGCGAAGCCGCCGTGCTTGCCCAGCTGCTCGAGCATGTGATCAAAAAAGCCGATGCCGGTGGCAATCTGCGGCTCGGCTTCGCGGTCCAGATTCACCGTCACCGCGATCCGGGTTTCCTTGGTGTCGCGGCGCAGCTCGGCGCGGCGCGGTCGATCCAGCACCTGATGGGCGATCTCCGCCCAGCTCTGGCCCTGCGGGCCGACTCGAAAGCCGGTCACGCCCAGGTTGTCGGCAAATTCCAGATCGCTATCGCGATCACCCACCATCAGGCTCTGCTCGGGATCAATCAGACCATCGCGCAGATAGTGCAGCGCCATGCCGATCTTCGGCTTGCGGGTGTCGTTGGGCTGATCGGGGAAGTGGCGATCGATCAGCAGCTCACGGAACTCGATACCCTGGGTGCTGAGGATGTCCAGCAGCATCTGCTGCGGCGGCTCGAAATCGGCTTCGGGAAAGCTGTCGGTGCCCAAGCCGTCCTGATTGGTGACCATCACCAGCTGGTAGCCGGCGTCGACAAAGCGCTTCAGCGCGTGGATCACCCCTGGCAGCAGACGGAACTTGGCCAGACTGTCGATCTGTTCGTCTTCCGGCTCCTCGATCAGACAGCCATCGCGATCGACAAAAAGCAGTTTCAACTTCGCGCTCATGCGTGGTACTCCGCAGCTACGGGCGCGGCGAGGGCCGATGCGATCGCCGTCAACGCGTCCAGCAGCGCCTGATTCTCCTCGCTACTGCCAGTGCTCAGGCGCAGGCAGTTTTCCAGGCCCGGGTAGCGCGACAGATCGCGAACGATGATCCCGCGATCGGCCAGGGCACGGGCGACCGCGGCGCCGTCGCGCCAGCGCACGCAAAGGAAATTGGCGTCCGAGGGCCAGATGCGCTGGACCAGCGGGTGTGACTGCAGCGCAGTCCGTAGTCGCTCACGCTGTTCGATGGTCGCGGCGATCTGCGCCGCCCGCGGCGCATCCAGCGCCGGATCCAGAGCCTGCAGCGCGGCGCTGACGCTGGGCTGCGGCAACGGATAGGGGGCCATCAGCCCACGCAGAAAGGTGATGATGCTGCGCTCGCCAAGCAGGCAGCCGATTCGAGCTGCCGCCAGGCCATAGGCTTTGGACAGCGTGCGCAGGACCAGCAGATTGTCACGCCCGGCCAGCGCCTCGCTGTAGCTGGCCGACTGCGCGTACTCGACATAGGCCTCGTCCACCACCACCAGCGCGCGATCGCGCAGCGCGTCGGCGATCCGCAGCACGTCCGCACGGTCGGCCAACTGCCCGGTGGGGTTGTTCGGGGAGCAGACGAAAACCAGTTTGACCGGCTCGGCCTGCGCGCGGCTGATGATCTCGTCGGCGTCGATGGCGTAGTCCTGGTCGCTGCGTAGCGGCACCTCAATCAGCCGCGCGCCCTGCAGCTGCGCGCTGACCCTGTACATGCCGAAGGTGGGCGGACTGATCAGCACCGCGTCGCGCTCGGCACGACAGAATCCGCGCACCAGCAGATCGATGGCTTCATCCGAACCCCGGCCGACCAGCAGCTGTTCTTCGTCGACGGCATAGATCTGCGCCAGCCGCTGAGTCAGCGCGGCGGGCTGCGGCTGCGGGTAGCGATTCAACCCCTCACCGCCAGGGTAAGGGGCCCACGGCGATTCGTTGGCGTTGAGCATTACCCCTGCCGCGGCGGCTTCCTTCGCCCTGTGCGTCCAGCCAGCTCAGACGGCGACTGACCGCCTGCGCGTGCGCCTGCAGTCCTTCGGCGTCAGCCAGGCGCACGATTTGTGCGCCGATCTCCCGTAGGCCCTGGCTATCGGCCTGCTGCACGGTGATCAGTTTGCGAAAGCTGTCCACGCAAACCCCGCCGGTGAAGCGCGCAGCGCCGCCGGTGGGCAGCACGTGGTTGGTACCCGAGCCGTAGTCGCCGAGGCTTTCCGGGGTCAGATCGCCCAGGAACACCGAACCGGCGTTGCTGACTCGAGGCAGCCAGCGTCGCGGCTGGCGCAGCTGCAGGATCAGATGCTCGGGAGCGTAGTCGTTGCATAGCTGTAGCGCCTCGTCGATGGTCTCAACCAGCACCGCGCGGCTGTGCTGCAGTGCCGTGCTGGCGACGGCCGCGCGCGGCAGCTGAGCGAGCTGCTCGGCGAGCGCCGTTTCCACCGCGTCCAGCAGCTCCGCACTGTCGCTGACCAGCAGCACCTGCGAATCCGGGCCGTGCTCAGCCTGAGCGAGCAGATCGGCGGCGACGAATTCGGGATTGGCCTGGGCGTCGGCAATCACCAGCACTTCCGAGGGCCCGGCGGGCAAGTCGATGGCCGCGCCCTCCGGATCCAGACTGACCTGGCGCTTGGCCTCGTCCACCCAACCGTTACCCGGTCCAAACAGCTTGTCGCAGGCAGGAATGGTTTCGGTGCCATAGGCCATCGCCGCGATCGCCTGCGCGCCGCCGACTGTGTAAGCGCGGCGCACCCCGCACAACCGGGCCGCGTAGAGCACCGCGGGGTCAGCGCGGCCGTCCTTGCCGGGCGGCGTGCACAGTATGACTTCGGGGCAGTCGGCCAACCGGGCCGGAATGGCCAGCATCAGCGCCGTGCTGGGCAAGGGCGCCGAGCCGGCGGGCACATAAAGTCCGACCCGCTGGATAGGCACCGGGAGTTTTTCGCAGATCAGGCCCGGCGCGGTCTCCACCGCCACCGGCTGCGCCGCGGTGGTCTGATGAAAGCGGGTGATCCGCTCGCGCGAGCCGGCGATGGCCGCTTTCAGCTCCGAGTCCAGGTGCCCTTCCGCGGCCGCCCACTCGGATGCCGAGACCTCGAGCTCGCTCAGCGCAACGCCGTCATAACGCAGGGTCAGCTCGCCCAGGCATTGATCGCCCTGCTCGCGGACCTGTTCGATGATCGCGGCGACCTGCTTGGAAAGCTCGGCGCCACCACTGCGCGGCGGACGGGCCAACAGCATGCGGCGCATGTCGGGGTCCAGATCGGACCAGATGTAGCGGGGAATGATGGCTGAGTTGGACACCGTGTTTCCTTCGTACCGTGGGTTCGCCAGGCGCTGTAGGCCAGCGCAGCGATCAGACCAGCATCTTCTCTACCGGCGTGACCAGCAGATGGCTGGCCCCGGCGCGTTTGAGCTCCTCCAGCTGGTGCCAGCTGATGTCCTGATGGCAAACCACCTGCAGCGCGACGCGATCGCTGGGGCCGGCGACCTGCAGGGTGGTCGGGGGGTCGCTGCTGGGCAGCA
>JAUIFV010000128.1 GCA_030430155.1 Gammaproteobacteria bacterium
AACTTGAAGTATGCCTGTGATGGGCCGGGGAAAGCTGTGGGTGCCCTGTCGGTGGCGTAGAGGAAGTTACCTCGGATTTCAACTTCGCTGGGGCTGAGAAGGAGGCGTGTCCAGCCCATGATGGTTGGGTTCGCTGGGATTGCGAGGTTGTATATGGCGATGATGCCGTTTTCGTTGGTGAGGCTGTAGTCGGTGCTTGTCGCCAACCTGTTGCCGTTCACGGTGATGTTTGTCACATCGAAATGACGCTTCGTCGCGACCCATGTGGGGTTGCGGGGCGACTGGAGCGAGAAGACATCGAATCCGGAGCCGACGGCGATGTAGGCGTGGGTGCTGTTGACCGCGATCGTGGTCTCACCCAAAAGACGCTGCAGCAACGTGCCGGGGATACTGGCACCGGCACGAAGATCCCGCTGATCGAGCAGCAGCACTCTGCCGCCTGTACCGCGATGATGCTGCTGCTGGCCGCCGAGGCCTCTGGTTTTGGCGCGCAGTGGCTGACCGGCTGGCCGGCCCATGATCGAACGGTGATGGAATGGCTGGGGCTGAGTGCCGAAGAGTCGATCGTCGGGTTCGTCTATATCGGTAGCGCGGAGGGCCCCGGACCGGAACTGCCGCGGGCGGAGTTGGCGGAGAAGCTGAGCGTCTACGGTGCGTGATCCTTTATTCGGTCTTGCACTGCAGGCAGGTTCGACCGTGCGTGGCGTAGCAGCCGTTCAATCGCCTCGATAGGCACGTCGGGCTCGAACAGGGTGACGAAAAAGCGCTTGCTTACATCGCTGTAGAAGACTTTAGCGAGTTTCGTCGGCGGATCGTCGAGCTTGCTTTGAAGTTCGGAATACATGCCGTCACGAATCACGTCACCACCCCACACGATTTCGAAGCCGGTCACTCCGTCGCTTGAATCTCGAGCCCGTTCGCCGGTCATCGCGTCTGATCCTCAATTTCCGCGAAGGCATCCACCGAAACCCGCTCGCCCAGGGTCCGCATCCGCTGCATCTGCGTCGGATCGCTGTTGCCGAAGAAGCCCTTCCAGTCGGCAAAGCTGTCCCAGCGGGCGATGGTCAGCACTTCGGTGGGGTCCTCCGCCGAGCGGAGCATGAAACTGCCGCGCGCGCCCGCGACGCTGTCGTGGATGTGATTGGTCGTGGCTCGCCAAGCGTCCCTGAACTGCTCAAAGTTCTCCGCCGCGACGCGCCAGCGATAGATCACGCGAATCATCGATAGCCCCTAGCCCACATTATTCATGAACCTTCTACTGCGGCTTCCGCAGACGCACCGTGGCGCGGCTTGCTCCCTGCTATCGACTCGACGTACTGCTAGTACGCCTTCATCGATTTCCGGTCCGCGATCCGCACCACGATACGCCTGCAAAACCCTCGCTACGAACGTTCATGAATAATGCGGGCTACTCGGCAAACGGATGCCGCTGCCCCCAGTGCCTGGCGATATCGATGCGCCGGCAGATCCAAACCCGCTCAAAGCCCTGCACATGGTCCAGAAAGCGCTGCAGCGCCTTGAAGCGCCCCGGCCGGCCGAGCAGGCGCGCGTGCATGCCCACGCTCATCATCTTCGGCGCGTCCTCGCCCTCCGCATAGAGCACATCGAAGGCGTCGCGCAGATAGCTGTAGAAGTGCTCGGCGGTGTTGAAGCCCTGCGCGGTGGCGAAGCGCATGTCGTTGCTGTCCAGCGTGTAGGGCACGATCAGATGCGGCCGCTCGCTGCCGTCGCTGCAGCGCACCTTGGTCCACAGCGGCAGATCATCGCCGTAGTAGTCCGAGTCGTACTCGAAACCACCGTGCTCCACCACCAGGCGACGCGTATTGGGGCTGTCGCGGCCGGTGTACCAGCCCAGCGGCGCGGCACCCAGGAGCTCGCGCTGGATCGCCACTGCGCGGCGCAGATCCGCCGCCTCCGCCGACTCATCCACCGACTGGTAGTGGATCCAGCGCCAGCCGTGGGCGGCGATCTCGTGTCCGGCCGCCGCGCAGGCGCGGATGAAGTCCGGATTGCGCTGCATCGCCATGCCCACGGCAAACACGGTCAGCGGCAGCTGGCGCCGCTCGAACTCGTCCAGAATGCGCCAGCCGCCGACCCGCGAGCCGTACTCGTAGATCGATTCCATGCTCAGGTGGCGGGCGGGATAGCTGTCGGCGCCGATGATTTCGGACAGAAACTGTTCGCTGCCGGCATCGCCATGCAGCACACAGCGCTCTCCACCTTCCTCGACGTTGAGCACGAATTGCAGCGCAATGCGTGCGTTTCCCGGCCAGTCGGCGTGCGGCGGACGGCGACCGTAGCCGGTCAGATCGCGTGGATAGTCGGTGGACGCAGCCACGGCAAGCCCTTCTGCAAGCGATTGCAGCGCAGCCTAGCTGGATTGCGTCTGGCCCGCACTATTCATAAACCTTCGTAGCGAGGGTTTCGCTTCGCGTGCTGTGGCGCGGATCGCGGACCGGGGTCGACGAAGGCGTACTCGGCAGTACGTCAAGTCGATAGCAGGGAGCAAGCCGCGCCACAGTGCGTCTGCAACAAGCCGCAGTAGGAGGTTTATGAATAGTGCGGGCCAAGCTGCGATACGCGCCGGTCGAACCGCTACACTTGACCGATGTACACCCAATGTCCCGAATGCCTGACCGTTTATCGCGTCGGCCCCGATCCGGTGGCCGAGGGACGCGGTCGACTGCGCTGTGGACACTGCGGCTGCGTGTTTGACGCCCTGGCCACCCTCACCGAGCAGCTGCCTGAGGACGGCTTTCAGACTCTGCCCAGCCGGCATGCGTCGGAGATGCCGCCGGTACTGAGCATTCCGGCGATGCGGCCGCGCTCGGCCGATCTGGTCGAAGCCGTCAGCCCCAAGGGGCGGGTGGAGCCGCGCCTGCCCGGGGAATGGCTGGCCGCCGCCGACACCCAGGATCTGCCCGGCGACGAGGGCGAGCGGGCCCGCTTCGAAGCGCGTCCGTTAAGCGCTGGAGCTACGGATACGGCGACCATGCGCGGCCGACGCAGCAGCCAACGGGCCCCGGCCCGCGGCACCTCGGCTGCGGCTGCGGCCCGGCCGAATACCTCAGGGGGCACCCGCGAATGGGTGGTGCCGCCACCGCGGGCGGTACAGCGCAGCGCGCCGGTCAGCGTCGAGGAACGTCCGTCAGCGGCCTGGGGCTGGGCCTGCGCGCTGCTGGCCCTGACGCTGGGCGGGCAGCTGCTGTTCATCGAGCACGAAAAGCTGCTCGCCAATCCCAAGGTGCGACCGTGGCTGGAGGACGCCTGCGCGCGCATCGACTGCCAGGTCCCGCTGCCGCAGGACATCCGCGGTCTGAATCTGCTCAAGCGCGAGGTGCGCCCGCACGAAAACCTCAAGGGCGCGCTGCAGATCAGCGCCACCATGCACAACGGCGGGATCATGCCGGCGCCCTTCCCGCTGGTGGAAGTGCGTCTGGCCGACCTCAATGACCGGGTCATCGCCATGCGCCGCTTCCGCCCGCAGGAATATCTGGCCGATCCCAGCGTGATCGAACGCGGATTCCCGCCGGACTCCTCCATGCCGCTGCTGTTCGAAGTCGCCGACCCGGGGCGCGAAGCGCTGGCTTTTGAGTTCGAGTTCTTGTTGCCTTAGGAGCAGTGCCAGTAGCCAGTTCCAGTAGCCAGTGAGAGCTGCCGCGAGGCGGGGCAAACGATGACGGATTGCCGGTAGGCATCGAGCGCGCGTAGGAGCGTGCTTGCACGCAAGAGGTTTCATCGGCCCTCCTCGGCGACACGGCCATGGCTAAGAACTTCCGCCTTTGTGTAGGAGCCTGCCTGCAGGCGATCCGCCATACCGCGCCTCATCGCTGTCCTTCGGCAAGCACGACCGAATTCGGGTCCCTTCACCCGCCTTCATCGCGTAACACCTTGTGATGCGGTCACATTTCACGCCGAAACCGCTTGGGCCGGGTGACCGCGCTTGCTAGCTTTGTTTGCGACGATCTCCGCGCACGGTCGTCGATTGCTCATTCGCCGAGGTCATTGTCATGAATGCAGTTCCCCGTCTGGTCACAGTCGCGTCGATCGCTTTGTTCCTTTGCAACGCCGCTACTGCAGCGCAATGGAGCGCGGCGGAGAATGAACAGCTGCGCGCCATGGCGGTAGGCGAGCGGATTGCGCTTGGCCTGCCCCAGCGAGCAAGTCCGACGCTTTTTGAGCGCATTGAGGTCTACGCGCCGGACGCTCGAATCTGGGTGATCGACGAGCACGGCAAGCGACAGATCCCGCGCAGCACCGCGCGGCATTACGTCGCCATCAGCGGCAAGCCGGCGGCATTTACGGTGGACATGGAAAGCGGTGCGCTCAGCGGCCTGCAGATGGTCGATTCACAGCCGCATCTGCTCGAAGGCAGCGTGCGGTCCGATGGCGCCATCGCTGTGCAGCTCGGAGCGCGAACCGATCGCAATCAACAGGGCGAGGCGGTGGATTGGGCCTGCGGCGGTGGGCTGGAGCACGATCATGAGTTGCCGTCGGCGCTGCAGCTGGCCAGCGCCGCGCGCGCGGCGCCTCCCGGTACAGCCAAGGGCGCCCCGGCGACCCGCCAGGCGCGCATTGCGGTGGACACCGATACCGAAATCATGTCGCTGAAGTTCTCCAACAGCACCTCCCAGGCCAACAACTACATCGCCTCGCTGTTTGCGCTGATGAACGGCATCTTTGAGGCCGCACCGGGCGCCGGCGGGCTGGATCTGCGGGTGGTGATCGGCGACGTCTTCCTGCGCGTCGGCAGCGACCCCTACAGCGCCGTTGACGGCAATGCCCAGCTCAACGAGTTCAGCGAATTCTGGCGGGTCAGCCAGGGCGCGGTGCAGCGCGCCTTCGCGATGCTGCTGTCCGGCAAATCCAGCAACCCCAACTCGGCTTCGGGCATCGCCTGGGTGCTGACCTCAGGCAACTATTGCAGCTCCACTGGGCAGGTCTTTCCAGGCGGCACCTTCGGCCACTACAGCGCCACCAAGGTGTTCCGTTTTCCCGGCTCCACCGCGGCCAACGACGTCAGCGTGATCGCTCACGAGGTGGGGCACAATCTCGGCGCTTTCCACACCCACTGCACCGCCACCAACGGCACCGGCCCCACCGGCACCGGCACCATGGATCAGTGCTTCTCCGGTGAAAGCGTCGGCCCTACCGCCTGCTACAGCGGCTCGGTGTCCTGCCCGGGTGGCAACGCCGGCACCCTGATGAGCTACTGTCACTTCTCCGCGGGCAGCGGCGGCCCCAACTGCGGCCCGGCGATGACCCTGTTCCACCCCGGCCACGTGACCAACCTCACCGGCCGCATCGCCACCAACTTCCCCGGCTGCATCACCCCGCTGGCCGCGATGGATCCGATATTCGCCAACGGATTTGAGTAGAGCCAAGCCGGTCTGCTGCTCAGGGAACGCCAATCCGGGGCAACCGCGCTAATCCGCCGTACTCGGTAGTGAGTACCGCACGGCGGCAAAGCTTGTGACGGCAAGCAGGATCATCAACACGGCTTGCCACAGCGGCGTGCTGACTACGCTGACTTCGTTTACCGGCACCACACCGAGCTGCACAACGCCGATCTCCGTATCCTGCGGCGTCCCCAGTCCGTCGCTATTGATATTGCGCGCGATGATGCGGACGTCATGCTGTCCAGCTGGGAGCGCGGGTATCGGTAACGTGAATCGGGTTCCGGGCGGATAGGTGTCGATTCCGTACCACTGACAAAGGAAGAAGGGAAAGTACTCGAAGGTGACCGCGAATCCGCCTTCGATCGGGGTCAGCACCTGCGCACTTGAGTCGGTGACCGTGCGGGCGGTCACTCGATCGCAGCCGCTCACCTCAACGCTGAGCTGCGGCTGGTGATGCTCAGGCACGACAGCATTGACCAACTCCGGATTTCCCACAAAGCCGCTTGCGGGAGCGGCGCTCAGAGCCGCAAGGAAGACCGCGCCGATTATCGGCAGCTTCATCGCGACACCCTCAGTGCGCGTCCACCGAGGGCTGCCATCGCCAGAAAAACAGCCATCGAGATCAACCAGGGCGCGGTTGGGACGCGATGAACGCTGCCAACCGTCAACGTCAGCGTGCCGATCTCCGTTTCGATCAAATTGCCGAAGATATCGCCATGGATATCCCTCGCAATGATGGTCAGCTGATTTTCGCCCGGGGGAAAGCGCTGCAGCGGCAGCGAATAACGCGTACCTGGCGGTGTGACTCCGATGCCGTAATTCTCGCAATGGAAATCGGGGAAGTGGTTCACGCGCACGATGTAGCCCGATTGGCTCTCGGTAACGGTGACGATTCTGGGGAAGGCCTGCGTCGTACCCAAACGATCACAACCGCTGGCCTCCAGCTCCAGCACGGCTGTCTGGTTCACATCGACGACAGACTCAACCAGCACCGGATCGCCCACGTAGGCATGCGCGGCATCCATCGCCAGCCACGCAAGAGCGGCGAGAATCAGCGCACATTTCCGCGAATACGTCGCCATAGACGAGTCCTGATCGATCGCCTCCTTCTAGCATTGGGCTAGGAAACAGGCAATCGTTCCTCTAGTCCGAGCTGGCCAGTGCCTCGATAGGATCCAGCGGTGCCTGTTCGGCCAGACGCTGACGACGCCGCTCGATGCGCTCCAGCAGGGCCGCGACCTTGGCTGCCGCTGCCCCGCGTAGCCCACGCACCGCCGGCTCGGCACGGGTCTGATCGGGGTTGATCCAGCCCGCCTCCAGCGCCGCCTGCAGCCACTGCAGCGCCTGCTGCGGCTGCTCGTCGGCGAACAATCGCATCGCGACCTCATGGCGCATGGCCGGGTGCGGCAGGCCGTTGATGCCGCGTTGCAGCGCCCTGGCCAGGGATTGATCGCTACGCTGCTGGAGCGTCGCCGGGGCGTTGTCCAGGGCACGCCAGCGCGCTGCGGCCTCGTCCAGCCAGTACTCGCTGACCGGATCCAGCGCGAACAGCTGGGCATAGGCGGCGCTGGCGCCGGTCGAATCGCCGGCCAGGGCGCGGGAGTAGCCACTCATGCGCAGGAACGAGGCCGGCGTGGCGCTGTCCTCGAGCTGATCCAGCAGCGCCAGGGCGCGTTTGGGCTGGCCGCTGTAGGCGAGCATCTGCACGTACTCATAGCGATCCTCCGGCGCCGACAGGCCCAGCTCCTCGGCCAGCTGGAAGCGCCGCTCGGCGCGCTCATACAGCCCCAGCGCGGCGTAGCACAGGGCGATGAAGCTGTGCGTTTTGGGATTGCTGGGCTGGTCCTGACTCACCGCCAGATACAGCGGCAGGGCCTGCTCGATCTGGCCGTAGGAAAGATGGATGAAGGCCAGATTGCTGCGCGCCCGGTAGTCGCCGGGATCGAGCTCGATGGCCCGCGCATAGGCCTTTCGAGCGGCAACGTGATCGCCCAGCACCGCCGCGGTCAGACCGGAAGCTCGATGGGCAATGCCCAGCTGCGGCGCCAGAGCGACGGCTTTCAGCGCCAGCTCGCGGCCCTCTTTGGCCCAGTGCAGCGGCTGCCCAAAGGCATCGAACTGCTGCGCCGAAGCCTCGGCCAGGGCGGCCAGCAGCCAAGGCTGATCGGGGTGTTTGTCCAGCCCGCTGCGCAGGATCTCGATGGCGCGCTGGTTGTCGGCGGCCAGATAGCGATCGTAAAAGCGCCGGCCCTGGATATAGTAGGGGTTGTCGGCGCCGCTGAGCTGCGCTTGCTCAACGGGCGCCGAGGTCATCCGCCATCGGTCGAGGTTGACCAGCGCATAGCCCAGCAGCGACAGAACGACCATCAGCAGCGCGGTCAGCGGCCAACGCCTGAAGGCAGCGCGCGGTTGCCGAGGCAGTGAGCGCAACGAGTCGCGCTGCGGTGGGCATTCCAGCGCGTAGCCCTGCTTGGGCACGGTGCGGATCAGCGCGGGACTGGCGCCCAGCGCCTTGATCGCCCGGCGCAGGCTGCGCACCGCGTCAGTGACGATGGCATCGCTGACATCGGCATCGGCCCAGATCTCATCCAGCAGCAGCTGTCGGGATACCGTCTCCGGCCAGTGCTCCACCAGCACCTGCAGCACCTGCGCCGCTTTCGGGGTCAGCGACTGGCGCGCCGAGCCGCGCCGCAGCAGACGCCTTCCGGGATCGAAGTGCAGCTCTGCCAGGCGCCAGGCGAGCGCGGCGTCGGCGTCATAGACGGACGCTTGGGGACGAAGCGGCGAGGCCGATGCGTGGGCTTCATGCATGCTCCATTCTTGGCCCGTATTGGCGTCGGCATCAAGTCCACGCGCAAGATTTGCGCGCCTTTCCAGCTTTCTTACAGGACTTCGCCCTCGTGCCCCGGCTATCACTGGCTCAGCCCTTTGCCACGGAGTTGAGCATGCACCAGCGCACTACCGACCGTCCGCTGCTGAGTCTTTTGATCTGCGCCCTGGCTACCGCCTCGGTCGCTAAGGCGCAGACTCTGCGCTGGCCGCTGGCCGAGCCGCTGCACGACCGCAGCTATGTCTCCAACTACCTGGACCTGAATCCGGCGAGCGGCTTCAGAGACTACGAATGCGGTCTCGATCACGGCTACGACGGCCACACTGGCATGGATCTGGCGGTGCACGACTTCCGCCTCGCCGACCAGGGTGTGGCGATCCTCGCCGCCGCCGACGGGCGGATCGAATCGGTACGCTTCGATCAGTTTGACCGCAACATGGCCACTCCCTACCAGGGCAGCGGCAACGGCGTCTGGCTGCGTCACGACGATGGCCGCTATTCGCTGTACTGGCATATGCGCCGGAACTCACCGGTGCTGGCGGTGGGTGAACGGGTCCGCGCCGGGCAGCTGCTGGGCTACGTGGCCAGCTCCGGCAGCTCGCCGATCCCCCATCTGCACTTCCAGCTCAACCGATCACTCCAACTCAATGACCGTTTGCCGCTACTCGCCGGACGCTGCGGCGAGACCCCTACCAGCGTGTTCGAATCCCAGCCCGAGTACGTCGGCAATGCCCGGCTACGAGTGCTGGCGATGGGCGTGCACAGCAATCTGCAGCTGGGCCAAGGGATGTACCAATTTGGCGCCATCGAACAGATCAAACAGGGTCTGATCGAGCCGGCGCAGCTGGCCGATAGCGACGAGCGCATCGCCGTTTACGTGCAGCTGCAGGGCAATCCCGGTCAACAGCTGCGGATCACGCTGCGCGACCCGGACGGCAGCATCAAGGCGCAGCACCAGACTACGCTGAGCAGCAAGCGCCGCTACGGTTGGTATTTGGCGCGGATGGCGGTCACCGTGCCGCTGGCCCACGGTCGCTGGCAGATGGAGGTTGCGGACGCCAGCGGTACTCTGCAAACACGATCCTTCGCGGTCGGCGCACAAACCGTTCAGCCACCGCGCTTCTACCCGCTGGCCGGCCGCTCGATCCGCCTCGACGGCAGCACCCAGCGCGTCCCCCTGCAGCGCGCCCACCGCGGCGACCAGCTACGCCTGGTCGGCGCCCCGGCCGGCGTGGCGCTGGTCGATGAGCAGCTGGTGATTCCGGCCGATCTGCGCGCCGCCCGACGCAGCAGCCATTTCGCCGTGATCGACCGCGACAGCAGCAGCGGGCTGCAGGACGTCTTCCACGTCCATCTGGTCGACCCGCTGGCGCCCTACAGCACGCCGGACTTCAGCAAGGATGCCGGCGGCTGGTACTACGCGCCGGAGCAGTCCGGCCAGGGGCTGGCGATTGAGGTCAACGCGGCGCTGGGGCTGGTTTTCCTCGGCTGGTATGCCTACGACTTCCCGGCCGGCGACGGCGAGCGCCGCCAGTGGCTGACCGCCTCCGGACCTTATGCCGGGAGCTTTGCCAATCTCGATACGACGCTGACCTACGGTGGCGTCTTCGACCGCGAGGACTCGGTAACCCACAGCCGTCCGGGCAGCATCGGCCGAATCCGGCTGCAGCGCGAGTCCTGCCAGCGCATCAACGTGATCTACGAATGGGGACCGGGACGTAGCGGCTTCATCGCCATGCAGCGGCTGCTGCCGCAGCAGTGTGAGGCGGCGCCCTCGCGTTAGGCCCCGACGGCGCCTCGCCGCAGCAAGGTTACCCCCTTACTAGCGGGGCCGATGCCCTCACGCACACGGTTCCAAAGTCACTGGATCCCGGCTCAAGGCCGGGATGACATGCGATTTTCAATCACGACATTGGGCCGAAACCCCGCGGCCCGTTTCGCCTTCAATCAGTCGAACGGACGCCTCTACAGATGATGAAGAATATTCCTACACCACGCCGCGGCAAATTCCTACAAACGCAGCGGAAACTGCCTACAGCCGGGCTCGCAGACGCCGCCTAGACTCATCTGCGCGGCCGCATTGGTGCCGGGCTATCAGGATGTAGCGATGAATCTGGCGGTGGTACAGACCCGGGCGGCCGAAGGGGTGGAGGCGCCGGAGGTGGCGGTGGAGGTGCATCTGAACAGCGCCGGCATGGCCACTTTCTCCATCGTCGGTCTGCCGGAGGCCGAGGTGCGCGAATCTCGTGATCGGGTTCGCGCCGCGCTGGCGGCGAGCAACTTCGAGTTCCCTTTTGGTCGGCTGACGGTAAATCTGGCCCCGGCCGATCTGCCCAAGCAGGGCGGCCGCTTCGACCTGCCCATCGCGCTGGGCATTCTGGTCGCCTCCGGCCAGCTGCCCGCCGCGGGTCTGGCCGATCAGGAGTTCTACGGCGAGCTGGGCCTGACCGGCGCGCTGCGCGGGGTGCGCGGCATGCTGCCGGCGGTCCTGCAGGCCAGTCGCGCCGGCAAGGGCGTGATCGTGGCTGAGCAAAACGCCGCCGAGGCCGGCTTGGTCAGCGGCGCACAAGCGCGTTGGGCGCCGAACCTGCTCGCCGTGGTCGCCGCGCTGAAGGGCGAAGGCCGACTCTCGCCGTGCGTGGCGCCGGCCCAGTTGGGCAGCGCCAGCGCCGCCGATCTGCTCGACGTGCGCGGCCAGGCCCAGGCCCGCCGCGCGTTGGAGATCTGCGCGGTCGGTGGGCATCATTTGCTGATGGTCGGCCCGCCGGGTTCCGGCAAGACCCTGCTCGCCTCACGCCTGCCCGGCTTGCTCCCCGAGCTTAGCGAGGACGAGGCGTTGGAGGCCGCGGCGGTGGCCTCGGTGGCCGGCCACGCCTTCGACCCCAGCTCGTTCAGACTGCGCCCCTTCCGCGCCCCGCACCACACCGCCTCGGCGGTGGCCCTGGTCGGCGGCGGCAGCCAGCCGCGTCCCGGGGAAATCTCGCTGGCGCACAAGGGCGTACTGTTTCTGGACGAGCTCAGCGAGTGGAGCCGGGCCACTCTGGAGGTGATGCGCGAACCGATGGAGTCGGGCCGGGTCAGCGTCTGCCGCGCCGCCCGGCAAGCCGAGTTTCCAGCCGAGTTCCAGCTCATTGCGGCGATGAACCCCTGCCCCTGCGGCTGGCTGGACGACCCCAGCGGCCGCTGCCGCTGCGGACCAGAGGTGGTCGGCCGCTATCAGTCGAAGATCTCCGGACCACTGCTGGATCGTATCGATCTGCACCTGCGGGTGCCGCGCCCCGAAGCCAGCGCCATCGACCCCGCCGCGCCGGCCGACGGTGAGCCCAGCGCGACCGTCGCCGACCGCGTGGCCAACGCCAGAGCTCGGCAGATTGAGCGCCAGGGCGTGGTCAACGCGCGCCTCTCACCCAAGCAGCTGGGCCAGGTGGCGCGCCTGGGCAAGGCCGAACGGGCCCTGGTCGCCCGCGCCATCGAGCGCTTGGCGCTGTCGGCACGGGCCCATCACCGCATTTTGCGCGTGGCGCGCAGCGTCGCCGATCTGGCGGGGGCAGAAGGGATCGAGGGTGCGCACCTTGCCGAAGCCATGAGCTACCGGCCGCGCTGAGCCGATTCCAGGCCATCCGGGTTAAACTGGGGCGCCACACCGGCGGTCAGCCTAGATGCATCGATCCCTCCCTTACCCACCGGAGCGCCAGCGATGAGCGTCAACGCGCGCGGCTGCCCGGTGGTGGTCGCCGCGCCTTCGGGCGCCGGCAAGACCTCGCTGGTGCGCGCTTTGGCCGAGATCGATACCCGGGTGCGCCTGTCGGTGTCCTACACCACCCGCCAGGCGCGCCCCGGTGAGCACGACGGCGAGCACTACCACTTTATCGACAGCGCGCGCTTCGAAGCCCTGATAGGCGACGACGCGCTGGTCGAACATGCGCTGGTCCACGGCAACTACTACGGCACCGGCCGCGACAAGGTCGAGGAGGCACTGGCGGCCGGCTTTGACGTGATCCTGGAAATCGACTGGCAGGGCGCGCGCCAGGTGCGCAAGCTATGGCCGGATGCGCTATCGATATTCGTGCTGCCGCCGTCCAAGGAGGCGCTGCTGCAGCGGCTCACCCATCGCGGTCAGGACAGCAACGCGGTAATTGCCCGCCGCTTGGCCAACGCCAAGGCCGAAATCGAGCACCATGCCGAGTTCGACTATCTGCTGATCAACGACGATTTCGCACACTCCCTGGCCGACCTCACCGCCATCCTCCGCGCCCACCGCCAGCACAGCAGCCGCCAGACCAAGGCGCACGAGGCGCTGATCCAGACTTTGCTGCAGGAGTAGGAATCTGCGCGGCAGAAGCGCTCGGGGCTGCAACAGCGCCCTAGCGATTGATGCCGTCTATCGTCGGGCTTAGAACAACCACTCTTCACACCACTCCGATAGACGGCTTGAGTCCGTTTCGCCTCCAACCCTTCTACCGCGCAGACTCCTAGACGAATGGGCGAAAGGGCGGGATCTGTCGCGCCGCACTATGCCTCGCTTGCCTGATTACAGCACTTGCGCTGTACTGCGGCGCGACTCCATTGTGCTCCCGCTCTGCCACGGATTAATCGATGTTTCTGCAACGCTTGGTATTGCTCGCGGCAACCCTGTTGAGCGCATTCGCCGCGACCGCTGCGTCAGCAAATAGGAACGCTGAAGTTTCGAGCGCGTCGCCGCTGGTCAGCATGCTTGATGCCGATGGCTACCTCGCTGTTCCCTCCGATTTCCGAGGTGAGATCGACCCCAGCGGCTACGAGATCGTCACCAGCAGCACTGGGCGACCGCGATTTGCGCCTAAATCCAGCACTACTGCCCTGGAAGACGCGCGCTGGGGCGATGACTTTGCCCGGACTCACGGCTGCGATGGCGCGGTAGTGGCGATCGCTGTAGGTGACGACGGCGCCTACTATTTTGGCGGTGAGTTCCTCTATTGCGCCAAGCGGCGCGTCAATCACCTCGTCCGCTATGACCCTGCGCTCGAGCAATGGCAGCCT
Source organism: Gammaproteobacteria bacterium (assembly GCA_030430155.1). Taxonomy (GTDB): domain Bacteria; phylum Pseudomonadota; class Gammaproteobacteria; order Xanthomonadales; family SZUA-5; genus SZUA-5. Next base: position 13,249 of record JAUIFV010000128.1, read on the forward strand.
ATCGGTAGCGGCGGCGGAATTGGCGTCAATGACGCGGTGTATGCGCTGACCTTTGCAGACGGCTCGCTGTATGTCGGCGGCAACTTCACAGCAGCGAACGTCGGTGCCGACATCGGGGCGCAACACATCGTTCGTTGGGATGTCGGTCTCCAGCAATTTAGCCCGCTGGGCGGAAGTGCCGGCAATGGCAGCGACGCACCGGTTCATGCGCTGGCCGTCGATGGCAGCGGCGAGATCTATGTCGGCGGCGCCTTCACCCAACTCCTTGATGACTCGTCGGTCAGCGCCAGTCACGTCGCCCGCTGGCAACCGGCAACGGGGTCATGGGCCACCCTGGACGGGCCAGGAGGCGAAGGGGTCAGCGGGCCGGTTTATGCCTTTGCCGTAATTGATGGCGGAGTTTATGTGGGCGGGAGCTTCGGTACTGCCAACGTTGGCGCGCAACTGGACGTCGGTAACGTCGCTCGCTGGGATCGCGCAGGGCTGTGGTCGGCAGTTTCGGCAACTGCGCAGTCTGCCGGAACCATCGGCCTGATCCGCACGCTGCTACTCACTGCCGAAGATCTTTATGTCGGTGGCGACTTTGAGTTCGTCAGGCAAAACGGGCAATCAACCCCCGCGCGATCGTTTGCTCGCTGGAATTTCGCCAGCATGGTTTGGTCTGGGGTGGGAGGCGGATTGGTTGCCAGCGGCCCCTTTACGACCCCCCGCGTCTATACGCTGATCGCAGCTGGGGACCAGATTTTGGTCGGCGGCCAGTTCTTGGAGGTCAATGCAAGCACGCCGTTGCAATTGCCCTATATGGCGCGATGGAATCCGCTTACCGAGCAGTGGTCGACCGTCAATGGCGGCGCTGGATCGGGCGCCCTAGGCTCGGTGTTTGCGATGACTCAGGCTTCTGACAGTCTCCTGGTAGGCGGCGCCTTTGCTTATGTCGAGCTTGATGGCGTCACAACTCGCTCGGGCAACGCGACTCGCTACAGCTTGCAAATGCCCGCCTGGCTGCCGCTTGCATCGAGCGCCGGCAGCGGCGGTAGTACCCTGACTGTGATATCCCTGGCCTATGGCAATGGCGAGCTCTTTGTCTGCGGCCGCTTCGACAACAGTTCGTTCGGAGGCATTGCAGATTTTGCAATCGCTCGCTGGCAAGGCCAGAGTTGGGAAGTAATAGGGCGCTTCGGAAACGCCATCTCGAACCTGCTGGTAGCCGAGCAGGACTTGTACATTGGTGGCGAGTTCTCGACCATTCGAGATGGCCTGGAGACGACCGTCAGCAACGTTGCGCGCTGGAACTTCTCCGACCAACTCTGGCATGAGCTGGGTGATGCCGGTGCCGGAGCGAACGGACGCGTTGGCGGCCTGGCGCTGATTGACGATGGA
>JAUIFV010000129.1 GCA_030430155.1 Gammaproteobacteria bacterium
TATCAGGCCTGCCTGCGCCTGGCCGGCGACCCGGCCCTGGCCGAAGATGCGGTGCAGGACGCCCTGCTCAAGGCCTGGCATCGTCGCGCCCAGTTTCGCGGCGGCGCCGAGCTCGACACCTGGGTGCACCGCATTGCCATCAACGCCACTCTCGACCTGCTGCGCCGTGAACGCCGACGCAGCGCCGATGCCGAGGCCCCCACGCCTGCCCAGGCCAGCGACCCGGCGGCCGACCAGCAGGCGATGCAGATGGCTCGCGATCTGGACTCGGCGCTGGGCCAGCTGACCGAGATCGAGCGCAGCTGTTTTGTCCTCAAACACCTGCAGCAGTGGCGGCTGGAGGAGATTGCCGACGCCCTGGACAACAGCCTGGGCAGCGTCAAGCAAGCCCTGTTCAGAGCCCTGCGCAAGCTGCGCGTGAGCATGCATACCTGGCGGAGCGAGCCATGATCGACGACGACGAATTGATCCTTTACGTGTACAACGACGGCCTCAGCGAACAGCGCCGACGACAGATTGCGCGGGCGCTGCGCAACGATGCCGATCTGGCCCTGCGGCTGGCGGCTCTCGGCGAGGAGCTGCGCGCGCTGCAACCGGCCGAGGCGGATCCGCCGCTGGATCCGGCCATGGCGCAGCGCTGGAGAACGGCACTAGCCCGCGAGGCGCGTCTGCAGCCGGCGACGTCTACGCAAGGCTGGCGTTGGCTGCGCTGGCCGGGATTGGGCGCCGTGGCCGCCGCCGGCGTGCTGGTGTACTTCGGCATCGGCCTTGGCCACTGGCTGGACGGACGTCCCGACGTGCAGCCGAATCTGGGCCCCATGGCGGTACACCACCCGAGCAGCAACCCTGCCCCGCTGCTGCGCGGGGTGCAGCTGCACCTGCGCGACACGCAGTCGCTGCTGCCGCAGCTGGCGGTGGATGACCCCGATCAGCGGCGCAGCCTGTTGGCCGAAACCCGGGCCCAGAACCGGCTCTACGCGCAGGCCGCCGAGGCGCAGAACGATCAGCAGCTGGCGCGGGTGCTGCGCGCCTTCGATCGGGCCCTGGCCAGCCTGGCCGCCGACCGCGCCGACCAACAGGCATTGGCCGCCGATCGCGCCCAGCTCGCCTTTGAGCTATCGGCCATGCAAACCAAATTGGCCGCAGCGACGTCCAAGCCAGCGCAATCACTTTGAGTTGCGTACCAATTGGAGAATCAACGATGTACCGAATCCTGACCACCCTGATGACCGCTGCTTGGCTGCTTATCGCGGCCCCTGGCCTGGCCGCCAGCGATGAGCTGCACAGCCCGGAGGATCAGCTGGCCATCGCCGCCCTGGAGGGGCTGATGGCGGCACCGCCCGATCGCGCCCTGCCGCTGCTGCGCAAGGTTCTGGCTGGCCAGCGCAGTGACGCGGTGAAGCGGCGTGCTTTGTTTGTGCTCAGCCAGATTGATGAGCCGGAGGCGCAGCAGCTGCTGCTGAGCAACGCCGGCAGCGGCAGCCTGCAGCTGCGTCAGGAGGCGATCCGGGCCATCGGCATCGGCGGCCATAAGGATTCGCTGCAGGCATTGAGCACGATCTACGCCGAGGGCGAGGCGCCGGTGCGTGAGGCGGTGCTGGAGGCGTGGATGATCGCCGATCAGCACGAGCAGATCCTGCAGGTGGCGATGAGCGCCAGCAGTGAAGCCGAGGTCGAGCGCGCTGTCGCCCTGCTCGGCGCCATGGAGGCCACCGACGCGCTGCGCCAGCTGCTGCAGGCCGGCAAGGGCGGCGACTCGCTGGTCCAGGCCTTCGCCATTGCCGACGATCTGGATTCGCTGAGCCGGATGGCCGCCGACGGCGGCGATGTGGAACGCCAGGTTGCGGCCGTGCAGGCCATCGGCATCGTCGGCAACGCGGACGCGCGTCGGGCGCTGCAGCAGATCTATCGCGATACGGACTCGGCGCAGGTCCGATCCGCGGCCCTGCAGGGCATGCTGATTGCCGACGACGAAGACGGCGTGCTGGCGCTGTATCGGGCCAGCAATGATCCCGAAGAGAAGCAGCAGCTGCTGCGCACCCTGACCATCATCGGCGGCGACGCCGCTCTGGAAGCCATCGACGCCGCGCTGGAGGGCCGACTGTGATGAACAAGCTGCGAACCAAAATGCTATTGGGAGCCTTCTTGATCGTTTTAGCGGCAACCAGCGCCCACGCCGAAGCCCTGCAAACCGCCGCCGACGGCTGGAGCAGCTGGGAGGTGGCCACCGTCGCTGGCGCGCCGGCGTGGTGCTGTTTTGATTATACCGGTGGCAAGGCGCGGGCCAAGGCCTGTGAGCTGGATCGGGATCGATACAGCTACGGCGGTAGCGGCGAGAACGACGCCAGCGGCAGCGCGCGGATCTACGCCCTGCACCGCGGCGGCAAACTGCACAAGCTGCGCGCGCTGGACAGCAGCTGCCCTGTGAGCACGACCACTCCGGCCCACGATCTGGGGCGGATTGCGGCGGATACCTCGGTCGCCTGGCTAAGCGCGCGTATGACGCCACGCAGCGCGCTGAGCGACGAACTGCTCGCCGCAATGGCCCTGCACGACGGCGATCTGGCCGGCGCCAAGCTGCGCCAGTACGCGCTGCCACCGACCGCCACCGACACCCGCGAGCAGGCGCTGTTCTGGCTCGGCCAGGTCCGCGGCGCGGCTTCGGCGGGTTTTCTGGCCGAACAGATGCGGGTTGCCGTCGAGCCGGAGATCCGCCGCCACGCCGGTTTCGCCCTGTCCCAGTCCGACGCGCCCAATCGCAGCGCCGCGCTGATCGCGCAGGGTCGCGACGACGCCGACCCGGAGGTGCGCGGGCAGGCCTGGTTCTGGCTGGCGCAAACCGGCGATCCCCAGGCCGAGGCGGCGATTACCGCGGCGCTGGCCGAGGAAGGCAGCGAGGATGTGCGAGAGCAGCAGATCTTCGCCCTCTCCCAGCTTCCCGAGGAGCGCGCGGTGCAGGCGCTGATCGCCGTTGTCGGCGACCGGGCCATGTCCCATTCGCTGCGCAAGCGGGCGCTGTTCTGGCTGGGTCAGAGCGATAGCGAGCTGGCCCATCGCTATTTGGATTCGCTACTCGCCGAAGGGTAGGGAGGCGTCCGCCTGTACGCAGGTCGCTGGATCCCGGCTCAAGGCCGGGATGACATGATGGTGATTGACTGCAGGTCGGGCGGCGATCGCGAGCTGCCTGAGGCGACCTGCTAGTCGTCGACGAAGGGACCACGTAAACGCCCACGCAGTCGGCTGGCCGGCTGCTGGGCGTAGCGACGGAACTCGCGGGCCATATGGGCCTGATCGGCAAATCCGGCCGCGCTGGCCTGGGCGGCCAGATCCTCGCCGCTGTGCTGCAGCTCACGCCAAGCCTGCTCGAACCGCCGCAGACGCCTGAAGCTGCGCGGGGTCAGTCCGGCATGACGCACAAACCAGCGCTGGCAGGCGCGGGTGCTGGCGCCGCATTGTCCGGCCATCTGCGAAGTTCCAGTTGCATCCAGCGCCGCCTGCGCCATCCTTCTCTCGCTTGCATCGATGCGCGCCAGCATCCCGCCAAGGCCTTCCCAGTCGTCCGGCAAGCGTTCCAGCACGCCTCCCAAGGCGCTGGGCGCGGCCGATTCCTCAAGCGCGATCCAGTCATTGCGAATGGCCAGCGGCGCGCCGCACAGCCAGCTCCAGGTCCAGGGCCACAGCCGCAGCGCCACAAACTGCGCCGGGCCGCTCATCCGCAGTCGCGCCGGGCGATCGATCAGCCCGGCGACAAAGCATGCGGGCTGCGGGCGCTGCCAGTGTGAGCTGCCGCCGCGGCGAGAAATGACCTCGATGCAGCCATCGGGAACGGCCAGATGCTCGATCGCCGACTCGGTCTCGCTCAGACGCAGCGTCCAGGCGACGTTTACCGCGCAGCTCAGCGCGTCCAGCGGCGGATATTCGCGGTAGTCCAAGGCGGCTGTCGCATAGATACAAGTCGGAGGCTGGTCGTCTCGCTACAGTAACCCATGCCTAGGGACTCCCTGAATAATGCACGCGAGCCGCGTTGCGAGTCCAAATCGTCTGCTGGTAGGCGCAGCCCCGAGAGGCATAGTCATTCTATGCCCGAGGGCTGCAACACCGCAGCAGGCGATTTGGGCCGCAACCCTTCGGGACGACACCTGAGAAGCCCGCCAGCTGCGTTGGACGTCTTGCCCAGAGCGCAGGCTATGACCTGCGACGCCCGCCTTACTGGCGAGCTTCTCAGGTGCCGTCGCGGCCACGTGCATTATTCAGGGAGTCCCTAACAGGAGCACGGTAATGAAAGTTGGGTTTGCGATCTGCGCGGTTCTCATCTCGATAAGCGGCACTAGCGGCTTCGCTGGGGATCTGGATCAGCTCGATTGGCTGGTCGGCAACTGGCAATCACAGCAGGGCGCCAGCTGGAGCGAGGAACACTGGCTGCCGGCCCGCGAGCGGGCAATGCTGGGCCTGAACCGCAGCGGCAGCGGCAAGGGCAAGAGCGCCTTCGAGTTCCTGCGCATCGCCGTCGCTGAGGACGGCACGCCGGTGTATTGGGCGGCGCCCGGCGGTCGCGACGCGGTGCCTTTCCGCCTCGATACGCTGCAGGGCCAGCGCGCCAGCTTCATCAACCCCGCGCACGACTTCCCGCAGCGGATTACCTACGAGCGTGACGGCCAACGCCTGCAGGCAACGATTTCCGCGCTCGACGGCAGTGGGGCAATGAGCTTTTCCTGGGAACTGACGGAGTAGCGGGTGCTACGGCGCGAACTTCCTTGGCGATCGGCGGTCAGCCCATCCGGGCTGGCCCTGTAGGGTGTAGCCCGCTAACCTTGCCGCCCCCGTCAGCTGGCTTCGACCGCTGACCGTTTGTTGCCGGAGTACCGATGGCCGTCCCCGCTAGTCGCGAGCAGATCAAGCAGCGCATTCTCGACAAGACCTGGTTCTACCGCTTTGAGCTGCCCGACGGCAGTCACACCAAGCGCTACGAAGACGGCGCGCTGGACCCTATCCACGATACCCGGCTGCGCATGCTGGACGCCTCGCTGGCGCAGTGCTGGCCGGACGGCGTGGCCGGCAAGAACGCACTGGATATCGCCTGCCACCAGGGCTATTTCTCGGTGCAGCTGGCCAAGCGCGGCTTTGCGCAGATCACCGCAGTGGACGCCCGCGCCGACCACATCGAGGACGTCAAGCTGATCACCAGCGGGCTGGATGAGCAGCGCATCGAAGCCAAACAGTGCGACGTGCACGCGCTCAGTGTCGATGCGGTGGGCGGTCCTTTCGATCTGGTGCTGTGCTTCGGCCTGCTTTACCACCTGGAGAACCCCATCGGCGCGCTGCGCCGGGCGCGGGAGATGTGCCGCGGTTTGTGCGTGGTGGAGACCCAGGTGGTGCCGAATATGAGCGGCAACGTCGACTGGGGCAGCTATCGCTACGTCAAGCCGCTGATGGGCAGCTTCGGGATCATCGACGAAACCTATGAGACCCACGGCATGGAGGCCTCGGTTACCGGCATCTGTCTGGCGCCCAGTACCGAAGGTCTGATGTGGATCATGGAGAAGGTCGGCTTCAAAGACGTCCAGCTGCTGCCCTGCCCCGACGACGGCTACGAGCAGCTGCGTTTCGGCAAGCGGGTGATGGTCAGCGGACGGGTTTGAACATACGCCACCGTACGGTCTTCGAGGCGGTTTAAAGTGGGCTACCCAAACCGACCTTGAGGGACTGAACATGGATTCCTTCGTCAGCTACGCATTCGAAAACGGCATCGCCACGATCAGCATGGACGACGGCAAGGCCAACGCCATCGGCCTGAAGATGCTGGCCGAACTCAACGCGGCGCTGGACCGGGCCGAAGCCGACAAGGCGGTGGTGGTGATCGCCGGCCGCCCGGGCATGTTTTCGGCAGGCTTTGATCTGAAGGTCTTCAAGGGCGATCCGGCCGACCAGCTGCGCATGCTCACCGGTGGTGCGCGCCTGGCCGAGCGGCTGCTGGCCTTCCCGCAACCGGTGATTGCCGCCTGCACCGGCCACGCCATCGCCATGGGCGCCTTCCTGCTGATGAGCACCGATCTGCGCATCGGCATCGACGAGGGCGCGCGCTTTCACGTCAACGAGGTGCAGATCGGCATGACCGTGCCGCATTTCGCCCTGGAAGTGTGCAAGCAGCGGCTCTCTCCGGCCTATCTGCACGCCGCCGCGGTGACCTCGCAGCCCTATACCCCGGCCGAGGCGGTAGTGGCCGGCTTCGTCGACGCCATCGTCCCCGCCACGGAGCTGGAAGGTGCGGTCAAGGCCCAGGCCGAGCGGCTCAAGGCGCTGGTGCCGCATTCCTTTGTCGCCACCAAGCAGCGGCTGCGCAGCGCCACCATGGCCGCGATGAGCAGCGCGATAGAGGCCGATATCAAGGACTGGACGGCGCTGGGACAGGGGCGGAGCTGACGGTTGAGGGCATAGGGCTCAGGGCCCAGGGCCCAGAGGAGCCAGCCGCGATGCAGCCAGGCTGGGCAAAGTGCCCAGGGCCCGCGGGCTGGAATTGCGGTAGCATCCCCACCCCCGGGGTTGCCGCTGCGTCGTCCGGCGCCCTCGTTTCACACTGCCAAGGCGCTTTATGGCCCGCATCATTGCCGTGACCAATCAGAAAGGTGGGGTTGGCAAGACCACCACCTGCGTCAATCTCGCCGCGGCCTTTGCCGAGTCCAAGCGCCGCGTGCTGCTGATTGATCTGGATCCGCAGGGTCACGCCACCATGGGCTCAGGCGTGGACAAGCGCAGCGTGCGCCCCAACGGCTGTGAGGTGCTGCTGCAGGAAGTGCCCATCGACGAGGTGATCCAGAGTCTGGAGCACGGTTTTGACCTGCTGCCGGGCAACTCCGACCTCACCGCCGCCGAACTGCGGCTGATGCCGCAGCCGGGCCGGGAAATGCGCCTGAAAAAGCTGCTGGAGCCGATCCGCGACCGCTATCACTACATCCTGATCGACTGCCCGCCCAGCCTGGGCGTGCTGACTCTGAACGGGCTGGCCGCCGCCGACAGCGTGCTGATCCCCATCCAGTGCGAGTTCTTTGCCCTTGATGGCCTGTCGCAGCTGGTCGACACCATCAAGGCGGTGCGCGGCACGGTCAACCCGGAGCTGCGCATGGAGGGGCTGCTGCGGACCATGTTCGACGTCCGCAACAACCTCGGCAACGAGGTCTCCAGCCAGATCATTCAGCACTTCGGTGATCGGGTCTTTCGCACCCTGATCCCGCGCAACGTCCGCCTGGCCGAGGCCCCCAGCCACGGCCAGCCGATCACCGTCTACGACCGCAGCTCACGCGGCGCAGTCGCCTACCTGGGTCTGGCCGGCGAGATCATCCGCCGCGAGCGCCAGGGCACTGCCACCGCAGAGGCCTGAGGCAAGAAGCTTAAGGAGCAGCCACCGCTATGGCCGGCAAACGCAGAGGATTGGGCCGCGGCCTGGAAGCCTTGCTGGGCGATTCCAGCAGCGCCAACGACAACCAGCAGCAGGTGGTTGAGCTGCCTATCGAGCAGATCCAACCGGGCCGCTATCAGCCTCGAACCCAGATCGATCAGGACAAGCTGGCCGAGCTCGCCGCCTCGATCAAGGCCCAGGGCCTGGTGCAGCCGGTAGTGGTCCGGCCCATCGAGCGCGGTCGCTACGAGCTGATCGCCGGCGAGCGCCGCTGGCGCGCAGCCCAACTGGCCGAGCTGCGGGTCATTCCGGCGATCGTTCGCGAGGTGCCCGATCAGGCGGTGGTTGCAATGGCGCTGATCGAGAACATCCAGCGCGAGGATCTCTCGGCTCTGGAGGAGGCGCTGGCGCTACAGCGGCTGATCGAGGAATTCGACCTTACCCACCAGGCCGCCGCCGATGCGGTCGGCCGCTCCCGCGCGGCGGTCAGCAATCTGCTGCGTCTGCTTGAGCTGGAGCCGGCAGTGCGCAACCTGGTCGAGCACAAACGCCTGCAGATGGGCCACGCCCGCGCCCTGCTGGCCATGCACGGCTCGGCCCAGGTGATGCTCGCCGAGGAGGCCGCGGTGAAGGAATGGTCGGTGCGCGAAACCGAGGCCGCCGTGCGCCGCGCCCTGGCTGCACCGAAGGTGGCCGAACCCAAAGCCATCGACCCGGACGTCAATCAGCTTGAACGCGATCTGTCCGAGCGCCTGGCCGCCTCGGTGGCGATCAAGCACAAACGCGGCGGCAAGGGCCAGCTGGTGATCCGCTATGGGTCGCTGGATGAGCTGGACGGGATTCTGGCTAGGATCAAATAGGAGCGAAGGGCACAGGGCTCAGGGCCCAGGTGGCGGCGGCTTGTTCGATTGCCGCGTCGTCGCCGATTGCTCGAAGTACATCGAAGCTCTCAAAACGAGTGCCAGTAGCCAGTTCCAGTAGCCAGAAGAGCGTGCGCCCGACGCCACACCTCCGAGTCTACGGCCGGTTTGCGTGTACCTGTAGGCCGTAGTCGCTGATCGCTCCCAAAATTTTTGAACTAGCTTGAATCCCGGCGATCAGCGTCTGCGGCGCCCCTGGTCTATCCGACGTCGCGCACCTTGGCATCCCAAAGCGATACCCGCGGGATCGAGTCGTGAGTCCCGCGGCTGCAAAGGCGTCACTTTCCTGCGCGTCGCATAGACTCAAGGCTCGACAGGCTATCGACTTCGCCATGCGTGCCCTCAGCTTCATCCTCTGTCTGCTCCTCAGCACCCCGGCGCTGGCCGCCGATTGCGTGGTCCTGCTGCACGGCTTGGCGCGCACCGCGGCGTCGATGCGGGTACTCGAAGATGCGCTGTTGGCGCAGGGCTACAGCGTCAGCAATCTGAGCTATCCCTCGCGTCAGGCGCCCATCGAGGCACTCGCGCCGGCCGCCGTGGCGGCGGGGTTGGACGAGTGCGCGACTCACTCACCGCAGCAGATCCACGTCGTGACCCACTCGCTGGGCGGGATCCTGCTGCGCGCCTACATGCAGCAGTTCCCGGAAACCAAGATCGGCCGCGTGGTCATGCTCGGGCCGCCCAACCAGGGCAGTCAGGTGGTCGACCACCTGCACGACTCGCCGGGTTTCGCCTGGCTCAATGGGCCGGCGGGAATGCAGCTGGGCACGGCCGAGGACAGCGTGCCCAAGGCGTTGGGCCCGGTGAACTTCGAACTCGGCGTCATCGCCGGCACCCGCAGCGTCAACCTGCTGCTCTCCACCCACCTGCCCGAACCCAACGACGGCAAGGTCGCGCTAGCCAGCACCAAGATCAGCGGCATGACCGACCACATCGCCCTTCCGGTGTCGCATACGTTCATGATGCGCGATGCGGAGGTGATTGCGCAGGTTTTGGCGTTTTTGGCGGAGGGGCGGTTCAGGAGCGAGTACGAGTAGCCAGTTCCAGTAGCCAGAAGAGCAAGAGCAGCCGGAACTTAGGATGATCGTGACGCTACGGGCAGGCAGGACGCCTTGGGCCTGAATTCTGGGCCCTTGGCCCTGGGCCCTGTGCCCTCAGAGACTTTCCCGTGTGCGAATCGCGCGCTTTCCTGGCTACTGGAACTGGCTACTGGAACTCGCTCTGCAACCCCGCGGGCAACCGCTCCACCGCAACCCCGTCATAACAAGCCAACTGCGTAAACCGGGTAATCGCGCCGGGCATGCCGACCGCGCTGTAGCCGGGATGGGCGGTGCTGGGGAAGGGGCCGCCGTGGTGCATCGCCGGGCTGACCGCGACGCCCGGTGGCAGCTTGTTCTCCAGCAGCCGGCCGACCTTTGGTCGCAGCTGTCGACCCAGGATGAGCGCCTCGTCGGCATCGCTGCCATCGCCGCCCAGCCACAGGGTGCCGGTGAGCTGGCCCTCCAGTCCGTCGGCGATGGCCTTGCGCTGGTCGGCGGTAGCCGAATGCACCACCAACGTGGCCGGACCGAAGGCTTCCTGCTGCAGCGCGTGCGGGTTGCGCAGATAGTCATCGGCGCTGACGCTGAGCAGGGTCCAGGCGAAGCGGTAGCCGGGCGCGTTGTCGGCGCTGCCGCCGGCGCACAGCTCGGCGCCGGCGGCGCACAAGCGGGCGATGGCGTCGCTCAAGCCGGTGCTCACCGCGGCGCCTAGCAGCTGCGCCGGCGGCAGTTCACGATAGGCCTGCGCCAGCCGCTGCAGCAGGGCCTGCGCCGCAGACGCATGCGGCAGCACCAGCAGCCCGGGGTTGGTGCAGAACTGACCACCGCCGAGGCTGGCCCCGGCGACAAAGGCGCTCAGGAAGGCGTCGCCATCGCGAGCGGCCGCCGACGGCAGCACAAAGACCGGATTGACGCTGCCCAGCTCCAGATAGCTCAGCGCACCGCCGCGGTCGGCCGCCGCCTTCAGCGCCAGACCGCTGGCCTGGCTGCCGGTGAAACCGATCGCGCCCAGTCGTGAGTCGGCCGCCATCAGCAATCCGTCCTCGGGCTGCAGATGATGGATCAGCTGCACGCTGGCCGCAGGCAGGCCGCTGTCGCTCAGCGCGGCGTGGGCCAGCTTGGCCAGCGCCAGCGTGGTGTTCGGATGCCCCGGATGGGCCTTGGCGATCACCGGATTGCGCGCCACCAGGGCGCTGGCAAAGTCACTGCCGGCGATCCCGTTGAAGGCCAGCGGGAAGTTGTTGGGGCCGATGCACCACACCGCCTTGCCCAGCGCATCACGCCAGCGCGCAATGCCGTTGGCGCGGTCGATCACCGGCTCGCGCCAGCTGTCGTCCAGCGCCGCAGCGGCGGCCAGGCGCAGCTGGTTGACCGTGCGCGGCCCCTCCACTTCCAACAATCGCGGCCGCTGCGGCAATCCGGTTTCGCGCTCGGCGATCTCGGCCAGCGCCGGCAGTTCGGCCTCGATGCGCCCCGCGTAGTCGGTAAGAGATCCAGCGATCTGCTCGCCGCTGGTCTGCGCCAGCTCCGCGGTCGCCGCCTTGGCCGCACCCAGCGCGGCATCCACATCGGCCCAGCCGCTGATCGGAAACTGCTCGCCGAAGACTTCGCCATTGCGCGGATCGACCGCGCGGAATTCGCCCTGCACGGCGATGGCCGGCTGCCACTGTCCATCGATCCAGTTCGGGTGCATCGCTAGTCTCCTCAGGGCGTGCGAGCGCGCAAGCCTAACGGGTCGCTGCCTGCAATGTCACCGCAACACTGGCGCGATGGCATCATCGGCAACCATGCACCCCGGATTTGCCGCCATACAGCCTTGGATCGAGCACCTGGGCGATCCACCCGAGTTGCCCTCGCTGGCGCAGTTGAACAGCTGGCAAGGGTCGGCCGGACCTCGCTTCGCGGCGCCGGCAGCCAGCGCCACGCCCTACGAGCTGCAGATCGCCGAACAGAACTGCGTGCCGACCCGGCCCGACAGCTGGCACGACGCTTTCAACGCGCTGTGCTGGCTGGCCTGGCCGCTTACCAAACGCGCCATCAATCGCAGCCACTGCGCCATCATTCGCGCCGGCGGTGCAACCGAACTACGCCAGCGCTCCCCCGCACGCGACGCGCTCACCCTGCTTGATGAGGCCGGCGCAATCGTGCTCAGCAGCGATCCAGAGCTCTTTGACGCACTGCGCCGCGGCGACTGGCAGCGCCTGTTTGTCGATTGCCGCACTCGGGTGCAGAACCACGCCCGGCTGTTGCTGCTCGGCCACGCGGTGCTAGACGAACTGCGCCAGCCGCGGCTGAACAGCACCTGCAAGTGTTTGCTGTTCGAAGTGGATGCCGAGGTGCTGGGCCTGCCTGACACGGAACTCCGCGGCGTCGCCGATGCGCTGGCGGCCGAACGCTTGGGACGACATGAGGAGCTGGGCAAGGGTCGCCAGTACCCACCCCTGCCGATCATGGGCTGGCCGGGATGGCATCCTGACAACGATCGGGGCGGCTTCTATGCGGCCAATCCGGACGTGTTCAGGACCCGCAATCCGCATGCACTTGAGGATACATTCTGAGGGCACAGAGCCCAGCATGCTGATTCGAACGGTGCGGCGCTCAGGCTGGCTGGGTCAGCTGTTCCTCCCCGAGACCAAGGTGGCGGGCACGCTCCGCTTTGCCCACCCTACGATGGCTGCACGCACCTCTGACCGTAGGTTGGGCAAAGCGCAGCGTGCCCGACTCATCGCGCCGAGAAGATGACCGATTGCAGCCAGTAGACCATGGCGTTCGGGATCTTCCGCGCCATCGACAGGCATCGGGCTCAACGATTCCGCGACGCGCAGATTGCGATGCCCAGAATGAAGACGCAGACTGACGCCCATCGCACACGGGAGGTTGGGCAATGACGGGCGAATCATCGGCACAGGGCAAACTGGAACACGGTGGCTGTCTCTGCGGTCGGGTCCGCTACGCGCTGCGCGTGGACGAAATCAGCGGCACCGGCTATTGCCACTGCCGTGCCTGCCAGCGCTCCGCCGGTGCCCCGGTGCTGGCTTGGCTGACACTGCCGGTCGCCGGCTTCGCCTACATCAAGGGCCGACCGGCGCAGTACCTGTCCAGCAAGGCCTACATGCGCGAGTTCTGCGTCGACTGCGGCACCCAGATCGCCTTCCGCGGCGTCGACCCCGAACCCACCCTCGACGTCACCATCGCCAGCCTCGACGAGCCCGCGCTGGTGCAACCGAACAAGCACATCTGGTGTGAGAGCCGAATCGGCTGGTTTGAGACCGCTGACGACCTGCCCAGGCACGCGCATGGTGGGGGCTGAGGGCGGCATCCTGAAGTTCACCCTGTCCTACACCGTCAAGGGTCGCGGTTGGGCGGATGCGGTGCTGGAAGGCGCTGGCGAGCGCTACGTCATCGACGGCATCTCCTATTTATCCGATGCCTTCACCGAGTTGTCCGAGGCGGTGCTTCAGCTGCTCCAAGGTTGCGCCGAGTCCGGTTGCGGGTTCGACCATGAGCCTGGCAGGACCAAGCTGCGTTTTGTTCGCGCCGGGACAGACGTCCGCATCGCCGTCTATGAGTTTGAGAAGGAACTGGTCGACCGGCCCTGGGATAAGGGTCGGTGCGTTCTGATCTTCGAGACACGCCTGGCACGGCTGAAATCCCAGTACTTGAACGCGGCGGAACGGTTGCTGCGCGACCTGGGCGTAGCCGAGTACGAGAACAGCTGGGGCTATCCGTTTCCGCTGCGCATCTATGAGCAGATCAAGGCGGCTTGAGCGCGATATGCTGCCCACGCGGTATCCAATATGCGACCCGCTCACGCTCTTGTGTAGGAGCCTGCCTGCAGGCGATACGCTGCATCGCGCAAGACAGGGTCGTTCCAAGCAAGCCGATAGATCCGATCGCCTGCAGGCAGGCTCCTACAAAGAAACTGCGGTCGATTGGCGGTTTTCGGTGTGACTCGATCACAGCACGTCGAAGGCGGCCGCGGTAGGGGACTCGTGAAACATGCAGGCTAGAACAACTCCCCCTGCGCCGACTCCGGCCTGGGCGCACGAAACCGTGTCGTATCCAGGGTCAACTCGCGCGAACGGCTAAGGCCATGCCGACGGCAGGCCAGCTGGAAGCGCTGCGCGATCATCTGCGCGTAGACGCCTTCGCCGCGCATCCGGGTGCCGAAGCGGGCGTCGTAGTCCTTGCCGCCGCGCATCTGCTGGATCAGGCTCATCACATGTTCAGCGCGGTCCGGAAGGTGCAGATCCAGCCACTCGCGAAACAAGTCCTTTAGCTCATGCGGCAGCCGCAGCACGGCGTAGCCGGCCACTTTCGCACCTGCCGCGGCGGCTTTGGCCAGCACCTGTTCGATGTGCTTGTCGGTCACCGCCGGGATCACCGGTGACACCAGCACCCCGCAGGGCACCCCGGCCGCGCTGAGCTTGGCGATGGTGCGAATCCTCCTATGCGGCGCGCTGGCGCGCGGCTCCATGGTGCTGGCCAGACGATTGTCCAGCGCATTCACCGAAACCATCACCTGCACCAGTCCACGCTGCGCCATCGGCGCCAGCAGATCCAGATCGCGCTCGACCAGCGCGTTCTTGGTGATGATCGACAGCGGGTGATCGCAGTCGTGCAGCAGCTGCACCAGTTCGCGAGTGATCCGGTAACGCTTCTCGATGGGCTGATAGGCGTCGGTATTGGCGCCCAGGGTGATCGGCTCGCAAACATAACCGGGCTTGGCCAGCTCGATGCGCAGGCGCTCGGCGGCGTTGCTCTTGGCAAACAGCCGGGTCTCGAAATCCAAGCCCGGCGACAAATTCAGATAGGCGTGCGAGGGGCGGGCATAGCAGTAGTTGCAGCCATGCTCGCAGCCGCGATAGGGGTTGATCGACTGGTTGAAGGGCACGTCCGGCGAGGCGTTGCGGCTGATGATCGAGCGGGCCCGCTCGATGCTGACCTGCGTGGCCGGCCGAGTCGGCTGATCCTCCCCATCACCCGGCCAGCCGTCGTCTTCGGCCGCGGTAACCACGGTTTCGAAGCGCCCATGCGGATTGCTGGCCGCACCGCGGCCTTTGATCGCAGCGGCATCGCTTCGGCGCTGTTCCGGCTTGCCCATAGCGCCATTATCGCGCCGGTCGTCTCAAAGTCGCGGAGGCGATCGATGCGGTTCGCTGCGCTCACCACATCCTTCTATGACCCCACCCGCTGTCAAGAGCTGCCGAGCTCTGTTGCTTTCGTCTTTGCTGTCTGCTGTTGCTC
>JAUIFV010000130.1 GCA_030430155.1 Gammaproteobacteria bacterium
AAGACGCCGAGACTCCCAACCGGATCGGCAAGCAGATCTTCGTAGCGCAGCAATAGTGCGGGTGCGGCGCTCTGATCCAGCCAACCCGCCACGTGGCGATCCCAGCGACCCAGCCATTGCGGCAACTGCTCGGAAAGCGGCTCTGCGGCCGAATCCAGATACAGCTTCTCAGTCAACATCCGCTCCATGGTGTCCTGGACCGACAGTCCGAGGTGATGGGCGAACGAGACGCAAACGTCCCTCGGGTCGCGGACCAGGTAGACGACGGCATGCGTTCGTTCCGCAGGGAAATCGACACCGGCGACCGCCGCCGATTCGTAACGATCATGGACCTTCAGCCACAGCAGATCGGACTCCGCCTGGGCCAGCTGGCGGTACACAAAGGGTCGCAGCCGGTCAGCCTCATCCCGATGTAGTTCCGAGGAAACCAGCCCGGTAACCCGCTCGAATACCTCACGATTGCTGGCGATACTGAAGTCGTTGATGGCGCTGAGCAGCGTCGGTGCATCCAAGTCATCCATCAGCGCGCGCAGCAGCAATCGAAGCCAGGTGTTGCCAGACTTGGGATATGAAGCCAGCCAGACGATCTTGCCCACAGCTATATCCCCACCGACTCGCGCAGGCTCACGAGCTGTGTGGCATCAAAACCAGCAGCCGGCCGACTCAGCCAACCGCGCTGATCAAGCCTGGCCAGCGCACACAGGGTGCTGAACTGCTCGCGGAGCGCGGTGGCTGTCGGCGCCATGGCGGGTCGCCGCTGCAAGGTGCCGGCGACTTCCAGCAGTCCGCCGGCTGACAGTGGTTCGCTGCGATACCCGGATCCGTCATCGGCGCGCAAGACGAAGACGCCCACCACGGGATGATGTGTGGCGACAGCTCCCACCGGTGGCAGCTGAATCAAGCGCTTGGCCAAGCCTGATCGAAGCTCGACGGCTTGCGACCCCAAGGCCAGGCGGTCAGCGACGCCAGGCCAGAGTTTCAGCCAAGGTGCACCAGCGCAAACATGTACTGCGTGCTGATGCTGAAACAGCACCACGGCATCGTCGCCAAGGAGCTTCCACCCAGCCTCGACCAGCAGGGCGGCTGCGGTGGACTTCCCCGCCATCGCCGGACCCAGAAGCAACACCGCCCCGCTCGGCCCGAGCACAGCGGCGCCGCGTAGTACCAAAGCGCCCTGACTGGCCAGCAACGCCGGAAGGAAACTGCTGCAAAGCCAGTTACTGCGTTCGATTTCGCTGCCAGAGCTTGCCAATTGCAGAGTGGGTTCCGGTCTGAGCCGGGCCAGGCATTCGATTCCTGGCGGCGCGATCAATCGCTCGCCATCATCGCTGCCCGGTTGATCCGGCATAGCGTCGACCAGTCGAACGTCACCCAGATGCGCATCGATCTCAGCGTCGGGCAGCCCCGCAACGGGCGAATCGGCGAGTAAACGAACACCATGGACCTGGGCGACATGGAGGTCAGGCAAGAGGAGAAAGCCTTCGGCTAGGATGTGCGCATGTTATCGGCTTCGCCGCGGGTCATGGCCAGTATGCAGCTTTCCAACTCCGCTGCCGCGCAGATCGCCGATGCAGAGCAGCGCGGCGACTGGGCCACCGTGGTCAGCCTGTTGGCCGACGCGCAGGCCGATTGCGCGGACAACTGGCAGTACTGGCTACGCTACGGCCAGGCGCAGCGTGTGTCCGGTGACAAGGTCGGTGCCCTGGCCTCGCTGAAGAAGGCCCACGCCCTAGATCCGGACGGAACGTCGGTCATCCAGTGCGTCGCCGAGACCCTGTGCGAACTAGGCATGCGCGGACAGGCCGGTGAATGGATCGCCAGGGCTCGCAAACTGCAGCCCGAGAGTATCGAGCTCCGCTACAGCGAGGCATTGATTCGCATAGAGCAGTTGGATCTCCCTGCCGCAATAGACGCATTGCGCGCACTACTGGATGTCCAACCCACCCACCGATCAGCGCTGTCCACCCTGCTTTATCTGCTCAACCTCAGCGCATTCGATGAGGACGCAGTAGCGCAAGAACACTGCCGCCGCGCGCCGCTTTGCTACCCCGCAGCGGAATCGCAGCACGCCGTCGCTCGCCAGCAAGGCGATCAGCGCGGTGACCGGATCCGTTTGGGCTTCATATCAGCCGATTTCCGCGATCACCCAGTCGGTCGTTTTGCCTTGCCGCTATTTGAGAATCTGGATCGAGATCGCTTTGAACTGATTGCCTACAGCTGTGGCGCCAGCGTCGATGCGGTAGCACAGCGGCTGCGGCGCGCAACTGGTCGCTGGCGAGACGCGCTCAGGTTGACCGACCAAGAGCTGGAATCTCAGATTTGCGACGATCAACTTGATGTGCTGGTCGATCTGTCCGGGCATACGCAAGGCCATCGACTGGCAGTGCTTGCCCGCAAACCCGCACCCTTGCTCATCAGCTGGCTAGGCTATCCGTCGACGACGGGCTTGAACGCAATCGACTTCCGCATTCAGGACCGGATCGTGGCGCCAAGAGTCCAAGGCCAAACCGGAACCGAAACCGTATTGCGGCTGGAATGTAGCTTTGCCTGCTGGCGACCAGCGTCGCAGTTGCCACCAATGCGGCGCCATGCAAGCGACACCTTCGTCTTCGGCAGTCCGCATCGGCTTGAGAAGCTGGGCCCGGAAGTGCTGGCGCTATGGGCGAAGATACTGCACGACTGCCCACTAGCCACCTTGCTCCTGGTCCGTGATCAGCTGGACGCTCCGCGCCAGCGAGTCCTCGCTCAGGATTTCGCCCGCCTGGGCGTCGATGCGCAAAGGCTCCGAATGCAGCAACACTCAGGCGACGATCATCTGCAGGTATACAACCAGATGGATGTGATGCTCGACTGCTTTCCCTGGAGCGGTCACACCATGGCTTGCGAGGCGCTGTGGATGGGCGTGCCGGTGGTCACATGGCAAGGTCCCACGAGCGCCGGACGCCTCAGCGCCTCTGCGCTTCATGCTGCGGGCTGTGCCGGATGGGTTGCCAATGACCAAGAGGAGTATCGGCGGCTCGCGATAGAACTGGCCGCCGCGGGAGCGCGATCGGATACACAGCGGAAATCACTGCGAGAGCAGATCTGTGCTTCGACGCTGAGCGACACAGCTCGATTCACATCGAACTTTGCCAGCCTGATCGAGCTTGCTATGCGAAAGACAAGGAAGGCATAGCCAATGCCAGAAACGCAAACGGCCCGGAAGACCGGGCCGTTTACTGAAAACTTGTGTCGACCTCAGAACGCGGTGGTCAGACCCACCGTGCCGCCCATCGCGGTCATCGAAAAGCCACCGTCGAGGTTGGTGCTCATGCGCGCACCCTGCAGGGTCGCACCGATCTGGCCAATCTCGATCACGCGAGGCGCTTCGTAGGTTTCCTGATTCACTTCTTGCTCGTGATTCGCCATTGCTCTTCAACCCCTGATTGGTGGACAAACCATGCGCCTAGACTGGCGCACACAAGTAAAGGATATAGAGTGGCCCAGGGAGTGTCAACGCAAACCTCCGGCAGATTCTTCAAGCGTACAAATTGCTGCAATTCACTGATTTTTCTGAGGTCAGCGGTCAGCTCGGCCAGATTCTGCTTGGCAAATCGCGCAAATGCCGGCATACCAGCACCGGACTTTGGACGGCGGCTGACAATCTTGCCCAGATTCGGCCGCAACATGCCGCGCAGACACTGCTTGGGTGGCTGCTGCGGCCAGCGGTCCAGATCCATCTGCGCGACCGCGGGATCAAGCAAGGCCACAACGACGCGGTGATCGAGAAAGGGCAGTGACAAGTCGGCCTGGAACAGCCCTCCGCGATCGATTCCCTCCACGTCGGTGCGAAATCCGCTGTTGGCGCACAGCAACTCGGTCCAGTCAGATTGAGCACTGGCGGCATCGTTGCCAATGGCGCTTGCTGGCAAGCTGGCGTGCAGCTCCGGCACCACCCATGCCGGGGCACGGTCGGCCATCAGCTGAGCCAGATCGGGCAGGGTGGATGCAGGTTGCGGCCGCTTGCGGAAGCGACGCAGCAGCATCCGGTCCAATCGCCGTTTCCAGCGCCCGGCCGCGCCCACGCGACGGCCAGGTCGGCGTAGCGAGGTCGCAATCAGCTCATCGGCGCCCATGCCCGAAAACGCCGGCAGACCGTGTTGGTGCAGCGCGCGTACCTGCGACAGGTCGTCACACAACGCCATCGGCTCCTCTGCCCACGGCACCGGGCTAGCGATTGGGAACTGCAACGGTCCTGGATCCCGCGGCACTGGATGCCAGCCCAGTCCGCACTGCTGCGCCGTATGTTCGGCGCAGCGCGCCTCCTCCTCGCCGCCGCGACCGCGCAGCACAGAGGTCAGCGCGTGTATCTCCAGTTCGTCTCGCTCCTCGCGCAACTGCGCCAGCGCGCAGGCGATCAGTGCCGAATCGATGCCACCACTCAAGGCCAGCGCGGCGGTCGGCCCGTGAATGCGCTCGCGCAGCGCAGCTCCCATCGCAGCGGAGATCGCTGCCTGCGCTTCCTTCGCGCTGCGCGCTGCCCCTTCCGCCAGCAGCTGCCCCGGGATCGGCAGATCAACCCGCTGCACACGCCGGCTGCGCAGATCCACGCGCAATCCCTCGCCGCCGCGCAGTACCTGAAGGCTGCGGTAGAAGGTGTCACCGCGGTCCAGACAGGCATCGGCGAACGGCACCAGAAAGGCGGCGATGGCCTGCTCATCCAACGCCAACGCGGGCCTGAGCACAGCGATGATCGCGCTCACGCAGGTGCTGATCAGCAGCACATCATCGGCGAGGTAGTAGTACAGGCCGCGACAGCCGAACAGGTCGATGCCGGCCTGGATGCTACCGGCCGAGCGGTCGTGTACCGCGAAAGCGAACTCACCGTTGAGCTGAGCGGCGAAACCGCTACCGTACTTCGCGTAAGCCAGTCGCAGCTGCTCTTCCTGGCCGGCTTTGGCGTCCCCGCCGACGATGCGACCGCTCAAGCACGAGTCCCAGTCGCCGATCGCCTGCATGCGCCAAGGCGGCTCGCGATTGTCCAGGCGCAACGCAATGCTGTTCCAACCCGACTCTTGCTCGGGCCAACGCAGTTGGTCGCAAAGCTCGCGCCCCAAGCGTGAGCGGCCCAACAGCGCGGTGACCCTGTCTGGATCCCCGCACAGCAGCATGAAACCGGGCAGACTCAAGGCGGCGTACGGACGGTGCCGAACAGCGTAGAGAAGCGCCCGAAGCGCCCGGTCCCCTGCAAGGCGCGGCGGTCGCCGACCACGCGCCCTTGCGCCTCCACCCAGGCATGGCCCTTGTCGATGCCCGTGTCGCAATAGATGTCCGCCGACACGCCGAACCAGCGCAGCAGCCACCAGATCAGCAGTGCGCGACGCAAACAGTAGCCCTCGCGGCGGCCATTGGCACGCCGCACCACCCGACCCACCCGCGACACAGCTGTCGATGACAGCCCAGGCCACGCCGATGCCGCCGGGCTGGTACGCGCCAGCCAGCCGTAGCAGCGGCGCACGCCGTGACGACGGATCGACCAGTCGATCAGCCGCAAACCGAGCCAGGCTAGACCGACGAATGGGAGGATCAGCAATTGGCGAAGGAAATGAAGCACAGGTGGGCGATCAACCTCTGGAACTGCTGGAAGCAAACGGAGCGCCGGCGTCCGGCCGGCATCGCCCCTGATCCCGCATCAAGCGTCAAGAACGTGCCGACAAGATGCCGGCGCGCTTCAAGCCGGTCCGCGAACTACAGCTAGGCGAGCAGCCGCCTGGTGATCTCAGCACAGCCAGCATCAAGCCGGGCCCAGTCGTCGACCAGCCTGAGTTCATGCACATCACACTGCGCCAGGAGTTGCCGGCATTGCGCCAGCAGTGGAGCGATTTCGTCAGGCGGATTGAGGTAGGCGGCCAAACTCTGGTTGTAGAGTCGGGCCAGTGCGCTGGCACCAGCGCTAATGGCACGAAGCTGGGGTCCGGGCGCATCCGCGGCGAGTCTGGCGCCTAGAAACACCAGCGCGTCTATCGGCGCGGAGAGCCGGCCGGAAACGGCCAGCGGCAGATAGTGCTTGTCGGCTCCGACCACGATCTGGCTGGTACGGGCGTCTAGACCCAGCGCACCCACCGAGTCGGACCAAAGCCGCAAGCGGCCGTATCCGGGCCTGACGCCGAGCCCACCCTGGACGGCCTCGACCACCGCCAGATCCTCAACCACAATTTGCCATCCATGCCCAAGTAGCGCCGCAGCCAGCGATGACTTGCCTGCCCCGGAGGCGCCGCAAATCATTACCGTGCGCTCACCCTGAGTCGCAACTGCGGCGTGCAGGCAGAGCCGCTGCTGCGCCTTGAAATAGCACAGCATCGCGGTACCGAGCACGAAAGAGCCCACCGAGTCACGGTGCATGGTTGGCGGCACGCAAACCAAGAGCCGACGCTTCGCAGGATCGGCATGCACCGCCAGTCCATCGATGATCTGATAGCGCCGGGCATCCGCGGGGCCGCGCTGCACGCTGAGGAAGCGATGCCCCGCCGCCGCAGCCTTGACCGGGTCATGCGTGAGCAGAGTCACCCAGCCGCTCTCCACCGAGGGCAACTCGTGGACCACCTCGATGGAGAGTTCCGGCGACCCATCATCGGCCTGGGACAGCCGGGCATGACAATGACCGTCGAGGAAGCGAGATGGCCCCAGGACATGCATGCCGAAGGCGTCATAGTGCCCCACCGACATCGGCTCAGCTGAAGCGCCAGTCGTTTCCACCGACAATGCGCTCACGCCACTCCGCTGGTACGGGCGGCCAGGAAGGCCTCGTGCGCCGAATGCTGACGCAGCTGCTGGTGCTGACTGCCCGCCGCGTCGAGTACCGTGGTGGTCCAGGTGTAGGCGAAATCCCCCGCCGCCGGCCACACGCTGATGCGCAGCGACAGCCGATCACCGGCGGCAAGCTGCACCGGCTTCAGCAACGGCAAAACCAGCCGCCCATAGACCAACGGTGCCTTCGCCCCGGGCGCCGCAGACATCTCGATACCCGGAACTATCGTGGCGTCGAACCAGAGCAGATAGCAGTGGATGGTTTGCGCCTGTTCGGCGGTCCACTGCAGCGTTGCCGTCGGCAGACTGATCACCTCAGCAGCGTAGTCCAAGGTGGCAAAGCACTGTCCGGGGAAGCACGGTGTCAGCCCGCGCGGCGGCGGGCGGCGCGGCAGCGACCCCTCGGCCTCGCGCAGCAGCGGCATCGGCAGTTCCAAGTCATTCTGTAACCAGGGCTGCTCAATCTCCCTGGCATACCACGCCGGATCATCGACAGGCGCGGCAAAGACCCTATCCTGATGCGGCATCAACAGCGCATCGCTGGTCAGCAATCGCTGCTTGGCGTCGGCCAATACGGCGTGGGCGTCGCCCAGAAAGGGCAGCGCGCCGCGCAGATCGGAAATCAACATGTCGGCGCGCAGCTCAGGCTCAAAGTCCTGCGCCGGGCCGTTGAAGAACTCAATGCGATCACCCAGTCCCAGACGCTCGGCCTCTCGCCGACCGTAGTCCAGCAGCGGGCTGGTCTCCACCGCATAGACCTTGCGCGCCCCTTTCACCGCCGCATAAAGCGCAAAGGCGCCGGTACCGGCGCCTAAGTCCAAAACCACCGAGTCCGGCCTCAAATGTCGATCGATCGCCGCCCGGTAGGCCTGCGTGCGCACCCGGTCGCGCAGCATGTTGCCGTATTCGAGCAAACCATACATCAGCCGCCGCCCGCCTCCGCGGCCAACAGGTCCAGCTTGAGCAGCTCGCCGACAAAGGCGCTGACATCGGCTTCGGCCTGCGCCGGATCGAGTCCATAGCGTTCGATCAGCAGCTGACCAAGGCGCTCGGAGTCCGCACCCTCTTTGACTTGCGACCACAGCAATATGCCGCTGGCGTTGAGGGAAAAGAAGGTCTCGCGCTGCAGCGACAGCAGCACAATCTCATCGCCAATGGTCTCTTCTAGAACGTGATCGGGAACGATGTACTTCATGACTTCCTGGTGTGGCAACTAAGGGCGGGTAACAGGGCCGGAGCGATGTAATACGCTAGCGATTACGCCTCTCCGCATCGCGCGAGCGCCCCGTGACGATGCGACCCAACAGCCGCAGAGGGCGAACGATAAAACGAAACGGCCTCAGCAGGGGCGGCAGTGGCAAAAATTCATGGTCGCGATCGGACGGGCGCAGGCTATCGACGATCAACCGCAGCTTGTCCACCCAGGTTTCCGCCATCGCCACGCGCAGCGCGTAGAAGTTGCGCAACTTCTGTGCATCGCTGGCATCGCCGAGCATCAACGCGCCTACGCGGCGCGACTGTGACTTGCTCAGCGCAGGTCGGGCCAACGCATGGCCTTCCGGCGCGTTCGGCGCCTGCGGAAACAGGCCGCGAACCAGCTGCAGCGTCGCTCGCAGCAACCGGTGTGCGTGCTGCTCAAGGGCCAGAGCGTTCAGCCGGTCCCAGTCCAGTTCGGGTGCACTGCGTATCACTTCAGGGAAATCGAGCAGCCACTGCAGTCGACACCAGTCATGCTTATAGGCGTGTATGGCCAGATACAAAAGCGTGCTCTCGACTCGCGGTTCGCGCACGGATACCCCGCCGCGGTAAGGCCGCTGGGTCGCCCCCGCCCAGAGAAAGCCGCCGCGATAGTAGCGGCCAAATTGTCGACCGGCGATGCGCCAGTGCAGTTCAACCAGCTCATCGCTCTCTTTGTGCCGGAAAACGATGTGGTAGCGGTTATCCAGATCGTGGTTCTCGTACGGCGAGTGGTAGCCGATCTGCAGCAGCAGTTGCCATGCCCGATCACGATCGGCCTCGCCCACCAACAGATCAAGATCGCCGAACTCGCGCAGTCCCGGCGTAGCGTAGTATCGGTCGGCCAAATACGGCCCCTTCAGCGGGAGAACCTTGATGTCGGCCTGCTCAAATGCCCTCAGAATGCGTACCAATTCGGCCCGCATCGCAAGGCTGCGATAGGTGCTTCGTTGTGCGCGGCCTCGCAGGCGCTCAAACATGGCCTGTGCCGCATCGTCGCGCTGCGACAATTGCCCGACGAAGGCGTGCATATAGCTGGCGACACCATTCTGCACCGCCAGCCGCAGTAAGCCGCTCCAGTCGCCAGCGTCATCGCCAGCAGATCTGCAAATCACGCCCACACCAGCGCCGTTGGCATCGACGATGTCGAAAATGCGCCGTGACCCCGCATCCATCGATGACTTCGATGCGCCGGTCATTGGGTCGAAATCCTTTGGCGCAGCGAGGCCAAGTCCGTCGCTCGTTCGTTTGGCCACACGAGCGAATTCCACGCAGGTTCTTGCAGTGCGTCAGTCAGGGGCGAATCCACTTCATAGAAGGAGTAATCAAGGCCATGAAGTAGCTCCGCGACCGCTCGCACATGCTCCGGGGCGGTTTCCAGTATCAGTATTGGCCGCGCCTCTTGCAGTAGTTGGGTTCCACCCTCAAGCAAAGCCAACTCAGCGCCTTCAACGTCAATCTTGAGCAGATCAGGCTTGTCCAATTGCGACATTAGCCAGTCCAGGGACTGGCAGATCACGGACACCCGCTCACGAGCGTCGCCTGCACGGGGGTTCCCTTTGGCGCTGCTGAGATGATTGAGCGCGCGATCTGTCTTGGCAATTTGAAACTCAGCGATGCAGGCCGAGCCGGACACAGCTATTGGCAATAGTTGCACGGGCGCGCCCAAATGAGTACCGCTAGCCAGCGAACGGCGAATCAAGTCGACCAGAAAGAGATCGGGTTCAAAAGCCACTACACGACCATCTGGCCCAGCACAGGCCGATGCCGCCAGGCTAAAAATCCCCTGATTTGCACCCAAATCCCACACGCGCATTCCGGGCTGCACAAACCTCTTAACCCAGCGCAGCAAACCCTTCGCCTGCGTTGACTGCCAGCCGGGCTTCCAGGACGAGAGCAGCGCTTCCGGGCTGCAGTAGACCAACCCACGCCCAAATTCCGATGGCAATCGCTTGGTCAAGACGCGATTGCGGCTGAGCTTGCGCAACACTTGGCGTATAATTGGATGCACCGGGCTAGGGTTCCATGTTTGAGAGACAGCTTCCGGTTGTGCCAGAAGCCTTCAACGGCGTCTTGCCCGACTCAGTTCGTACGGGCTGATTGATGAGTTCAACCCGCCAGTCTATTGGTATATCGTCCAAGTCGAATCCTCGCCTGAGCGAAGCGGAATCGGCCCCTGGGTCGACGGGCACGATCAACAGCCGGGCATTGCCGGCACCCAGATCCTCAACCTGAACATGCCGAATCTCTTCAAACGCGCGATGGTGGCGACCGAAAATGATAGCGGTGAGGGAGTGCCTCTGGCCGTTGGCGTCCTCGATGAACTCCCCGACGCGCCCCTCACTGACTCGAAACGACGGACAGCCGTCCGGACCATCGACGCGGCTGACCCTATCACCGGTGTCGTAACGAATAAACGGATGGACGTGGTTGTCGTAGCTGGTCACCACCAGTCGACCGGCGTCATCGTCTGGATGGTCAAACACGATCTCCGTATAGCCATAGGACGGTAGTGGTTGATAGATGCCGCGGGCGGACTCCCAGGCAAGGACCGCCATCTCGCTGTGACCGTACCAACTGACTACGTTGCTGCTCATTACCCGCTCAATGACATCGCGGTAAATGGCGGCTGGATACTCTGAACCCAAGAGCACGCCTTGCAACCCAACTCGAAACTTCCTGGTCAGTCCCGAATCAGCCTGTTCCAATGCCGTCCCCAATTCCGCGACCAAGCTGGGGTAACCGTGGACCCAGCTGATCTCACCTTGGGGCATGCTCGCAATCCAATCAATCACGGATTGCATCGGCGCTGACGCATTGACGATCCACTCGTTGTGTACCGCATTGAAGCGCACTGCAGTAGGCCCATCCCACCGTCGTCCACGCAGGGTGAGCTTGGTGTGCTGGGGCCGATAACCAGCTCGCTGCCACACAAAATGCATGTGCGCCCACTCACGAGCGAAGGCAGAACGATCTACCGAGAACGACAGCGGGGACCCGCTGGTTCCACCGGTATTGATCGAAAGCATGCCGGATTCTGGGCAAGTTCGATCCGCCAAGGGCGTCTGGCGCAAATCATCTTTGGTTGAAATGGGTAGTCGCGCAAACCTATCGGCGGTCAGGGGAACATCGTCTTGATAGCCATGCTTGCTGAAACGCTCACGGTAATAGGGCACGCTTTGGAACCCTCGTCGAACCACGCAAGCCAGCTTCGCCCGTGACCAATCGGCGAAGTGCGCGTCATCCAATTGCGAGACCTGCCTCAGCATTCTCGCGCTGCGGACATAGGGCATGCCTAGACGAAGTGCGAACGGAACTCGGGTTGCAAGCTTGGCGAGGGGCAACGGGAGACCTTCGGCCAATCCCTTGAGTTTCAGTTTCAAACTCAAGCCGAAGCCCTACGACCGCTGCAGGTACTTAAGCTCAGCGATTTTCGCCCGAATGACCAAATGGTACGCCAACAGCAACAAGCAATACTGGAGGCCAGCTCGGCCGTCGAGAAAGCCACCTCTAATGAGATAGGAGTAGGCAAAGCGCAACCAGGGGCGCAGTGGCAAGCGCAGCGCAATGGCCTTAAGCACGCGCCGGCGACCGATGCGGTCGCTACCAAGCGAACGCCATGGAATCGGTTGATT
Source organism: Gammaproteobacteria bacterium (assembly GCA_030430155.1). Lineage (GTDB taxonomy): Bacteria > Pseudomonadota > Gammaproteobacteria > Xanthomonadales > SZUA-5 > SZUA-5. Next base: position 11,658 of record JAUIFV010000130.1, read on the forward strand.
GAGCTCGCCCAGATACCGCTCGGCTTCTTCGCTGGCGTAGTGATTGTGCCTGGCAACCCATTGGTCGACGCCCTTGCTAAAGCTCTCATGACGCCAGCCATGGCGAAAGTAGCGCAGTGACCCCTTGGTAACCTCGCGCTGCCCGTGGCCATCTTTTCGGTAGTGCACTTCACCAAGCTTCAAAAGGCGCAGCTGATAGGACGGGTACATGGTGCAGTACCTCAGCCAGCGACCAAGAAAGTAGTTGCGACCAGCAATGTAACCACCCACATCCGCGCCGGGCGCGGTAATGAACCCCGCAATCTCCGTCAGTAGAGCGGCGTCGCAATATTCATCGGCATCGACAAACAGCACCCATCGGTGTCGCGGTTCGACATGACCCAGAGCCCAGTTGCGCTGATCACCAAAGTCTTTGAATTCATGAAAAAAGATACGCACATCAGGGCGCACCTGTTGAGCACGCTGTAACGTGTCATCAGTGCTGCCAGAGTCGACGATCACCACATCGTCAACCGTCGCCATTGCGCGCAGGCAGGGCTCGATGTTGATGGCTTCGTTGTGGGTTAGGATGATGGCGGTGAGGGGGAGCAAGGAGGTTAGGCGCGAAGGCGATCTAGGGTTTCGGTTTTGGGTCTTAAGTTATACGTTTTACGTTTTAGTTTTTGGGTTTTGGATTTGCACGCGATTAGGATGTCATCGGCTAGGAAGCAGGCTGACAACTGATCAGCTCGCGGTAGATCTCCAGCGTCTGCGCGGCGATTTTGTCCCAGGTGAAACGGTCGGCGACCAGCGCTTTCGCTCTCTGTCCGCGGGTTGAGGCTTCTTCTGGGTTGGCGAACAGTTCGCGAAGCGCTGAGGTTGCCGCCTCAATCGCCGGCTTGACGGTCCAGCAGGCACCGGCGGCTTCTGCCTCGGGCAAGTTGCACTCATCCGACAGCACGCACGGCAGCCCCGCGCCCAACGCTTCCACCGCCGCCACCGGTAATCCTTCTGATCGGGACACCAGGGCGAAGGCGTCGGCCCCCATCAGCACATCACGCTTGGTTTGCCCGGCGACTTCGCCTAGGAAATGGCAGCGCCCGTCCAACTCCAACTGCCTGCTGAGCTGCTGCATTCTCGCCGCGTAGCCCGAGCCCCCATCGTTACCGGCAATTACCAGATGCCAATTGGGGAATTGCGGGGTGAGCTTGGCAAATGCCCGCAGGAGCAGATCCAGACCCTTCTTTTCGTGCACACGCGATAGGAACAGCAAGCACCGCGCGCCAACTGGTAGGTCGAGCTGTTGCGCCAGGGCACCTCGACGCGGCCCATGGGCAAACATGTCGGCGGCAATTCCGTTTGGTATGCGGTCAATCCGCCCTTCGATACCGAATTCTCGAAACTGCGCCGCTTCCTTATCAGACAGCGCCTGCATCGAGTTGGCACGGCGCAACAATGGCATTTCAGTCAGCGCACCGTAGATCCGCTTGGCACTGCGCTTCTGACGTAGTGCCCATGGATCCAGTGAGCCCTGCGGCGCGACTATAAAGGGCGTTCGCTGCCGCGCAGATTCCCGCATGCTCCACCAAGACGGAAAGTTCCAGATCGCGTGAACGTGGACTATATCCGTGTACGCGACCTCGACGGAGAGTGCTTTGGCTAGTCCCCAAGAAAACCCAGGATTGTCAAGCGGTATAGATCGCGAAAAGCGTCGGCACTCGACCAATGATGAGTCAGGCTCAACCGCCCTCGCCGGCGGCTTGTCCACATAGAGTACGCGCACCGTCCCACCAAGCCGCGCCTGGGCCTCCGACAAGGGGTTGACGATGTGAGTAGTGCCGGAGGAATTTGCAAGCCCACGAATGATGTGAAGAACGCGCAACACTATGGAGCCGCATGTAGTGCAGCTCGAACTGCGTTACCTAGGCCCTGGGCAAATCGCTTCGGACCGTAGCTGTCCACGCGCTGACGCGCCGCCTCACCCATCGCCCGACGCGCGGCCTCTGGCAACTCACCGACAGCAAGCATCGCATCGGCGATGGCCTGATCATCGTACGGATCAAAGACAAAGCCGTTCACCCCGTCCTCGACAAGTTCATATCGCGCACCGACAGGCTCAGCGACTAATAATGGCAAGCCGCTGGCGGCAGCTTCGTTAACTACGAGCCCCCAGGGCTCACTCTTGGCGGGATGCACGAAGGCACCAGCCCTGGCGTAGAATTCGGGAAGTTGGCCGTACTGCACGAAACCGGGCCACTGAACTTGTTTCGAAATGCCAAGTTCAGCGCACAACAGCTTCAACGCCTGTTCCTCTTCGCCGCTGCCTGAAATAACCAAACCCCAGGGCGCACCGCTGCAGCGTACCCGATAGGCAGCATAGGCGCGAAGCAATCCATCGAAATTCTTTCGTCTTATGAAGCGCGCGCAGGCAAAGAAATAGGGTTGTGATTGGGCTCCCTGCCGCCGTCGAATCTCATCAGTTCTATCGGAAAAATACGCATTATCAACTGCGTTATAGCCAATAAAAATCCGATCCCCGGCCACACCCAAGCTCGCGAGATAATCGGCCTGTGCCCTGCCACCAACAAGGCCAGCATGAACCGACCGCAATAGCAATCGCTTCAATCCTTCCTTCCATCTTGCTCGCGATGATTCATCGGCCTTGGTTTCCGACATCACCACGATCCGAGCGCCTCGAATGCGCGCCCACGAAATCGCTGACCAAGCCTCGGGGACGCCCCAGCCGTTGACAACAACCACCTTCGGACGGGTCTGGTCGAGCCAGCGCCACACGGAATAGAAGACCCTTGCTCCACTCAGGTTTCCGTATTCCCGTCCGGCGTTGATGGTGTTCATCCAGGGACTCGAGGGAATTTCCAAAGATTCCCAAGCATAGTGATCAGAACTTGCAACCTCGGCCAGCACGAGCCGGAGTTGATCCTCAATCAGG
>JAUIFV010000131.1 GCA_030430155.1 Gammaproteobacteria bacterium
TCGGCATCGAGATCAAGAACTCCATCCTGCTGGTCGATTTCACCAACCAGCTGCGCGCCGAAGGCGTCGGCCTGGACGAGGCCATCGAGCGCGCCGGCGAGGTGCGCTTTTTACCCATCCTGCTGACCAGCTGCACCGCCATCGGCGGCCTGCTGCCGCTGGCAGTACAGAACGTCGGCATGTATTCACCGATGGCCTGGGTGATCATCGGCGGCCTGATCTCGTCGACCTTCCTGGCCAGGCTGGTGACGCCGGTGATGTATAAGTTGTTGCCGCCGGAAGTGGAGCGGGACGATGTGGCGATGTCGGGGGTGGCGGCGACTGCCTAAGAAGGGCCCAGGGCCCAGGGCTTAGAGCCCAGGAGATCAACAGCAGCTGGCGGCTCTGGCCGTGGCCTTGCTGGGCCCTCTGGAAGGCGTGGCCAAGATGCGCCCCAGCTAGCGGCGGCTTTGGCCTTGGCCCCGCTGGGCCCTGGGCCCTCTTCCCTGGGCCCTGCTCTTGCATCGCCCCGGGCCCTACTCCATGGGCCCCCGCAAGTTACACGTCGAGATTAGCCACCTTCAACGCATTCGCCTCAATAAAATCACGCCGCGGCTCCACCGATTCGCCCATTAGCATGGCGAACATGGTGTCGGCGGCGAAGGCGTCTTCGACGGTGACCTGGATCAGCCGACGGGTTTCGGGGTTGACGGTGGTTTCCCACAGCTGGTCGGGGTTCATCTCACCCAAGCCTTTGAAGCGGGAGATCTCGCGGTTGCGGCTGGCCTGGGCGATCAGCCAGTCATAGGCCTGCCGAAAATCCTTCACCGGCTCGCTGCGGTTGCCGCGCTGCACCGTGGCGCCTTTACCGATCAGGCCGTAAAGGTCGGCGGCGAGATCAGCGATGGGCTGGTAGTCCGGACTGAAGAACAGCGAACGGCCGAGCTTGAGTGTTTGCACCAAGCCGTGTTGACGACGTTCCACGTGGAACTCTGGCTGGCCCTGCTCATCGCGCGCCAGGCTGACCTGGTAACTGGGCAGATCCAGACTCTGATTGTCGATGCGCTTGTACAGCGCCTCACCCCAGCTTTGCAGGGCGTCCGCGTTGTTCCAGCGCTCCTCGTCCATCGGCGGCAAATCAACCATGGTTTGCAGCAGCGTGGCATCGAGACGGTGGCTTAGGCGCTTGATATGGCGCTGGGCAATGTCAAAACGCGACATCAGCTGCTCCAGGCCCACGCCGCTGATCGGCGGGGCGCCGGTACCCGGATCCAAAGCAGCACCATCCACCGCATTGGAGTTGAGGAAGGCAGCCAGCGCCGCATCATCCTTGATGTAGGTAATCTGCTTGCCCTGGGTCACCTTGTACAGCGGCGGCAGTCCAATGTAGATATGACCGCGTTCGATCAGCTCGGGCATCTGCCGGTAGAAGAAGGTCAGCAGCAGGGTGCGGATATGCGAGCCGTCGACGTCGGCGTCGGTCATGATAATGACCCGGTGATAGCGCAGCTTGTCCGGATCGTATTCGTCCCGACCGATGCCGCAGCCCAGCGCGATAATCAAGGTTCCGACCTCGGCCGAGGCCAGCATCTTGTCGAAACGGGCCTTCTCCACGTTGAGGATCTTGCCCTTCAGCGGCAGTATCGCCTGGAACTTGCGGTTGCGCCCCTGCTTGGCTGAGCCACCTGCGGAGTCACCCTCGACGAGGAAGATCTCGCTCTTGGCCGGATCCTTTTCCTGACAGTCCGCCAGCTTGCCGGGAAGTCCGGCGATATCCAATGCACTCTTGCGCCGGGTCATCTCGCGCGCCTTGCGCGCTGCCTCCCGAGCCCGTGCGGCGTCCACCACCTTGCTGGTGATGGCCTTGGCCTCGTTGGGGTTCTCGGCCAGGAAGTCCTGGATCTTCGCCGCGACGATGGATTCCACCGCGCCCTTGACCTCCGAGGACACCAATTTGTCCTTGGTCTGCGAGGAGAACTTCGGGTCGGCCACCTTGACACTCAGTACTGCAATCAACCCTTCGCGGCTGTCTTCGCCACTGAGATCGACCTTGTCCTTCTTGGCAATGCCCGTGCTTTCGATGTAGCTGTTGATGGTGCGGGTCAACGCCGCGCGAAAGCCGGCCAGATGCGTGCCGCCGTCCTTCTGTGGAATGTTGTTGGTGAAGCAATAGACGTTCTCCTGATAGGAATCGGTCCACTGCATCGCCAGTTCCACCTGCACAGCCTCGTCCGCGCCACCGCCGCGAATCGCGATCACGGTTGGATGCAGCGCGGTCTTCAGCCGCGCCAGATGCTCCACAAAAGAGGCGATACCGCCGTCGTACTGGAACACATCGCCACGATCGGCGCGCTCATCGCGCAGCTCGATGCGCACACCGGAGTTGAGGAAGGCCAACTCGCGCAGGCGCTTGCTGAGGATGTCGTAGTGGTACTCGACGTCGGAGAAGATCTCGGTGCTAGGCTTGAACTTGATGTAAGTGCCGCGACCCTCAGAGGGCTCCACCTGGCGCAGCTCGTACTGCGGCACGCCCAGCGCATACTCCTGCTGCCAGAGATGCCCATCGCGTTCGATACGCAGTATCAGCGTCTCCGAAAGCGCGTTGACCACCGACACGCCGACGCCGTGCAGGCCGCCAGAAACCTTGTAGGAGTTGTCGTCGAACTTGCCGCCGGCATGCAGCACGGTCATCACCACTTCGGCGGTGGACTTGCCTTCCGGATGCATCGCCACCGGAATGCCGCGACCGTTATCGCGCACCGAAATCGATCCATCCATATGTATCGTGACCAGGATGGCATCGCAGTGCCCGGCCAGCGCCTCGTCCACCGAGTTGTCCACGACCTCAAAGACCATGTGGTGCAAACCGGTGCCATCATCGGTATCGCCGATGTACATGCCTGGGCGCTTGCGTACCGCATCCAGACCCTTGAGCACCTTGATCGATGCGGCGTCATAAGCCGGGCTGTTCTTGGCCGTATCGGCAGCGTCTGACGACGGCTTGGGGGCGTTGCCCTCGTCCTCGGGAGTCTCGTTCTGATTCATATGGTGTCCGTGTATCCGACGCGCTGTCGGCAAGCGCACAATTATAGCAGTGGCGATACCCAACCTTGTTCCACGTGGAACCGTCGCGAACTATGCGGCCAATCGTCCAAACCAGCCGGCAGCTGCGTGCCGGTGATCCAAAGCTGCGCGTCCAAACCGGCACACCAGCGCAGGCAGGCCTGCTGCTTGGCGCTGTCCAATTCCGACGGCAGATCGTCCAGCGCGATGATCGGACTGTGTCCCAATCGCTCGCGCATTCCCGTCGCCGTCGCCAGCAGCAACGCCAATGCCACCAGCTTCTGCTGGCCACGCGACAGTTCATAACGGCCGCCGCCCTCCGCCAACTCGACCTTCAGATCCGAACGCTGAGGCCCGCGTACCGTATAACCGAGCTCTCGATCTCGCTCCCGACTATGCAATAGCGCCGAGGCCAGATCCTCCTCTGCAGACCATCCCCGACGCCACGCCAATCCGGCGCGGCCTAGCTCAGGCAACAGCTCTGCCAGGCTCGCTTGCACCCACGTCGATAGCCGCTCGCACCATTGGCCGCGAAGTGCGGCAACCGCTTCGCCAGCGGCCGCCAACGGCTGCTCCCACACTTCCGCATTGCGCGCATAACCGCGATCACGCAGCGCCGCATTGCGTTGTTTCAGCGCCCGCTGAAAGCGGCGCCACAAGGACAGATAATCCGGTTCCACGTGGAACAAGGCCAAATCCAACAGCCGTCTACGTCCCTCGCCCGCACCTGAAATAAGCTCATGCGATTGCGGCTCGAAACAAACCACCGCTGCCACCCGAGCGAACTCCCCGAGCGACGTAACCTCACGCCCATCCAATCGTCCGCGCCAGCCCGAACGCATCCGCTGCAAGCCCAGCGCACGACTAGCCCCATTGCCATCCACGACTTCCGCATACACCGTGAACGCCTCGGTGCCACGACCGATCAGATTCTCCTGACCACCGCTACGAAAGGAGCGCCCGCTGGATAAACAATGCAAACCCTCCAGCACCGACGTCTTGCCGGCACCGTTGGCACCCACCAATAGATTCAGCGATGGATCAGCCTGCAGATCCACATCACGCAGACAGCGCAGTTGATCGATCGTCAGCCGGGTCAAGCGCACGATCGACGAACCCCTATCCCAATCAAGCCTGGCGCGAGATGCGTAAACAACAGGGCCCGCAGTGCGCGGGCCCGTAAAGCATTTGCGTGCGCCAAAACCAACGCTACAGCCGCAAAGGCATCACCACGTGGCGTATGGCCTTGCTCTCCGGCGCCTCCACCAACATGGAGGAGTTGCCGTCGCGCAGGCGCAGCACCACCTGCTCAGTGCTGATCGCCGCCAATGCATCGAGCACGTAGTTGACGTTGAAACCGATAGCCCACTCCTGAGCAGCGCATTCGGCAGGGACTTCTTCCACCGCCTCTTCCTGCTCAGGATTGTGCGCACTGATGCGCAAGGTCTCAGCGGCCAGCTCGACACGGATGCCGCGGTATTTTTCGTTAGACAGGATCGCCGCACGCTGTAGCGCCGCACGCAGCTCGTCCCGATCGATGATCACAGGCACGTCGGCAACCGCGGGAATGACCGCTTCGTAATCCGGGAAGCGACCGTCTATCAGCTTGCTGACCAGCATCCCGTCATCCAGGTGGACCTGCACGTGATTGCGACTGAAGGCCAGCTCCACCTCGCCTTCGGCGCTGCCCAGTAGCCGCTGCAGTTCCAGAACTCCCTTGCGCGGCACGATCACCTGTCGCCCGGGTTCGCCATCGGCATTCCAATCGGCCAGCGCCAGTCGGTGCCCGTCGGTGGCCACTGCGCGCAGTCCTTCGCCTCGCCGCTCCAACAGCAAGCCGTTGAGGTAGAAGCGCACATCCTGAACCGCCATCGCGAAGCCGGTGCGCTCAATCAGCGCCTTGAGCTCAGCCTGCGGAACCTTGACCCGCTCCACCACCTCGCCGATCTCGCTCTGCGGGAACTCGGTCGCTGGCAGTGCCGCCAGCGTATAACGACTGCGCCCGGCCTTCAGCTGCACTCGCTCACCGTTCAGGCTCAGCTCCACCTTGGCCCCGTCAGGCAGCGCCTTGACGATGTCAAACAGCTTCCGCGCAGGAATGGTGATCTCACCAGCCTCGCCCATCTCCACCTCGGCAGAGCCCGCCAACTCCACTTCCAGATCACTGGTGGTCAGCGATACCCGCCCGTCGTTCAGCTGCACCAGGACATTGGCCAGCACCGGCAAAGTCTGCCGTCGTTCCACCACTCCAATGACCTGCTGCAAGGGCTTGAGTAGCACCTCGCGCTGCATACTGAATCGCATCGTCTCGCTCCCTGTCCTTAGGCCTATATAAGTCTATTCTTTCTTAAAGAGAATGATTGTAGTGATTAGTGCGCCCGGCTGCTGTGGACAACCGGCGAAAACTCAAATCAATCATTCCCTTAGCCCTCATTTTAGCTATCGCCTAAACCCGGTATCGCCTGTGGATAAGATGTGCGTAGAGGAGGACAGAAGTTCGCCTGCATCGTTCTCCACTGCTTATCCACAGCCCCATACCGACCTTCTCCACAGCCTACCCACTGAGCAAACGCAACAAACTCTCCCAGTCCTCGCGCGCCCTGGCGTCCACTTCAATCAATTCGCGGACCACCCGCTGTGCATGCAACACGGTGGTGTGGTCTCGGCCGCCGAAGGCCTGACCGATCTCCGGCAGGCTGTGCCGGGTCAGCTCCTTGGCCAGGGCCATCGCCATCTGCCGCGGTCGTACCAGCGAGCGCTGGCGCTTCTTGCCGAGCAGCTCGCCGAGCGGGATGCGGTGATAGTCGGCCACCGTCTTCTGGATGTTCGATAGCGACGTGACCTGCTCATGAGAGCGGAACAGATCACGCAGCGCGGCTTGAGCGAAGGCCAGATCTATCCGAGACCCGGTCAGATTGGCGTGCGCCTTGAGCTTGTTCAGCGCACCCTCCAGCTCTCGCACATTGGAATGCATGCGCTGGGCGATGAACTGCGCCACGTCGTCGCCCAGTGGATTGCCCGCATCCTTGGCCTTGCGTTGCAGGATCGCTACCCTCGTTTCAAAATCCGGCGGCTCCAGCGCCACGCTGACACCCCAACCGAAGCGCGAGCGCAAGCGCGGCTCAATGCCTTCGACCTCTTTGGGGTAGCGATCGCAGGTCAGCACGATCTGCTGCTGGCCGTCGTAGAGTGAATTAAAGGTGTGGAAAAACTCCTCCTGGGTGCCTTCCTTGTTGGCAAAGAACTGGATGTCGTCGATGAGCAGCGCATCGGCGCCTCTAAAGGTGCGCTTGAACTCATCCATCCGACCGCTGCGCAACGCCTTGACCATGGTCGAGACGAAGTTCTCCGAGCGCATGTACAGCACTCGAGTATCGCTGTTGCGCTTCTTGATCAGATTGCCGGTGGCATGCAGCAGATGGGTCTTGCCCAATCCGGTGCCGCCGTAAAGCAGCAGCGGGTTGTAGGCCTGTCCGGGTTTAAGCGCGACCTGCAGCGCGGTGGCCTTGGCCAGCTGGTTGGACCGGCCCTCGACGAAATTGTCGAAGTGATAGCGTGGATCGACCCGGTTTTCCGCCGGCTCCGGCGCCTTGGCCGGAGCAGACTTGGGCTTGACCGGTGCCGCATCGTCGCCACCAACCAGGCCCAGGCTGATCCTGACGTCGCTGAGTTCGCCGTCCATGTCGCGCAGCACCGCGCGCAGGTCGGAAAGGAAACGCTCGCTGACCACATCGGCGATCACGCTGTTGGGCGCGAGCAGAGTCAGCACCCCGCCCTCTCGATGCGGTTTGAGCGGGGCCAGCCAGGTCTGCACTTCCTCGGCACCCATGGTTGGGCTGAGCCGATCCAGCGCGCGCTTAAGCAGTGTGGCCATGTAAAACAGGCGCCAGTGACCAGGGGAAAGCCTCGTAGGATAGCGCGAAGCGGCAGCGACCAGTAGCGCGTCTCGGCGATCCTCCGAACCACCCAATCGGAACGCTAATGGGTGCTGCTCCGAGGCCTGCCCCAACCCGGTCGCGGTCGCCTGTAGGCCAGCTCATACGCCCAGCACAACGTGCTCTCGCTGCACCTGGTCCAGACGGATGCGGTTGGCAAACAGGGAGAATGACAGATAGCCCGCCAGCCCGTTGTGGCGCCGCATCCACGGCGGCAGATACATCGGCGGCTGGATGAAGCCGTTGTCGAAGTAAGGCTCCAGTTCAACCACGTCGTGCAAGGTCATCTTGCCCGCAAACAAATCCTGCGCCACCGGCAGTCGACCCTGACGCAGGGCCCAGCGGAAGAAGGTATGCACGCTGAGCAAGCCGTGCAGATAGACGGTGTCCTTGGTGAAGGCGCTGCCGCCGGAGGTAGGCACTCCACGAAATACCCGCATGGTGGAATTAAAGCTGTCTGCCTCATTCTGGCCCTGACTCAGGAACAGTCGGAACACATCAATGAAGTCGGCACCGTTGAGCGCATCCTCGATGGCCAGAATACGCAGCGAGATGCGCTTCATTCGCATGATGTCGATGGACCCGGTGACCAGCTCGGCAAACACCGCCAGCCCTTCCTGGGTCGCGGTGGTGCGCGGTGAGCTCAATCCCAGGCTGCCCAGGTTGACCTGGCTGCGACCGTTGAGCGCGGTCAGCGAATGCACAAAAGCCTCATGCTCTAGCAGCTGGGACAGGTCGTACTCGGAGAAGCAGGTGCCGGCGCGCAGGCGGATCCGGGTCGGCCCGGCGGCAGCCTTGGCGGCCAGATTGGTGTCGATCTCGATGCGCACGTGGTGCTGGGTGAACACCTCATCGATATGGCTGCGCAGTTCGCGCTGCAGCACTTCGGCGGACAGGCAATAGTCCACTTCACTGAGGCGATCATGGCCGGTCACTTCATCGGCGATCAGGATGAAATGGTGCGCCGCCTCCAGGTTGTTGACGTCGCCACCGGCGATGGGGTCGCCGGGTCGGCCGTAGAGCTCAATGGCATGGGTGCCCAGCGCCGCGGTCCCGGCTGATTCCATCATCAATGCTGCGGTGTGCCAGGAGCGCGCGGTGTTGGCCAGGTAGCGGGCTACTGCGTCGCCGTCACCGGCGGCCTCGGCAATGGCGTTGAGCTCGGCGCGCCGTTCACTGTGATCGAGCTTGGGATAGCTGACCTGCGGTGGGCGCGCGTTGCCCTTGTCCCAGTCGGCTAGAAACTGACGCTGTACCTCGCTGCGCCAGCTCAGCGCGGAAAGGATCTTCAGGTCCTTCACCGCGGCGACCAGGCGGCGGTCCAGTTCCACATAGTGTTGCAGCACGGTTGCTCGCTCCCCGACGCTACTCAGCGGCGCTTGATGCTACGCCGAGCGCGCAGCATACGCATCAGTCGCCGCCGCAGCCGCCGCAGGCGCCCCCTCCGCCACCACCATCGCCATCGCTGCTGCTGCTGTCGCTGCTGCAGCTGGAGCTGGAGCTGGGCGTACGCACATCGTGATAGGCCGCATAGGCGGTGCCGCTGAGCACTGCGGTGCCGCCTAGCGCAACCGCCAGACCCAGCTCGCCGTGATCGACGCGCGGCGCCCGCGCCAGGCGTGCGTTGCGCTTGCGCAATGCGGCGAGCTGCTGCCTGCCGGCACTGGTCAGTCGCGGCTTGGCCAGCAGCAGTACGACGGCAATGATGGTGCAGATCACGCAAAGGATGACCAGAAAGGCGACCGGCTTGTCGCGCTCGACGCCGACCGCAATCTTGGTTATCCCAAAGCCCACCCAGCCCAGCAGCGGCAGCGCAGAGGTCGCACGCAAACGCCAGCATTCATCCCCGCTCAGCACCATGCCGCGCCGGCTGAGCTCGGCAGCGACCTGGGTAGCCATCGGCGCCAGGCGCTTGATCAAATCATTCGGGCTCAAGGCCCTACCGAGCATCCCATGGAGTTCGCTGCGCTCAGCCGCAGCCGAGTCCCGCACCCGCCGTACTTTGCGCCCGCTGCTATCAAATTCGAGCGCGCCGTTGCCCAAACCTTCGGCGACCAGCGCGTCGGCCATTCGCGTCGTACCTCCGGTCATGTAGGCCACTTCGGCCACGCTGGGCGTGCCCAGATAGCCGGGCGTGCTCGAGTGCGCCATCTGCCGGCGCAGAAACACCGACAGCAGCACCATCGCCACCGCGCCGCTGAAATACAGCGCCAGAAAGGGCCCACCGCGCCAGTCCAGCGGATTGCTCGGCAACGCCAGCGCCAGTATCGGAAAGCACAGCGCCAGCAGCCCGGTCGCCAGCGGGATCCGCCAGCCCGGCCAGCGCGGTCGGGGCAGCAGCCAATAGCGGGATTGGTCGATCCAGCGCCAGCGCGCGGACCGATGGAACTGGCGCACCGTTGAAGGCCACCAGCGTGCGGGCGGAGTGCCAAAATGTTCTTCGTAGGCGGCCAACGTTTCCGCGTACTGCTGCTGATACAGGCGCAGCTGATCGGTGCCGCCGCGACTGGGCGCATGATGCAGCGACAGCCCCAGCACCTGTGGACAGTAGGTATTCCAATAGTCGCGACTGTAGGTCAGGTGCAGATGCCAGACCTGATCCACCGCCACGCTGGGCGTGACCGTGGAATCGCCGCTGGCGGCCAAAAAACAGTAGCGCCGGTATTCCTCTATCGCCGCCGCCGCCTCAGCTGTGCTCCAGCCCTGCTCGGCAGCCAGCTTGGCGACAAACCCCTGCGTATCGTTTTCCAGCAGCAGCGGGTGAGACCGCAAGCGCTGCCAGAGCTGTTGCTGCACAGAGTCCATCGGGTGTCCTCCTCAGCGTCTTTGGGGATTGTAGCGCTTGCGCCGGGGCTCAAGGGCCCAGGGCGCAGGGCCCAGGGCCCAGAAAGATCAAGAGCCCGCCTGATGCCGCACTCCTGGGCTCTGGGCCCGGGGGCCTCGATGGCCGAAGAAGCCAAAACGCGCCGGATGCCGCTCAACTGGGCCCTGTGCCCTGAGCCCTGGGCCCTAATCTCAGCCCTCAGCCCTCAGCCCTCAGCCCTCAGCCCTCAACCCCACTCTCTAACCCATTGATCTACCTATACTTCCACCCTATCCGCCGCCTCCCCAAAGCGCTCCCGCAGGGCCTCCCTGGTGGCCATGGCCGGCGCTGTTCCCGGTCGTTCGGTGCTCAGTCCGGCGGCCCGGCAGGCGAAAGCGACCTGCGCGGCGAAGCTGGCTTGCGGCGCGCTGGCCAGGGCGGCGGCCAGCGCACCGCTGAAGGCATCGCCGGCGCCGGTGGTATCGCAGGGGCGAACCTGCGCAGCGGGGACTCGATAGTGGGGCCGCGTGTCACCGCGCAGCTGGTGCTCTGGATGGGAGACGAATACGCCATCGCCACCCAGGGTGATGGCGACAGTGCCCGGACACAGCTTTCGACACAGCCCGTGTAGCGGCTCATCGGCGGCGACGATGGGATTGGTCGGGTTGCTCTCGCCGAGCAGATGCTCGACCAGGAACATGAATTCGGTTTCGTTCGGGGTCAGCACGTCGGCCAGGGCAATCAACTCGGCACTGGTCTCGGCATTGATGGGTGCCGGGTTGAGCAGCGCCAGCGCGCCAGCGCGGCGCGCGGCCTGCAGCGCCTCGCTTACCGGCGCCAGCGCCGTTTCCAGCTGACTAACCAGCACATCGCCGGGACCGAGGTCCGCCGCTGCGGCACTGGCGGCCTCGATCGGCAGTGCGCCGTTGGCGCCCAGCGCGACCACAATCTGATTGCCGCCGTCGGCGTCGACGACGATGGAAGAAGCCGCCGTGGCGCGGTCGGTGTCCAGCCAGACGCAGCGCAGCTGTTCGGCGAGGGCGAAGCTGCGCGCGGTCTCGCCAAGGGGATCTCGACCCAAAGCGCCGACGAACGCCGCGCTCACCCCCAGCCGATGAGCGGCAACGGCCTGATTGAAGCCCTTGCCGCCGGGTCCGGTGGAAAACTCACCGATCCGCGATTCGCCTGGCGCCGGCAGCCGCGCGGTGGTCCAGCAGTGGTCCTGCACGTAGCTGCCGAGGACGACGACCCGGCTCACAGCGAGCCCAGCACGCCGGCGATGGTGGCGGTCATGAAGGTGGCCAGCGAGCCGCCGAGGACGGCGCGCAACCCGAAGCGGGCCAGATCGCTGCGCCGCTCCGGGGCCAGCCCGCCAATGCCGCCGATCTGGATCGCGATGGAGGAGAAGTTGGCGAATCCGCACAGCGCATAGGTGGCGATCAGCCGGCCCTTGTCGCTGAGCTCGCCCTGGACCTGGACCAGCTCGGAATAGGCGACGAATTCGTTGAGGACCACCTTCTGCCCGATCAGCGAGCCCACCTGCAGGGTGTCCTGCCAGGGCACGCCGATGAGCAGCGCGATGGGCGCGAGCAAAATCCCAAGCAGGCTCTGAATGCTCAGACCCACCGGCTTGCCGTAGATGCTGGCGATCAATCCGTCGAGATTGGCGCCTTCGCCGAACAGCCCGAACCAATCCCAGCCGCCGAGCGCGGTTAGCGGCCAGTTGACCATGGCGATCAGGGCGATGAAGGCCAGCAGCATCGCGCCGACGTTGAGCGCCAGACGCAGTCCGTCGCCGGCACCGCTGGCCGCCGCGTCGATCACGTTGGCGGTGGGGATCTCGACGTTGATCTTCACCTCGCCGAGGGTTTCCGGAGTCTGGGTTTCCGGATACAGCACCTTGGCGATCAGCAGCGTCGCCGGCGCCGCCATGATGCTCGCCGAGAGCAGATGCTTGGCGTAATAGGCCTCCTGCGCCGGATCGCCGCCGCCGAGCATGCCCACGTAGGCGGCCAGCACGCCGCCGGCAATGGTGGCCATGCCGCCAACCATCAGCGCCAGCAGCTCCGATTGGGTCATTCCGGCGATATAGGGACGCACCACCAAGGGCGCCTCGGTCTGACCGACAAAAACGTTGGCACAAACGCCCAGCGATTCGGCGCCGCTGACCGGCATCACCTTGGTGATCGCCCTGGCCATCAGCTCGACCACCTTTTGCATGATCCGCAGGTGGTAGAGCACCGCCATCAGCGAGGAGAAGAAGATGATGGTCGGCAGCACCTGAAAGGCGAAGATGAAGCCGAAGCTCTGCACGTCCATCAGCGGACCGAAGATGAAACCGGCGCCCTCGCGGGTGAAGCCCAGCACCAGCACAAAGCCCTGCGAGATCCAGTCAAAAAAGGTTCGACCGTAGGGGACGACCAGCACGATCAGCGCGAAGATGATCTGTAGCAACAACCCGGTGCCGACCAGGCGCCAGTTCACCGCGCGGCGATCAGCCGAGCAGGCCCAGGCGATCGCGATCAGCACGATCAGCCCGACGAATCCGAAAAACAGGCTTTGCAGCATGGGCTCCCCCCTCACCTCAGCGCCCGCAGCGTACAGCGCGGTGCGGGGCTAAAGGAAGAGTGCAGGGTCCTGCGAGCTCAGATCCGAAGGCAGCGATCAACCCGATTGAGCAGCTGCGTCGATCACCTTTGGCCCCTGAATCTCTGACCGTCATCACAAAAAGATGATTTGTAGGCGCGGGCGGACTACGATTGCGCCCATGCTAGGTCCGAATTTCTCATACCTGTCCGTTGCGAGGCCGTCGCCCGCTTCTATGAAGAGAAATGGGTGGTGTGGTGCGGCGCGCGGACTGGAAGAACGCGTAGGCGTAGTGGTCACTACGTCAAGCGGGCTGGAGGGAGCACGCCGCGCCACGCCGCGCCGATTCTGATGAGAAAGGGCGGCGGCCGCAGTAGGGGAGGTTTGAGAAATGCGGGCTAGCCCAGCAGCCCCGACCCGGAGCTACAAACAAAGCGTGGGCCGGCGTCTGTTCTACACCCATCTATGGGTGGGTTTGGCGCTGGCGCTTGCGGTCGCGCTGTATTTCTACTTCGCCGCCGAGCAGGCTCTGGGCAGCGCCTACGATGATCGACTGATCGAAGCGACCCGCGCGCTGGGTCTGGTACTCGATCAGGAGCAGCTCAAGCAGACCCGTGCGCCGCCGGCGCTGCAGCAGCAGCTGGTCGGATTGACCAGTCGGCACCGACTGCTAAGTGAGGCGGTGATCTACGATCGCAGCTACGGCAGTCTGCGGGTCTGGGCCAGCAGCGGCACAACCCCAACCGAGGCCATACCGCTGCCGCCCATCGACGAAGCAGAGATGCGCGAAAAGGTCTACAAGCTCGACGGCGAGCTGCCGCGCGCGCTGATGGCGCTCAGCGCCGATCGATTGCTGCTGGTGCGTGCCGATCTGCATGAGCTGGACGACTATCTGCTGCAGCTGCGCCGTAACGGCGCGGTGGCCTTCATCGTCGCAGTGCTGCTGTCGGCACTGATGGCCAGCGTGCTGGCCCGTGATGCGCGACGCATCCTCAAACGTTTCGCGCTGCGTTGTCAGCAGATTGCCGAAGGCCGCTACCAGAGCGAAGACGACACCCCGCCATTGGCCGAGTTCGCCGAATTTGCCGATTCGCTGGAAGCGATGGCCGGGCGCCTTGCGCGCACCGATGCCGAACGCAGCAGCGCGTTGGCTCAGGCCGAGACCGCCAGCGCCAAGCTGGAAGACAACGTGCGCGAACGCACTGCCGAGCTGGATCGGCTTAACGTGCTGCTGCGCAAGGAGATCGAACAGCGCTGCCAGCTGGAAGCGGTGCTCGCCGAAGCGGCCGCCACCGATCCGCTAACCCGATTGCTCAACCGGCGCGGCATGCTCGAGCTGCTGGAGCAGCTCGCCGAGCGCACCCATCGCCAGCGTCGCCACTTTTGCGTCGCCATTGCCGATATCGACCATTTCAAACGCATCAACGACACCCACGGTCACGCCATGGGCGACGGCGTGCTGGCCGCGGTAGCCGAGCGCTTGCGTACCGATCTCAAAGCCAACGAAGAGGCCGCGCGCTGGGGCGGTGAGGAGTTCCTGCTGGTGTGGCCAGACTTGCCGCTGGCCGACGCCGAACGGCGCGCCGACAGCCTGCGTCAGGGTCTGTCCTCGCAAGCGCTGCTCAACGACGGCCCCGTCATTACCTTGAGCTTTGGTCTGGCCGAATACTCCGGCCTGGACACCCTCGACGCCTGCCTGGTCCGCGCCGACCGCGCGCTGTACCGGGCCAAGGAGGCGGGGCGGAATCGGGTGATGGTTAACTAGCGAGGGCTCAGGGAAGAAGGGCCCAGGAAAGCAGACGCGCGCCGGATGCTGCTCTTCTGGGCCCTATGTATTTGCTCAAGGGCCGAGGGAAGGAGGGCCCAGGGCCCAGGAAATCAAAGGCGCGC
>JAUIFV010000285.1 GCA_030430155.1 Gammaproteobacteria bacterium
CGGCGAAGTACGCGCGTTGCACCAGGAGTATTTGGCCCTGGCCAAACGACATGACGGCTGCGCCTGAAGCGAAGCGGTTACTCTTTCGCTGGGCCTGTACCGGACACCCAGAAGGCCGAAATGCCCGCCACCCCTGCCGCCCCGTGCCGTCGAGCCTGGGCAAGATCGGCAGGGCGGACGCCGCCCAAGGCCAATACCGGCAGCCGCGCTTGCCGAGCCAGCTGTTCAAAGCGCGTCCAGCCGAGCGGCGCTTGGTCCGGATGACTGGCAGTGGGCTGCACTGCACCTAGTACCACGAAGTCGGCATCCAGCTTGGATGCACGGTCCAACTCTGTTTCGTTGTGGCAGGATACGGCCAACCATTGCGACAGCGGCACGGGCCGGCTGCGGTATCTGGCGGCCATTTGCGAGCTCAAATGCGTACCGATGATGCGCCGCTCGGCATCCGCTGCGAGACGATCGTGAAGCATGATCGGCAGGTCGGTGTGAGGAGATGATCCGGTGCGAGCCAGCAGCTGCTTCAGCAGTGCATCATGGTCATCCCGGCCTGGCCAACGTGCCAGTATCCAGGCGCGTTCGGATAGTGGCGGGTCCGGCAGCGCCGCGGCGCCGTCGGCGGTGCTGATGTGGTAGCTGCTCGGAGCTGCCGCCCACTTGGCCAGCTGGCGGTCCAGCGTCCCCAGCGGCAACTGGATGCATTGTTCAGGCGCAGCCCAGCGTAGCGCTTGGTGAATGCGGCACTGTGGCCGCTGTTGGCCGATCTGCACCCGCAACAAGCTGATCGCCAACCGTCGGCCGAGATCTACGCAGCGTGCGCCAGGGACCGCCTGCGCTGCGCTGACGGGCAGATCCAGCTCTTCATCCAATTCGCGCAGCAGCGCCTGCAGCGGCGACTCACCCGGCTCCACCTTGCCGCCGGGAAACTCCCACAGCCCGGCTTCGGCGCTGCCGTCATCGGCACGCTGTGCAAGCAGCAATCGACCATCGTGGTCATGGATTGCCGCCGCGACGACCTCGGTCAGATTGGTCGGCAGTGTCTCTGCGGTCAAGGTCGGAGGGCGGCCATTCGCTGACTCAGGTCAGCTTCCCGTGGCATTGCTTGTACTTCTTGCCCGATCCGCAGGGGCACGGATCATTGCGTCCGACCTTGGGCGCATCGCGTTCGATGGTGCCCGGCATCGGCATTGGTTTGGCGGCTTCCTCTTCCGGCGGCGGCGTGCCGAAGCCAGTGGGCTCGGCATGCTGGAACTGCATCGGCGCCTGCGTGCGGCGCTCGGCCGCGGCCACATCCTCTTCGGTACGGATGCGTACCCGGGACAGGATCGTGACCGTCTCCGCCTTGATCTTGTCCAGCATCTCTTCAAACAGCGCGAAAGCCTCGCGCTTGAATTCCTGCTTGGGCTGCTTCTGCGCGTAGCCGCGCAGGTGAATGCCCTGGCGCAGATAATCCATTCGCGCCAAATGGTCCTTCCACTGGCTGTCCAGCACGCTGAGCATGATCGCTCGCTCGGCTTGGCGCATGGTTTCCGGGCCAACCGACTCCTCGCGCGCCTTGGCGTGCTCGGTAGCGGCCGCACAGACCTTCTCCGCCACGCCTTCGGCGCTGAGGTCTTCGTTCTCCTGCAGCCAGGCGGCCGGATCCACGGCAATCCCGAAATCATCCTGCAGGGTGCGACGCAAACCGTCCAGATCCCATTGATCATCGATCGATCCCGGCGGCACGAAGCTGCCGGTCAGCTGACGCAGCACATCGTCGCGGATGGTCTCAACGGTATCGGCAATGTCCACCGAATCGAGCAACTCATTGCGCTGTTCGTAGATCACCCGACGCTGATCGTTGGCCACATCGTCGTAGTCGAGCAGGTTCTTGCGCATGTCGAAGTTGTGCGCCTCAACCTTGCGCTGGGCATTCTCGATCGCCCGATTGACCAACGGGTGCTCGATGGCCTCGCCTGGCTTCATACCCAGCTTCTGCATCAGCGCGCGCAGGCGATCGGAGGCGAAGATGCGCATCAGGCTATCGTCGAAGGATAGATAGAAGCGGCTGGAGCCTGGGTCACCCTGACGCCCGGAGCGACCACGCAACTGGTTGTCGATACGGCGCGACTCGTGGCGTTCGGTGCCAATGATGTGCAGGCCACCGGCTTCCAGCACCGCCGTGTGCCGCTGCTTCCACTCAGCCTTGAGCTTGTCGCGTTCAGCCTCGCTCACATCTTCGGGCAGCGCATTGAGCTCGGCCTCGAAGTTGCCGCCGAGGACGATGTCGGTGCCACGACCGGCCATGTTGGTTGCGATGGTCACAGCGCCGGGCCGGCCGGCCTGCGCAACGATGTGCGCCTCGCGTTCGTGCTGCTTGGCGTTGAGCACCTCATGCGCGATTTTGTTCTTTTTCAGCTCCTTGGCGATCAGTTCCGAGGTCTCGATGGACGTGGTACCCACCAGCACGGGCTGCTTGCGCGCCTGGCAGTCGCGGATGTCTTCCAAGATGGCCTGGAACTTCTCGGTCTGGCTCAAGAACACCAGGTCGGTCATGTCATTGCGGATCATCGGCCGGTGGGTCGGAATCACCACCACTTCCAGACCGTAGATGG
>JAUIFV010000132.1 GCA_030430155.1 Gammaproteobacteria bacterium
CCCGGTAGACGCCGACCACCTTGACCGCCATCGGACTATCCAAATAGATCTGCCAGCGGCTCAGCCCCCAGTCGCGGTGATGCTTGGCCAGCCAGTACAGCACCTCCTGGCTGCGACCGACGGCAAATGCCGGAATCAGGACGTTGCCGCCGGCCTGCCAGGCCGATTCGAGGATCTCGCCCAACTCGCTGACGGTTTCGCTGCGCGGTCGATGCAGGCGGTCGCCATAGGTGCTTTCCATCAGCACCAGGTCTGCACTTTCGATGGTGGTGGGATCGACAACGAATGGCGTACCGCGCGAGCCGATGTCGCCGCTGAACACCACATGCCGCTGCTCGCCGTTGCTTTGCACCCACAGCTGCACGATGGCGGCGCCGAGGATGTGTCCGGCATCCACGAAACAGAATTCCACGCCCGGGATCACCGCCTGACGCTCACCATAGGGCACTGCCTCGATCTGATCGAAAACCGCCTGCACGTCGTCGACGGTGTACAGCGGCTCTATCGGTGCCTTGCCCTCCCGCGCGCGGCGACGGTTGGCGTGCTTGGCATCGGCCAGCGCCAGTCTGGCCGAATCCTCGAGCATGATGCGCAGCAGCCTGGCGGTGGCGGGCTGCGCGTAGATCGGCCCGCTGTAGCCGCGCTTGACCAGCAGCGGCAGGCGTCCGCAGTGGTCGATGTGGGCGTGCGACAGGATCAGCGCCTTGATCTTGTCCGGATCAAAGGGAAAGTCTGCGGCATTGCGGCGATCCTCATCGCGCCCGCCCTGGAACATCCCGCAATCGAGCAACACGTCGCCATGCTCGGTCTGCAGCTGATGGCAGCTCCCAGTGACCTCGCCAACCGCGCCATAGAAGCGAATACTGGCCTGCGCACTCATGGTCGGATCCCCGTGCCCCTGACAATTCGAGCATAGCCTAGCGGCGCTGGCATCGCGTGATCCGGGTCAATTCGGCAGGGCCCAGGGAAAAGGGGCCGAGGGCCCAGAGCAGCTGAATACCGCGGGGCGAATCTCTCTGGGCCCTGGGCCCTCCCGCCCTGGGCCCTCAAGCGTCAATGCATCCAAACCTCAACGCGCCTATTCTTCAGCTTGCCCAGCGCGCTGGATTCGGGCGCCACTGGGACTGCACCGCCAAAACCACGCGCCATCTGCGCGCGCAAACCAGCCTTGGCGAGCCGCGTAGCGACATAATCCACGCGGTCATTGGAAAGCGAGAGCGAGAAGAAGGCCGAACCCTCGCTTTGGTCGGCAAATCCGGCCAGACGAATCTCCCGCCCCTGGTTCTCATCGCTGTTCATGAACACGACCAGGCGCTGGATGTCGCGCTCGGCCTTTGAATCAAGCAGGCTCAGACCGGTACTGAAGCGGAAGTTCAGACTCAGCCGCTGCGCTCCGGCGATCAGATCCGTGTAGTCTGCCGGCGCGCCAGCGGCCGGCGCTGTCAGCATTGCCGCGATGCGCTGCGGCACGTAACCAACGCGATCCACCACCTTCTGCCCCGCCTCGCTCATGGCGAAATTGATCAGTGAGCGCGCCAGCGGATCGTCGCGCTCACTCTGGTAGAGAAACAGCCGACGTGCGAGCAGATAGTCCTCCGTCGCCACGGTCTGGGGATTGGGCGCCAGCGCTGGAATCATCTCGCTGCCGATGGCTAGGGCTTTGGCCGCGCCCACCGCGGCAAGGCCTGAAAAGCCTATACCGCGGGGGTCGTTGGCGACCCGAGTGGTCAATTGGGCATTGCTCTCGAAGCGCTGTGCGCCGCTTCGCAGCGAAGCGCCTTCCAGCACCAGCGATCTGAAGGTATCCCAGGTCCCGGACTGTTCGTCGCGCGCATACAGATTGATGGTGCCGGAGGGGAGCCCAAGCTGAGACCAATCGCTGATCCGGCCGGAGAAGACCTGGCGCAGCTGCTCCACTGTGATCGACTGCAGCGTGTTGCCGGGCGCCACCACCACGGCCAGTCCATCCAGACCAAGCACGTGCTCCTGACCGGGATTGTCCAGCCGACCCAGGCTGCGGGCGCGATCCACCTCCGCGCGGCTCACCGGTCGCGAAGCCATCCACAAATCGGCCTTGCCGGCGACCAGATCAGCGAAACCGGTACTGGTGCCGTGGCTGTGGATCTCCACCGTCAAGCGACGACCGTCGGCGTGCATGCCGGTCAGCTCCAACTCCGAGAGCGCCGTTTGCCGACGCTGCAGCGGCCCGTAGCCCTCCTGCAGCGCCCACTGTTCAACTAGCGCCGGGGCCAACTCCCCACCAACCGTATTCGATCCGTGCAAACGTAGGCTCAGATCCTGAGCCCGCGCCGACAGGCTCCAAGCGGCGAGAAGTACAGTTCCGATGATCGCCAATCGCATCATGAGCGTCCTTGCAAAGACACTCAAGATTGGTCCGATTCGATGACAGCTTGCCGATGATGGGATGACAGCACGAAGGCAGGCTTGCCGGCGACCGACATTGGCCGCCGCGACTTGACCGCTACCCTGCCCTGGTCCGAGCCTATGCGCCCTGCCCCCGTTCGGAGTCGACGCATGTCCTATCCCACCGCCGATATTTCAGATGCCCATCCGGACGCCCGCGTCGCCGAACCGATCTTCGCCGACTTCGGCGGCAGGCTGAGCTTCCACGGCGCAGTGGTGACGCTGAAGGTCTTCGAGGACAACGTGCTGGTGCGGCAGACGCTGGAGCAGCCTGGGCAAGGCAAAGTGCTGGTGGTGGATGGCGGCGGCTCGGCGCGCTGCGCGCTGGTCGGCGGCAACATGGGCGAGCTGGCGGTGAACAACGGCTGGGCCGGCATCGTGATCTACGGCTGCGTCCGCGATAGCGCCGAGCTGGCCGAGCAGGATGTCGGCGTCAAGGCCCTTGCCACGCACCCACGCAAGAGTAGCAAGGGTCTGCATGCGGGCGCCCGCGACGTGCCGGTGCATTTCGCCGAGATCGAGATTCGGCCCGGAGACTGGCTGTACGCCGACGGCGACGGCATTGTGGTCGGCGATCGGCCGCTACACGATGGGTAGGGTCAAACCCAACGCCCGAGGCAGGGACTCCGACCAGCGCTGGTCCACTGCACCAAGCTCGACCCGATCGCAGCCGTGCCAGCTGGCGAAATCCTGCACACAGCGGGCCACGGCGCTGATTGCCGGCCCACCGCGCGGCGCTGCGGACTCCAGATGCAGCTGGCGCAGCTCGAATACGCCACTGGCGCGATGCGCCTTGGCGTCGACGCGCCCAATCAACTCGCCGGCGTGCAGCAGCGGCAGGACGAAATAGCCCCACTGGCGCTTGGCAGCCGGCGTGTAGCACTCCAGTCGGTAGTGGAAATCGAACAACTCCAGCGCGCGGCGGCGATCCCAAACCAGCGGGTCGAAGGGTGAGAGCAGGGCTGTGTGAGTCGCTCGTAGCTTGCCCGCAGCGGCACGCGCCAGCGTCGCCGCATGATCGCGGTGCACATAGGCCCGGCGCGGCCAGTCGCCGATTCGCACCCGCAGCAGTCGACCCTCCTCCACCAACGGCTGCAGTTCGGCGTCAGTGACCCGGCCCTGCAGGCGAAAATAGTCGGCAATCCAGTCCGCCACCGTGACTCCCTGCGCCTTGACCGACTGCTCCACCATCCAGCGTCGCGCAGCGGTGTCGCCCGGCAAATCGTTATCGCTCCACTCGGGCCAGTGCCGCTGCAGCACCCGGTCGGTGAGGTCATAGACGCGTTGGAAGCCTTCGCGTCGGCAGATCATCAGCTCGCCGAGGGCAAACAGCGCCTCCAGCCAGCGCTTCTCCGGCTTCCATTCCCACCACCCTGCCGTTCCAGAGCGCGGGCGGGGAAAGTCGCTGGAACGAACCGGCCCACGCTCACCGATACGCGCCAGCAGGTCCTGCAGCTCAGCGCCGTGCTGGGTGGCCACCCGCTGCGCGTGCTTCATCGCCCAGTGGCCTTCACGGCCGCGCTGACGCTGCCGGTGCCACGGCAGATCGCCCAAGGCCGCGAAACAGGCCTCATGCGCCCAAGTCTCAAAGGTGGCGCCGCGCGCCAGGGCCTGATCCAACCACTCCACAGGGTAGGCACCCAGCCGGCTATAGAGGACCAGATAGGGGCTGCGCGCCACCACGCTGATGGTGTCGATCTGCAGCATGCGCATCTGCTCTATCGCCGCCAGCAGCTTGATTCGACTGGCGCGCCCGCGCGGCCGGGTGAGCAAACCCAGGGCGTGCAGCTGCAAGCGCCTGGCCTGAGCCAAGCTGAGAGTTTCCACAGTCATGCGCCATCATAGCGCCTGAGCACCCCGCTCAGCGGCGCAATCTCAGCGCCGCCCTGAGCCCTGTGCCCTGTGCCCTGTGCCCTGTGCCCTGTGCCCTGTGCCCTGTGCCCTGTGCCCTGTGCCCTGTGCCCTGTGCCCTGTGCCCTGTGCCCTGTGCCCTGTGCCCTGTGCCCTGGGCCCTGGGCCCTATCTCCCGTTCAATACAACCCGCTGTGCTGCCAAAACCGCAGCTGCAGCAGGTCCTCATAGCATTCAATGCTGTGCTGCCGCTCGGCCTCGGCGAACCAGCAGTCCGAATCGCCGACTTGGCCCTGCAGGGCAACGCCGCCGACCGGCTGGCGACAGTGGCTGCCCTCACGGCGCATCAATTCGATCAGGGCCAGGCCACGCAGCATCA
Source organism: Gammaproteobacteria bacterium (assembly GCA_030430155.1). GTDB lineage: Bacteria > Pseudomonadota > Gammaproteobacteria > Xanthomonadales > SZUA-5 > SZUA-5. The sequence goes on from JAUIFV010000132.1 coordinate 4,655, forward strand.
GCCACTCCGGCGCCGATGCCGCGCCCACATAGCTGCGGATCAGCCAGCTCAGTCCGCCCCACAGATAGGGATAGGGATCGAGCCGATTGTAGTGGCGACCGCTCTCGGCACCGTAGTGCTCAGCGCAGCCGGCGGCGAAGGCCTGATTGCCGATGGCCGGCGCGCCGAAGCTGATGCACTGCATGCGCCGCCGCGATCGCAGCGGTGATTGTGACTCCAACCAGGGCGCGAGCGCGCTGCACAAGGCGCCGGCCCAACCGTGGCCTATGCAGATGATGGGTCGTTCCGCACTCAGCGAACGCACCGCATCGACCAGCCGCAAACGGCCCTGATTGAGGCCGTCGATGCGGCGCACATAATCCACCGTTGAGCGCAGCACGCAGGCGCTGCTGGAAAGGCGCCCGTAAGGCCACGGGGCCAGCTGCAGAGCCGCCTGTTGCATCGACAGCAGTTGCCGCCATTGGCCCTCGTCGTCGAGCGCGGCGCGTTTTTGGCCAACGACGACCACCGCCTGTCCTTGCACCGACTCGGCCACCAGCACCTGGATATCGCCATCGATGGCCTGCCAGCGCAGACCCCAGGGCCCGTCCTGCCAATCGGGAATCTCCTGCAGGGCTTGGCGCAGCTTGGCCTCGCCGAACTGCTTCGCTGCGGCAGCCAGGGCCAGCGCAGCGGGTGGTGACAGGGAGCCGCACAGTCGCGGGGAACTGGGAATGGTGAGTACAGAAAGTGAGGTCATGTAGGTCATCTCGCGAGTCCAGCCCTCGTCTACTGCGGCCAGATCGGCATTCCTCTCAGCCAATTTCCGTTCCGAACTCAGATTCACATCTGAAGCCGCTATGCTGCTGGCCAGCGACGAACACGGAATGCACCGATGAGCTATACGCCCATACGCTTGGCAGTCGCGCTGCTGGCGACCGCCTTGGCCACCACTGCGCCCGCGCAGGATGCACCCGGCGACCAAGCACGGATCGGTCGGTTTGCCCAGCTCGCGCTGGACTGTGCCACCCAGGAGTATCCCAATCTGATCCACCACACCATGGGCAGCGATGACGACGTGGCGCCGCCGCGCAGGCTCACCCCCAGCTTCTACGGCTGCTACGACTGGCACTCGGCGGTGCACGGGCACTGGCTGCTGGCCCGAGCCGCGCGCCTGCACCCGGAGGCCGAGTTCGCCGAGCCGGCGCGCGCTGTGTTGGCCGAGAATCTGACCGTCGAGAAACTGCTGGCCGAGGCCAGCTACATGGCCCATCCGCGTCGGCAGGGTTTCGAACGGCCCTACGGACTGGCCTGGCTGCTGCAGCTGATCGCCGAGCTGGACCAGTGGGCCGACCCCACTGCGCAGTCCTGGCGCGCTGCGCTGCAACCGCTGGAGCAGATTGCGGTACAGCGACTACAGCAATGGATCCCCAAGCTGCACTACCCGATCCGGGTCGGCGAGCACTCGCAAACCGCCTTCGCCTTCGGCCTGATCTGGGACTATGCCGCGCAAGTGGGCAACGCAGAGCTCACTGCCTCCCTGCGCGACGCCGCTGCTCGATTCTATGCCGAGGACCGCGACTGCCCGCTGCACTACGAGCCCTCCGGCCATGATTTCCTCTCGCCCTGCCTGGCCGAAGCCGACTTCATGCGCCGGGTGCTGGGGCCTGCCGAGTTCGCTCAATGGTTGGACCGCTTCCTGCCCCGGATCGAGCAGCCCGGCGCGCTGCCGGTGGGCGTGGTCACCGACCGCGCCGACGGCAAGCTGGCCCACATCGACGGGCTCAATTTGTCCCGAGCCTGGATGCTGGAAGGGATTGCCTCGGTGCTGCCTGAAGCCGACTCGCGGCGGGCGGCAATCACAAAGCTTGCCGTTGCGCATGCCGACGCCGGGCTGGCTGGTGTCTCCGACGAGCACTATGCCGGCGGTCACTGGCTGGGCAGCTTCGCGCTTTATCTGCTGTCCGGTCGCGGCCTGCCTGCGATGGCGCGGGATTGAGTGCGCCAGCCGCTTCTTAAGATGTCCGGCCCTGCGGCGGGCTTGGACCGGAGATTCAAATGAGTGATTCGCCCAACTTCCCCGGCCGATGCGGCTGCGGCCATATCGAATACGCGATGCAGAGCGACCCGTTGTTCGTGCACTGTTGTCATTGCACTTGGTGTCAACGTGAAACCGGAACCGCCTTTGCGCTTAACGCTCTGATCGAATCGGAGCGAGTCAAGATCATCGCGGGCAATCCGCAGCCGGTGCAAACACACTCGGCGAGCGGTAAGGGGCAAGTAATCGTCCGCTGTCCAAAGTGCCAGATCGCGCTGTGGAGCCACTACGGGGGCGCTGGAGACGCGCTGTGCTTTGTCCGGGTTGGGACCTTGGCAAACGCGGCGCGCTTTGCTCCCGATATCCACATCTATACTGCGAGGGACTCCCTGAACAATGCACGCGAGCCGCGTTGCGAGTCCAAATCGTCTGCTGGTAGGCGCAGTCCCGAAAGGCATAGTCATTCTATGGCTGAGGGCTGCAACGCCGCAGCAGGCGATTTGGGCCGCAACCCTTCGGGACGACGCCTGAGAAGCCCGCCAGCTGCGTTGGACGTCTTGCCCAGAGCGCAGGCTATGACCTGCGACGCCCGCCTTACTGGCGAACTTCTCAGGTGCCGTCGCGGCCACGTGCATTGTTCAGGGAGTCCCTAGCAAATTACCGTGGGTCACGCTACCACCCGCTATACCGGCGGTCGAGGGCTACTACAGCGCACGCCAGTATTGGCCGCAGGCAAGCCTGGATCGGCATCAGGCGCTGCGCTCACGGGCGAACGGGGATTGATCAGCCGACCGATCTCGCCGGCCGCATAGGCTGTAGCCTATGCAGCCGCCAACGAGTCCGAATACTTCCGTGCGCGAAAGCCTCAATCAGCTGCTTGAAGACCCGGATATCCCGCAGTCGGTGCGCGACGCGCTGGCGCCGGAGTTCGCCGAAGTGCGGGCGATGCTGGACAAACTCGATCAGGGCGAGCTGCATCTGGCCGTGTTTGGCCGGGTCAGCGTCGGCAAGTCGGCCCTGCTCAATGCGCTGCTCGGCGAAGACCACTTTGAAGTCGGCGTGCTGCACGGCACCACCACCCAATCGCATCGGGCGCGCTGGGAGGAAAACGTTCAGTCCGGGGTGCACTTCATCGACACGCCCGGAATCAATGAACTCGATGGCGAAACCCGCGAACAGCTGGCCGTCGACGTCGCCGAGCGCGCCGACCTGGTGATCTTCGTCTGCGACAGCGATCTGACCGCCACCGAACTCAAGGCCATCGAGCGCCTGAATCAAACCCAACGCCCGCTGCTGCTGGCGCTGAACAAGGCCGATCGCTACAGCAGCCAGGATCTGGATTCGCTGCTGGCCCGGCTGCGTGAACACGTCAGCGGCCGCATACGCGCCGATGACGTGGTCGCCTGCAGCGCACTGCCCGCGCCGAAAACCATCATCCGGGTCGATGCCGAGGGCAACGAAAGCGAAGAACGCAGCCAGCCCAAGGCCGACGTGAGCGCGCTGCGTGCGCGCATCCTCGCCATCGTCGAGCGCGAGGGCAAGACCCTGTCGGCGGTCAACGCCGGCCTGTTCGCCGGACGGCTGGCCGATCAGGTCGGCGTGCGGATCACCGAGGTGCGCCGCGAATTGGCCAAGAAGCTGGTCCGCAACTACTGCCTGGCCAAGGGCGTGGCGGTGGCGGTCAACCCGATCCCGGTCGCCGACCTGCTCTCGGCGGCGGCGCTGGACGTGTCGCTGGTGGTGCACTTAAGCAAGCTCTACGGCCTCCCGGTGACCCGCACCGAGGCGGGCAAGCTGGTCGCCACCATCGTCGCCCAGTTGGCCGCGCTGATGGGCGCGATCTGGGGCGTGCATCTGGTCTCGGCGGCGCTCAAGGGCATCTCGGTGGGCCTGTCGACCGCACTCACCGCTGGCGCCCAGGGCGCGCTGGCCTGGTACGCCACCCGGATCATCGGCGACGCCGCAGAAGAGTGGCTGGCCCGTGGCAAGAGCTGGGGCGAACAGGGCCCGAAACGCGCGTTGCAGGACATCTTGAAGAACCTGGATCGAGAATCGATTTTGCGTGATGCCAGGAGCGAGATTCTGGCCAAGCTCAAGGGCTGAGGGCTGAGGGCTGAGGGCTGAGAAAAGCGCGCAGCGACTCTGTGTCGAAAGGCCAGCCCAATTCCCTCCCCTTTTCGTCGGCCAGCACCGGAATGCGCAGCCCGTACTCGGCCATCAGCTGGTCGTCGGCTTCCACATCCACCACCTGTGGGCTGACGCCCAGCTGCTCGATCAGCGCCAGCGCCTCGTCGCATAGATGGCAGTGTTCCTTGCTGTACAGGGTGAGCGGCATCAGGCGCATTCCGGCGGGTGGGGGCTGCGCATTGTGCGGTAGCCGACGCGGGACCGGCAAAGTCATTCTGGGCGACGGCGCTTTAGCGTCTACAATCAGCGCCCCGACCGAGGTGAGATTCCCATGGCTGTCAGCGTCTTCGATCTGTTCAAGATCGGCATAGGTCCGTCCAGCTCGCACACGGTGGGCCCGATGCGGGCGGCGCACCGCTTTGTATCCCGGCTCAATGAGTTCGGCCATCTCCAGGCCACCGCGCGGATCAGCGCCGAGCTGTTTGGTTCGTTGGCGCTGACCGGACGCGGGCACGGCACCGACAAGGCGGTGCTGCTGGGTCTGGAGGGCGAAGAGCCCGATACCGTCGACGTGGAGCAGATCGCCGCACGCCTGGAGCGTATTCGCAGCGAGAGCAGCATCGCGGTGCCCAAGCGCGATCCGCTGCCCTTCGTGGAAAAGCGCGATCTGCTCTTCAACAAGCGCCAGAAGCTGCCGCATCACTCCAACGGTATGCGCTTTACCGCCCTTGACGATGCCGGTGCGGTGCTGTTCACCCGCGACTACTACTCGGTCGGCGGCGGCTTCGTGGTCAATCAGGACGAAGCGGCGGAGGACAAGATCGTCCCCGACAGCTCGCCGGTGCCCTACCCCTTCAACAACGCCGATGAACTGCTCAAGCTGTGCGATGAGCACAAGCTCAGCATCGCCCGGATCATGCTCGCCAACGAGCAGGTCTGGCGCGGCGAAGACGACGTCTTCCGCGGACTGATGGACATCTGGGAGGCGATGCAGTCCTGCGTGCAGCGCGGCATACGCGAAACCGGCACCCTGCCCGGAGGACTCAAAGTGGGGAGACGTGCCCCGGCGATGTATGCCGAACTGCTGGCCGGCCCCGAAGCCAGCCTGCGCGATCCGCTGACCATCCTGGACTGGGTCAACCTCTATGCCCTGGCGGTGAACGAGGAGAACGCTGCCGGTGGTCGGGTGGTCACCGCGCCCACCAACGGCGCCGCCGGAATCATTCCCGCCGTGCTGCACTACTACACCCGCTTCTGTCCCAACGCGTCGGACCGCGGCGTTGCCGACTTCCTGCTCACTGCCGGCGCCATCGGCATCCTCTACAAGGAGAACGCGTCGATTTCCGGGGCCGAAGTGGGCTGCCAGGGCGAGGTCGGCGTGGCCTGCTCCATGGCGGCCGGCGGGCTGGTGGCGGCGCTGGGCGGCAGTCCGGGCCAGGTCGAGAACGCCGCCGAGATCGGCATGGAGCACAACCTGGGGCTGACCTGCGACCCCATCGGCGGGCTGGTGCAGATTCCCTGCATTGAACGCAACGCGATGGGCTCGGTCAAAGCCATCAACGCCGCGCGTATGGCGCAGCGCGGCGACGGCAAACACCGGGTAAGTCTGGACAAGGTGATCAAAACCATGCGCGATACCGGTCGCGATATGCGCGACAAGTACAAGGAAACCTCGCGCGGCGGACTGGCGGTCAACGTCATCGAATGCTGAGCCGCTTCCGACTTGCGGTGGGCCATGCAGCTGCCTGACTTGGCCCTTTGGCGTCAGCACTGGCCGGCCGCGCTGCTGGTCGCGGCAATTCCACTCAGTCTGCCCTGGGAGGCGCTTAATGCGCTGACCGTGCTGATCGGCGCGATCGTTGGCGGGGTACTGCTCTGGCGGCAGCGGCGTCGGCCGCTCACGCCGGCGATGCGCGATCTGGCCCTGATCAGCGTCTGCCTGCTGCTGCCCTGCCTGCTCTCGGCCTTCGATGCGGTCAATCCCAAGTCCAGCTGGATCTGGGTCGCCACCGCACTGCGCCTGCCGCTGCTGGCGGTCGCGATCATCCTGATTGCCCAGGCTCGCAGCGCTACCGCGGTGCTGCCGTGGGCGGCCGCGCTACCGGTGCTGCCATGGCTACTCGATGCCCTGGTGCAGGCAACGTTCGGCGCCGGTTTGGCCGGTGCCGCCGAAGCGGATCGGCTGAGCGGCATCTTCGGCAGCGACGATCTCAAGCTCGGACCGGTGATGGCGCTGCTGGCGCCGCTGCTGCTGGTGCCGCTGCTGCGGCGCAATCTGGCTTTGCTGGTCGCCGCGATTGCGCTGCTGGTCGTGGTGCTGCTCGCTGGCGCGCGGGCCGGTTGGATCGGCTTGACCGTGGCGCTGGCCGCGCTGGCCTGCTACCGCTGGAGTAGGCGCCCGAAGCTGCTGCTGCTGGCAACCGGCGCGGGCGCGCTACTCGCCCTGACCGCGACCCTCGCCGGCTATCAGCTTTCCGAACGCTTCGCCGAGCGCGTCGACCGCACCGCCGCAGCGCTGAGTGGCGATCGGGACGGCATCGATCACGCCCTGGCCGGGCGGCTGCCGATCTTCGCTACTGCGGTTGATATGAGCCTCAGCCATCCCATTAACGGCGTCGGGGTGCGCGGTTTTCGCCATGCCTACAACGCGCACGCCGGCGACGGCGACCCCTGGGTCAATCCGGTCAGCGGCACCGGTGCATCTCATCCGCACTATCTGTGGCTGGAGGTGAGTGCCGAACAGGGCCTGATTGGCGCGATCGGATTGCTGTTGGTCCATCTGCTGCTGCTGCGGCGCTGGCTGCGCAGTGATTCAGAGCAAAGACGCCAAGCCCTAGCGCCGGCCATCGCCCTGCTGATACTGATGTTTCCACTCAACACCCACCCGGCGCTGTATTCCAGCTTCTGGAGCGGGCTATGGTGGTGGCTGATTGGACTCTATCTCGCGCTCAGCGAGCGATCGCGTGGACCGAATGAACAAACATCTGTCTGACCCGCAAGGACTACCGCTGACCCTGGTGGTGACCACCTACAACAACGCCGCCACGCTGGCGCGCTGTTTGGACAGCGTGCCGCCGGTCGCCGACGCGGTAGTGTTGGACTCGGGCAGCGCCGACACCAGCTGCGAGCTGGCCAGGGCTCGCGGGGCACGCGTCTACACGCAGCGCTTTGCCGGCTACGGACCGCAGAAAGCCGCTGCCATCGCTCACGCACACTCACCGTGGGTGCTGCTGCTGGATGCCGATGAATGGCTTTCCCAACCGGCTGCCGCCGCGCTGCAGGCACTGTTCCGCGACGAGCTACCGAACTGCGACGGCTACACATTGGCCAGACGCGAATGGCTGTTCTGGCAGTTTCAGCACCCCGCCACCCGAATGAACCGTTATCTGCGACTGTTCCGCCGCGACCGGATGACGATGACCTCGGCGTCCATCCACGCCGCCCCCAGCGTGGCCGGTCTGGTCGGTCGGTTGCCCGGCTGGCTGATGCACGACGGCGAACGCGACATTCGCACCAAGGTGGACAAGGTCAATGCCTACGCCAGCGGTACGGCCGCCGATAGGCTGCGTCGCGACAGCGGCTGGGTGCGTACCCGGATGGTGCTCTATCCGCCGCTGTTCTTCCTGCGCACCTGGCTGTACAAGCGCCAGTTCCTCAACGGCTGGGCCGGATTCATCGCCAGCGTGACTGGCGCCTTCTACGTGTTTTTGAAGTACGCCAAAGTTTACGAAGCGCGGCGCCGCGGTTCAGCGCCGGCGACGCCGATCAGCAGTGACCGGGACAAGCGGCGACCGGACGTGGCCGCGTAGTGAGCAGCAATGATCCAGGCGGACCGACCTCGGCACGGCTGCTGATTGCGTTATTGCGGATCTGCTGCGCGCTTCCGCTGCCCTTGTTGATGGCGCTTGGCCGTGCCGCGGCGGTACCGCTGGCGGCGCTGGCGCGGAGCCGGCGGCGGGTGGTGCTGGCCAACCTGCAGCTGTGCATGCCGGAGCTGAGCGACGATCAGCGACAGGCCTTGGCGATCCGCAATCTACGCTCCACGGCGCTGAGCCTGCTGGAGAATCTGCTCGCCTGGCACCGGCCGCAGCTGCGCAATCAACTGCAGCTGGTGGGCGCCGAGCACCTGATAGCCGCACTGCAAGACGGTCGCGGCGCCATTTTGCTGACGCCGCATTTCACCATGCTGGAGATGGTGCCCAGAGCACTGGCAGAGGCCGGCGCTGCGCCTGCAGACCTGATCGACCGGATTTGGGGCGTGGTGCGACGACACAACAACGCCACGTTGGAGGCAGTCGCCGACTGCGGGCGACGGCGCTGGATCCACACCCTGGACAAAAAGGACGTCCGCGGCATGCTGCGCGCGCTCAAGGACAACGCCGTGCTGATCTCCGCTCCCGACCAGAATTTCAGCTACGGCACCGTTTTCGCACCGTTTTTCGGCGTGCCGGCCGCCACCACCACCGGCAATCTGCGATTGGCCAGCGCTGCCGGCTGCCCGACGCTGCCGTGCATGGTGCGGCGACTGGAAGGTGGCGGCTGGCAAGTGCGCATCGACCCGGCGCTGACCGAATACCCCAGCGACGACCCCCTTGCCGACACCACGCGCAGCAACGCGCTGGTGGAAGCGGAGATTCGGCAGATCCCCGAGCAGTACCTGTGGGCGCATCGACGCTTTCGCTCCCGACCGCCCGGGGAACAGCCGCTCTACGGCAATGATCTGCTCAAGCAACAGCATCGCCAGCCGGAATCAACGCGCAGCCCATGATGCCCGGCAGTGTGTGCATAACGGCGACAATGAGTGCCTCTGATCCCGACTTCGAACGATGAAACTGCTTGATCTGACTCTGCTCTGCCTGCTTGCCGCGCCAGCCGTGGCAATTGCCGACCCCGAACAGCTGGCCGCCGACGTTGCCAACGTCGAAAACGCCTTCGCCCAGACCATGGCCGATCGCGATCTGGCCGCCTTTGGGGAGTTCATCGCCGAAGACACCGTTTTCATCAGCGGAGACACCCCGTTGCGCGGCAAGGCAGCGGTCGTTGCCGCGTGGTCGCGCTACTTCGAGGCCGAAGCCGCCCCCTTCTCCTGGCGCTCGGGTTCGGTGCAGGTGCTGGCCAGCGGCGACCTGGCCTTAAGCCGGGGGCCGGTGTTCGCGCCGGACGGCACCCAGATCGGCAACTTCAACTCCACCTGGCAACGTCAGTCCGACGGCAGCTGGAAAATCATCTTCGACCACGGCAGCGACCACTGCCCGATCGCAGGC
>JAUIFV010000133.1 GCA_030430155.1 Gammaproteobacteria bacterium
TCCGCCGTCACGCACCGGCATGATGACCGAGACCAGGCCGGCTGCCGCTGGCGGTGACATACTCATCACCTCAGCTTACCGATCCTGCGGCTCCGTACGGCGCTGCCCGCCAACGCAATCCAAGACACCGATACAATGACTACGGAATATCGCCCATGCGCACCCCGCTTCTGTTCGTGTTTGCCGCAGCCGCGGTCTGCGCCTGCAGTTCCCCTCAGCAGCGCCAGACGCCGCTATTCGGCGACAGCCTAGAGGCCCAGCAGGTGTTTGCCGACGACGCTGAATCCACCCTGCTGCGCCGCGACGCCGACGGCCGACTGTTGCCGCCGATGGCCGCCAGTAAACCCTACCAGGTGCCCTCGCCGCACGGCGCGCGTAGCGACGAGTACTACTGGCTGCGTGACGACACTCGCAGCGATCCGCAGATGCTGGCCTATCTGAACGCCGAGAACGCCTATCAGCAAGCGATGATGGCGCATACCGAGCCGCTACAGGAGCAGCTGTATCAGGAGATGATCGGGCGCATCGTCGCTGACGATGCCAGCGTGCCGGAGTTCAAGAACGGCTGGTGGTACTACCGCCGCTTCGAGGCCGGTGGCGACTATCCCATCTATGCCCGCCGCCGCGGCAGCATGGACGCGCCCGAACAGATTCTGCTCGACGGCAACGCGCTGGCTCAGGACCACAGCTACTATCAGATCGGCAACTATCAGGTCAGTCCCAACGGGCGGCTGCTGGCCTGGGTGGAAGACACCGTCGGTCGCCGCCAGTGGCAGCTGCGGGTGCGCGATCTGGACGACGATACAACGGCCCTGGCGGCCATCGACAACGTGCAGACCGATATCGCCTGGAGCGCCGACAGCGGCAGCGTGCTGTATATCGAGAAGGATCCGCAGACGCTGCTCGGTGAGCGCGTGCGCAGGCACCGCCTGGGCAGCGATCCGGCCAGCGACGAGTTGCTCTTTGAGGAGACCGACAGCAGCTTCTACCTGTCGCTGCACAACAGCCGCAGCGATCGCTACGTGATGATCGAAAGCGAATCGACGGTATCCAGCGAGACCAGGGTCGCCGCCGCAGACGACCCGGAGTTGCGTTTCGCGGTGGTTTATCCGCGCCAGCGCGATCACAAGTACGAGATCGAGGATCACCGGAACAGCTGGGTGATACTGAGCAATTGGCAGGCGCCGAACTTCCGCCTGCTGCAGGTGCCGATGGCGCAGTCCGGCGACCGCGCGGCCTGGCGCGAACTGGTGCCGCATCGCGAAGACGCCCTGGTCGAACGCTTTCAGGTCTTTACTGATTTCCTGGCCATCAACGAAAAAGTGGGTGGGCTGTCGCAGCTGCGGGTGCGGCCCTGGAGCGGCGCTGCCGATCAGACCATCAGCGCCGACGAAAGCCCCTACGACTTTCTGCTCAGCGACAACCCCGATCCGGCCAGCGCGACGGTACGCTACGAATACAGCTCGCTGGTCACCCCCAAGTCGGTGTATGACTACGCACCGGCCAGCGGCCAGCGCACTCTGCTCAAGCGCGACCCGGTGCCCGGCTATGACGCCACGCTGTACGTCAGCGAGTTCATCCATGCGCGGTCGCGGGACGGCAAACAGATCCCGGTCTCACTGCTGCGTCGCCGCGACCTGCCCATCGACGGCACCGCGGCGCTGCTGCAGTACGGCTATGGCTCCTACGGCAGCACCTACGAGCCGCGTTTTGACAGCAACTGGGTCTCGCTGCTCGACCGCGGCGTGGTGGTCGCCATCGCGCACATCCGCGGCGGCCAGGCGCTGGGCCGGGCCTGGTATGAAGACGGCCGGCTGCTCAACAAGAAGAACACCTTCAACGATTTCATCGACGTCACCCGCCATCTGATCGAGCGCGCTTATGCGGCACCAAATCGAGTCGCGGCCACTGGCGGCAGCGCTGGCGGACTGCTGATGGGCGCGGTGGTCAATCAGGACCCGAAGCTGTACCGCGCGGTGGTGTCCAGGGTGCCCTTCGTCGACGTGGTCACCACCATGCTGGATGAATCCATCCCACTGACCACCAATGAGTTCGACGAGTGGGGCAACCCCAAGCAGAAGGCCTACTACGACTACATGCTCAGCTATTCGCCCTACGACAACCTGCGCGCCGGCGGCTACCCGGCAATGCTGATCACCTCGGGCCTGTGGGACAGCCAGGTGCAGTACTTCGAACCGACCAAGTACGTCGCCCGACTGCGTACGTTGAAAACCGACAGCAGCCCGTTGTTGCTGAAAACGGACATGGAGGGCGGTCACGGCGGCAATTCGGGGCGATATCAGAAGTATCGCGACCGCGCCATCGAGCTGGCCTTCATCCTCGATCAGGTGCAGGCCGCGACGGCTGCCCACGGAGGCACTGAATAGTCGCAGTGGCGGGGAAGTCGCACTAATTCACCACTTGACGGCATTCTGTGGCCGCACGGCGATTGCATTCGTATCCGGGGCGCTTAGCATGCTGAACGGATGTGCGCGCTACGCTACGTCGCTGCGCTGGCCGCCGCGTTGTATTGCGGCGGCGGCGCCGCCTTCACCCCCGACCCCTTCTTCGAAGCGGTCGGTGACGCCGACTCCCTGCCCGACAACAACGTCTCGGCACTGGCTCAGGACCAGATCGGTTTTCTTTGGATCGGCACCCCGGACGGTTTGCTGCGCTACGACGGCTATCGCTTCAAACCCTACCCGGAGGTGTTTGGAAGCAGCACATCGCTGGGCGGCGATTTCGTCCGCGCGCTGCTCAGCAGCAGCGATGGCCGGATCTGGGTTGGCAGCAACGCCGACGGCGTTGCCGTACTGGATCCAGACAGCGGCGAGATCAGCCACTTTCGCCAGTCCGACGACGACCCGACGACGGGTCTGACCCACAACACCGTACGCGCCCTGGCCGAGGACACTCGTGGCCGGATTTGGATCGGTACGCGCAACGGGCTGAGCGAATGGGACCCGCAGTCCGGGCAGCTGATTGCGCATCGCCAGCGGCTGGGCGCCGACAGCAGCGCCAATGACGAGCACATCATGGCCCTGCTGGCCGATTCCCGCGGCAATCTGTGGGTCGGCAGCTGGGGAGGCTTGAGCGTCCGGCGGGTGGGCAACAGCCGCCACGAACGGGTGCTGGCAAGAACCACAAGTGGCGTCAGCCTGCAGGGTGAGCTGGTCCAGGCACTGTTGGAGCTGGACGATGGCCGCGTGGTCGCCGGCAGCGCGCGCATGGGCGCGCACCTGATCGCTGCAGACGCCAGCGCGCTGACCCCGGTACCGGTCGATGTCGATCATGCCAACCGGCCAGCAGTGGTAAATCTGGTCCAGCCCAACGCCCACAGCCTGTGGGTTGCGCTGCTCGGCGGTATCGAGGTGGTCGATCTGCACAGCCTGCAGCTGACTCAGCATATTCGCCCCGATCCTGCTCTGGCATCGAGTCTGGCCAACGACCAGATCCGCGCTCTGTTGCGCGATCAAGCCGGGCAGATCTGGGCCGGCGGCTACGGCGGAGGACTGCAGCGGCACGACCCCGGCAACGAGGCGATCGCGATGATTCGACACAGCCCTACCCGCGCCGAGTCGCTCAGCCTGCCCAGCATCAGCAGCGTCATGGAGGCCGACCAACAGACCTGGTGGGTCGGCACTCGCGGCAATGGGGTGGACATCTGGGACCGTCGGCGCGGTCTGGTCGGCGGCATCCGTGCGCAGGGCGCTGACGGCGGCCAGCTGCGCAACGGCATCGTCTCCGCGCTCAGCCTGGGTCAAGCCAGCGCACGCTGGATCGGCACCCAGGACGGCCTCTATCAATGGCACCCGGACGTCCCCGAACTGCGCCTTTATGGCATCGAGGACGGCCTGCCCAACACCTACATCCGCTGCCTGCTCAACCGGGGGAATGACGGCCTGTGGATAGGCACCGACGGCGGGCTGGCGCTGCTCAGCGACTACTCAGATCAGATTTCGGCGGTCAGTCTGAGCGATGGCACGCCGCTGCGTGATGACATCAACGCGCTGATCGCCGCCGCCGATGGCGGGCTGTGGGTGGGCAGCTCGGCCGGTTTGTACAGACGCCTGCCAGACCAGCAGGGCCTCAAGGCGGTGCACGCGCAGCTGGACTCGGCAGAGGTCGCCCTGAGCGTGCTTGGGCTGTTGATAGACAGCGCCGATCAACTCTGGATAGACACCCCGACCGGACTTTACAAGGCAACCCTGGCCGAGCAGGAGTATCAGGTCCAACTGCAGGCAATCAGCGCCCGCCACGGCTTCGCTGGCCAGCCCTTCGGCGCCAACCTGCTCGAGGATGAGGGCGGCCGGATCTGGTCACAGCGCTTCGTCTATGACCCCAATGAGGACTCACTCTACGAACTCGGCCGGGCCGACGGCGCCGACCTGGGCACCGCATGGTTTCGCGCCTACACCAAGACCGCAAGCGGCGAACTGCTGTTTGGCGGCAGCCGCGGGCTGATGGTGGTAGACCCGCATCGATTCGCTCGCTGGGCGCAGATTCCACCGCTGGTGATTACCGAAGTGCAGGTCGACGGCGATGCGATGCCGCTGTCGGCCGGCGGCGGCACGCTGCGGATCGCGGCTCAGCAGCGCGGATTCAGCGTCGAGTACGCGGCGCTGGACTACACCGCGCCACAGCGCAATCGCTATGCCCATCGCCTGCTGGGCTTCGACCAGGACTGGATTGCGACCGATGCCACCCGTCGGGTTGCCAGCTACACCCGACTGAATCCAGGTCAGTACGAACTGCAAATCCGCGGCGGCGGCCGCACCGGCGAGCTGCACAGCGAGCAACTCATTCTGCCGGTCGTTGTGGAACCGGCCTGGTGGCAGCAGTGGTGGCTGCGAGCGCTGGTGGTGCTGATGCTGGGTCTGTCGGTCTATGCGCTGATGCGCTGGCGCACCGCGCGCGTGGAGCGGCGCTCGCATGAGCTGGAAAGCATGGTCGCCGAGCGCACTGCCGAACTCTCGGCAGCCAAGGAGTCGGCCGAGACCGCGCTGGCCCAGCTCAGCGGCGCGCAGCGCGAGTTGGTATCACGCGAGCGATTGGCATCGCTGGGTCAGCTGGTCGCCGGTGTCGCCCACGAGATCAATACGCCGGTCGGCGTCGCCCGCACTGCCTCAACCTTTCTCAACGAGCGTTGCGCGGCGCTGTCGACATCGCTGCGCGGCGGTGCGCTGCAGCGTAGTGAACTGAATGACTTCATCGATCAGACCAATCACGCGGCAAAGATGATCGACAGCAATCTGGCCCGCGCCTCCGAACTGGTGCGCAATTTCAAGCAGGTGTCGGTGGACCGCAGTCGCGACGACCGCCGATTGTTCGATCTGGCGCAGTGTCTCAATGCGGTGGTCAGCTCGCTGGAACTGACCTGGAAGCGCCGCCCCATCGAGCTGCAGCTGGACTTGGCCAGCGATGTGGAAATGGACAGCTACCCCGGCGCGCTGGGTCAGGTGGTAAGCAATCTGATCCAGAATGCACTGATCCACGGCTTCGGCGAGGACGGCAGCGGAGTCATGCGCCTGCACAGCCGAGTGGACTCAGCCGGCCGGGTGCACATCGAGTTCAGCGACAACGGCCGCGGCGTCAGCGAGGCCCAGCTCGAGCAGCTGTTTGAGCCCTTCTACACCACCCGGCGCGCCCAAGGCGGCAGTGGCCTGGGTCTGCACATCGTCTTCAATCTGGTCCATACCCAGCTCGGCGGCAGCATCAACGCCAAGCCGGACTCCGAGCGCGGGCTGCGCTTTGTGATTGAGTTACCGAGGGTAGGGCCGCAGCCTGAGGGATAGATACGCGGGGCCCAGGAGGTTCAGGGGCGGGCGACGCCCCGGGCTTTTCTGGGCGCTTCGGAGGTGGAGCCAGGGCAGAGGGCACAGGGCCCAGGGCTCAGGGCCCAGTCAAACGCGCGCGGTCGCCAGCTCTCCTGGGCCCTTCGTAGGTGGAGCCAGGGCACAGGGCCCAGGGCTCAGGGCCCAGTCAAAAGCGCGCAGTGGCCAGCTCTCCTGGGCCCTGGCCCTCCGCTGTGTGAAACAAAGCCCAGAAGGTCCAGAGCGCGTGGTCGCCAGCTTTCCTGGGCCCTGGGCCCTGGGCCCTGAGCCCTCAAGCGCCAGCTACTCAGCCGCAAACAACCCGCGATACGCCTCCTTGACGTGCGGCAGCAGTAGCTCTGCCGCGATCTCCACCTGCGGCGAGCCGGCCGCGTAGGGCGCCACCTGATAGGGCGCAAAGGTGACAGCGAAGGCTCGAATCAGACCGGCATCGTCGAGCACGGGCATATACAGCTGGAAGTTCTGCGGATCGGGGCCGGCACCGTCGCTCAGCCACTGGCCGGCCTCCGCATCCAACCCCTCCGCGCTGTCGTCGTCATCCTCGCCCATCAACGGCGCCAGCTGCGACTGCAAGCCGCTGATGCTGACCTGGCTGATCGTCGACCACACCGCATCGTCTGCGAACCAGTCGTTTATGGGCATCATCTCGCCACTGATCGGCAGATAGACGAAACTGGCCTGCAGCGGTAACCCATGGGCACCACCCTGAAACTGGTAGCCATTGGCTTGCACTACCACCAGCGCCTCACTGTCGACGACCTTGGCCAATTCCAGTTCCAGCTGCCAGGGCAGCTCGAACTCAAAGCCCTCGGCCTTGGCCGCTTCAACCTGGCCCAAGAACTCGTCGCGCATCTGCGCGCTGTACAGCGTGGCCTCACGCAGCAGCGGGCGGTGCCCCGGATCGATATCGGCGTCGACGATACGCAGCTCATACTCGTCGCTGCGCCGCGCCTGGACTCGATCCGATACGGCGCTGGCCGTGGGTGCTGCCGCGCCTTCAATCGCAGCCGACCCGGCCGCGGGTGCTGGCTGCTCGGACTGGCAGCCGCACAACACGCACATCAGGCCCAGAACGACGGGTGCTCGCATCTTCTTCCTCGCAGCCAAAGGATTAGCCGATACAGTTGATCAAACTGTACCGCTTTCATTGCTGCGATAGGTGCAAGCGGCGAGCTATACCGACTTGGCCGCTTCCTTGAGCACCTCGGCCTTGTCCGTCTGTTCCCAGGAGAAGGCGGTGAAGGTGCTGCCGTCGGCGTTGCGGATCTCCTTCGGCTTGCGGCCGAAATGCCCGTAGGCGGCAGTGGCCTGATACATCGGATGGATCAGGTCCAGCATCTGCAGGATGCCGTAGGGGCGCAGATCGAAGTGGGCGCGGATCAGCTTCTCGATGGCTACGTCGGCAATCTTGCCGGTGCCGAAAGTGGTCACCGAAATGGAGGTCGGTTCGGCCACGCCAATGGCGTAGCTGACCTGGATCTCGCAGCGATCGGCCAGGCCGGCGGCGACGATGTTCTTGGCCACGTAGCGGCAGGCATAGGCCGCCGAGCGGTCAACCTTGGACGGATCCTTGCCGGAGAAGGCGCCGCCGCCGTGGCGGGCCATGCCGCCGTAGGTGTCGACGATGATCTTGCGTCCGGTCAAACCGCAGTCGCCGACCGGCCCGCCGATCTCGAACTTGCCGGTGGGATTGATGTGCACCGCCTTTTTGGGCAGGGAATCCAGCCACTTCTTCGGCAGCACCGGGCGCAGCACGTACTCGTAGATACCCTCGTAGATGTCCTTTTGCTTGATCCCCGGATCGTGCTGGGTGGACAGCACGACGGCGTCCAGGCCGACGATCTTGTCGTTCTCATAGCGCAGGGTGACCTGGCTCTTGGCGTCCGGACGCAGCCACTGCAGCGGGCTGCCGCGCTTCTTGCGTACCTTGGCCTGCTGCTCCACCAGTCGGTGCGAGTAGTAGATCGGCGCCGGCATGAACTCCGGAGCCTCGTTGCAGGCGTAGCCGAACATCAGGCCCTGGTCGCCGGCACCCTGCTGTTCGGGGCTCTTGCGATCCACACCCTGGTTGATGTCCGGGCTCTGCTTACCGATCAGGTTCAACACGCCGCAGGTGCTGCCGTCAAAGCCCACCGCCGAGGAGGTGTAGCCGATGTCGTTGATGACTTTGCGCACCAGCTCTTCCAGGTCCACCCAGGCAGTGGTGGTGATCTCGCCGGCAACGATGGCGACGCCGGTCTTGACCATCGTCTCGCAGGCCACCCGGGCGCGCTTGTCCTGGGCCAGGATGGCATCCAGAACCGCGTCGGAGATCTGGTCGGCAACCTTGTCCGGATGGCCCTCAGACACCGATTCAGAGGTGAACAGGTACGCGGTCATGAATCTATCCTTCTGTCGAGATGAAGCGATGAATGCTTGGGGCGCGGATGATACACGCCGATGCGGCACAGAGCATCTTTTGCCCCAGGTCCTGTTGGGGATCCTTAACCCGCAGTTTCATGAATGTTCGTTGCGAGGGCGTCGGAGAGCTGCTGTGGTGCGGTCCGCGGATGCGGAGATCGATGACGGCGTACTTGGACATTAGGCCGAGTCGATCGTAGGGAGCAGATCGCGCCACGGCAGATCGAAGGCGGCCGAAGACTCATGACACTGCGGGCTAAGGATTGCCCCACGCCCGGATTGCAGTTGCGTTGCAGTTGGCCGGCTTTGACACATTCCCTTCGCGCAAGCGCAATCGCCCTGTTGCCGGCGTCGCCCAAGCTGTTGTGAACCACACCTGGGAGCGACCATGCAACAGCTGCAGCAAAGCTTGGGCCAACGCTTGCCGGCCTGGCTGGGCAGCACTCGCCCCAAGCTGGCACGTTCGATATTGCGTTTCACCGGCATCGACAGCGTGCAGGACTTTCTTGATCGACATGGGGAGTTGCCTACCTTCGCTTTCATCGACGAGGCGCTACGCCATCTGGACTGTCGCTACCAAGTTGACCACATCGAACGCGAGCGGGTGCCGGTCGACGGCCCGGTGGTCATCGTCGCCAATCATCCCCTGGGCGCGCTGGACGCACTGGCGCTGATCCATTTTGTGGGGCAAGTTCGGCGCGATCTGAAAGTGCTGGCCAATGACTGGCTATTGCAGCTGGCGCCGTTGGCACCGCTGCTGTTGCCGGTCCCGGTGCTCGGCCAGGGCAACGGCACGACTGCTTGGCGCGGCGCACGGGCGGCGCTAGGGCGCGGCGAGGCACTGCTGGTGTTTCCGGCCGGCGAGGTTTCCAGACTGGGCATCAGCGGAGTGCGAGATCGGCCTTGGAGCCCAGGCTTTCTGCGTCTTGCCGCCACTGCCCAGGCGCCGCTGGTCCCCATCCATATCGGTGGTCGCAACAGTCTGAGCTTCTACGGATTGTCGCTGTTGGCCAAACCACTGGGCACCGTGCTGTTGCCGCGTCAGCTGCATCGCCTCGGCCAGACCCGGCTGCCGCTGCGAGTGGGGCGGTTGGAACCCGCTCCGCCACGCGAACTGGACAAAACAGCCCTCAAACAGGAATGCGAACGCATCAGGCGGGTGGTCTACAGCCTGCCGCGCTCGCGCCGAGAATGCGGTTTGGCCGCCGTGGCCGGTCCCAGTGATGCCCGCGCGCTGATTCGCGCTGTTGCGGCATGCGAACTGCTCGGTCACACCCCGGACGGCAAGGAGATCCGCCTGGCCAAAGTCGATCTGGACTCGCCGCTGCTGGCCGAGATCGGCCGGATGCGCGAGACCGCCTTCCGCGCGGTGGGCGAAGGTAGCGGCAGGTCGCGCGATCTGGACCGCTATGACCCCTACTACGAGCAGCTGCTGCTGTGGGATCCCCAGCAGCTGGAGCTGGTTGGCGCCTATCGCCTCGGCCGCTGCGCCGAGCTGATCGCCGCCGGCGGTGGCTATCGCCTGTATAGCGCCAGCCTGTTCGATTTTGATCCGACGCTGATGCAACAGCTGCCGCAGGCATTGGAGTTGGGGCGGAGCTTCGTGCAGCCGCGCTATTGGAATTCGCGTAGCCTGGAATATCTGTGGTTCGGCATCGGCGCCTATCTGCGCCGCAATCCGCAGCTGCGCTATCTGTTCGGGCCGGTGTCGATCTCGGCCGTGTTGCCCGAACAGGCGCGCGATCTGCTGGTCGGCTACTACAGTCAGTACTACGGCGGCTCTCACGGCCAGGCGCGCGCTTTCCACCCCTACCAATACAGTCAACCGGCACCGCAGTTCACAGATCCCGCGCCGGAATCGGCCTTCTCCGAACTCAAGCAGCGCCTGACTGCGCTGGGCTGCAGCGTGCCCACCCTGTACAAGCAGTACACCGACCTTTGTGAGCCGGGCGGCGTGCAGTTCCTCGCCTTCGGCGTGGACCCGGACTTCGCCGGCTGTACCGACGGACTGCTGTGGCTGGATCTGCAGCAGATCAAGGCGCGCAAAAAGGCGCGCTATATCGACGGCGGCGCCGATTGCAAAGTCGCTACTGAAGATCGTTCGCTCGCCACAGCGGAGGCCGCCCATGCGTAGCACCGAGCCCTATGATCTGCGCACGCTGTTCATTTCCGACCTGCACCTTGGGTCACCAAACTGCCAAGTACAGCCGCTGATTCGATTCTTGAGTCAGATTCGCGTGCAGCAGCTGTATCTGGTCGGCGATGTCTTCGATCTGTGGTGGATCACTCGCGCCCGCGCGCGCTTCGGGCGCGATGAGCAGCGGGTGGTGCAGTTGCTCGATCAGCTCAGCCGCGCCGGCACCGAGGTCATCTACATCCCCGGCAATCACGACGAACCCATCCGCGGCTGGTGCGGACGGCTGCTGGCGCACTGGAAGATCCGCCGCCGGGTGATACACCAGCTCGCTGATGGCCGCCGCATGCTGGTCACCCATGGCGACGAATTCGATGCGCAGGTGCGCCTGGGCGGCCTCAAGGAGAACTTCGGCGAGTGGCTCTATGACCTGATCCTGTCGGCCAACCGCTGGGCCAATCAGCTGCGCACTGCCGCCGGATTGCGGTACTGGTCGCTGGCCGCTTTCCTCAAGCGCAAATCGCATGCCGCCGAGGCCTTCATCACCCGCTTCCGCGCAGCGACGCTGGCCGACGCCAAACGCCGAGGCCTGGATGGGGTGATCTGCGGACACGTGCACCGCGCCGACCTGCGCGTGGTCGACGGCCTGGTCTACGCCAACGATGGCGACTGGGTGGAAAGCCTGACCGCACTCACCGAAGATCACGCCGGGCGCCTGGCGCTGGTGGACTGCACCGAGCTGCCGCTGGTGATGCAGGAGCTGGCACCGCGGTACGGCAGCGAGCAAGCTGCCTGACCCGCACTGCTGGTGAATAGACCACTTCACCGACGCCTGGCCACTGCACATACCCTGGCGCCAGGACGTATCCTATGGGCCACACCCACTCGCGGTGAACCTGAAGGTGTCGCGGCAACGGCGACGCCCGAACACCCCGGAATCGGAGCTGCCCATGAAAATCGCCCTGCTCGCCCGCAACGCGGAGCTTTACAGCCACAAGCGATTGATGGAAGCCGCTACTGAGCGCGGCCACGAGATCGAGCAGATCAGCACGCTGAAGTGCTACATGAACATCACCGCCCACCGTCCCGAGCTGCGCTATCAGGGCCGCAAGTTGGAGGGTTTCGATGCGGTGATCCCACGCATCGGCGCATCCATCACCTTCTACGGGTTGGCGGTCCTGCGTCAGTTCGAAATGATGGGCGTGTGGAGCCTCAACGAATCAGTGGCCATCGGTCGCTCTCGCGACAAGCTGCGTTCCTTGCAGGTGCTGGCGCGCAAGGGCATCGGCATGCCGGTGACCGCCTTTGCCCACGAGACGGCGCGCACCGATGACTTGCTGGAAATGGTCGGCGGCACGCCGGCGATCATCAAACTGCTGGAGGGTACTCAGGGCATCGGCGTGGTGCTGGGCGAGACCCCACGCTCGGCCAAATCGGTGATCGAAGCCTTCCGCGGCGCCAACGTCAACATTCTGGTGCAGGAGTTCATCAAGGAGGCCGGCGGCACCGACATCCGCGCCCTGGTGATCGGCAACAAGGTCATCGCGGCAATGCAGCGCAAGGGCGCCGAGGGCGACTTCCGCTCCAACCTGCATCGCGGCGGTAGCGCCAAACCCATCAAGATCACCCCAGAGGAGCGCTCCGTCGCCGTTCGCGCGGCCAGAGCGATGGGTCTGAATGTGGCCGGTGTGGACATGCTGCGCTCCAACCACGGCCCGGTGATCATGGAAGTCAATTCCTCACCCGGGCTGGAGGGGGTTGAGAAGGCCACCGACATCGACGTCGCCGGCAAGATCATCGAGTTCATGGAAACCCATCTCAAGCCGGGCAACACGCGGACCAAGGGCAAAGGTTAGTTAGAGCCAGAGCAAAGACGTTTTAGGTTTTAGGTTTTAGGTTTTAGGTTTTAGGTTGAGAGCCAAGAGCTCTTGCCTGTTGGACCACTCGATCATGCCGCGTGCCTCATTCAAGATTGGAAACGAACTCGTTGCCCCTGGGCAGCGGCGCACGGTGGAACTGCCGATCAGCGCGCTGTCCAATCATGTGCCGGTGAACCTGCCGGTGCACGTGGTTCACGGCAGGCGTTCGGGTCCCACGGTGTTCGTCAGCGCCGCCATCCACGGCGATGAGATCACCGGAGTGGAAGTGATACGGCGGGTGCTGCAGTCCAGCGCCATGGGCCGCTTGCGCGGCACCCTGCTGGCAGTGCCCATCGTCAACGTATTCGGCTTCATCAGCCATTCGCGCTATCTGCCCGATCGCCGCGATCTGAATCGGGTCTTTCCCGGCTCCGCAGGCGGCTCGCTGGCCTCCCAGCTGGCGCATTTGTTTATGACCGAAGTGGTTTGTCGCAGCCAGTACGGCATTGATCTGCATTCGGCCGCGGTCCACCGCAGCAACCTGCCGCAGGTACGCGCGGATCTAAGCGACCCGCAAACGCTGCAGCTGGCGCGCGCCTTCAACGCGCCGGTGCTGGTCAATTCCACCCTGCGCGACGGCTCGCTGCGCCAGGCGGCGCTGGAGGCCGGGGTGAGGGTGCTGCTCTACGAGGCCGGCGAGGCGCTGCGCTTCCACGAGGTGGCGATTCGCACCGGGGTGCGCGGGGTGCTGGGCGTGCTGGCCAATCTGGACATGCTCAGTCGGCGTCGACGCAGCGCGGCGATACCCAAACCGCCGCGCGCACAGTCCAGCTACTGGGTACGCGCACCGATCAGCGGCATCGTCCGCAGTTCTGCGCGGCTCGGCGACGCGATTGCCGAACAGGCCCACCTGGGGTTGGTCAGCGACCCCTTTGGCGAGACTGAGGAGCCGATCAGCGCGCGACGCGGCGGATTGATCATCGGCATGAGCAAGCTGCCCATCGTCAATCGTGGCGACGCCCTGTTTCACATTGCCCAGGTCTCACGCAGTGAGGACTACAGCGTCAGCCTGAGCGAGCTGCAGCAGGAGTTGGATGATGATCCGCTGCTGGATGTGGATCATTAGTAAGGGCCCAGGGCTCAGGGCAGAGGGCCCAGGAGAGCGACGCGTAGCCGGACTTTCCGTTTGTCGACGCGATATCCTTCCGGAAAGGTCTCGGGAGACCAGTCATGAGCTTGAATTGGAGTGTTATCGCCTTCGCTACTACTGCGCTCGGCCTGGCCGGCTGCAGCGTGGAGCCGCCGCCTGATGAGGATCGGCAGACCATCATTGACGATCAGCTCAAGGTGATGGACAAGGCCAAGGCGATGGAGCAGCAGGTGCTGGACGCGCAGCACAAGACTGACGAAGCGATGGACCAGCAGAGCCAGTAACCATCGCCGGTCAGTTCGATCGACTCGAGTTGGGGCTTGCGCTAACGCACCGAGCGCCCGGTCTCGCCTGCCTCCACCGCTTCGATGGCGGCGCGGACGATGCGCTCGGGCACGCGGGTGCGGTAGTCGGGATTGCTGTAGCCGAACTGGATCACCCCGGCAGCGTCGATCACGAACACGCTAGGCACCGGCAGCGCATAGTGGTCGTGTCCGCTGGCCTTGGCCAGATCGATGTTGTAGCTCTTGTACTTCTCGATGGTTTCGTCGTCGACCTTGAAGGCGATGCCAAAGGCCTGC